>PLIR01000254.1 GCA_003139415.1 Myxococcales bacterium | reverse complement strand
ACGGCCGCCACGGCCGCCCCTACCACCCCGCCCCCGGCATCATCGTCGACGTGACCGACGCCGGCGGCCGCAGCGCCGCCGAAACGCAGCGGGTCGCGCGAAACCTCGGCTACTGGCCCTTCCGTCATTGCTACGAGAACGCCCTTCGCCGCGATCAGGGGCTCGCGGGCAAGGTCTCGCTCGAGCTCGAGGTGGGCGCGCGCGGTACCGTCGAACGATCCTCGATCGCGAAGGCAACCACCCTGCGCGACGACAACGCCGCCGCGTGCGTGGCGCGGCAGGCCCTCAAGATTCCTCTGCCGGCCGGGGAGGCGCCCGGCGAAGTCACGATCGACGTGTCGCTCTCCACGGGCGACGAGCCCGTCCCAGTGCCCGTCGCCGTGCCCGGCGCCTCTGCCCTTCGCGACGCTCTTCGCGCGCCGTGGGATGCCGTCGGGCGGTGCTACGCGAACGCGCTCGCTGACCACCCGGACGCCGGCGGCGAGATGGATCTGGACTTTCGCGTGCTACGGAGCGGCCAAACGAGTCAGGTCGTGGAGGTCGCCGAAGGCGAAGCCCACTTCGGCGAAGAGTCGGTCACCCGCTGCGTTCTCGGGCTCTACAAGGGGATGACGCTGCCGGCGTTCCCGGGCCCGCGGTCGGCGACCTCGGCGAGCTTCGTCTACGCCCTTCACCTCGAGCCGGCGGCCGAGACCCCGCCCGAGCCAACCGCAAACCGCTAAGGCTCGGGCAAGCCCGGTTCGATCCGCCAGCCGGCGGGGACGTGCACGCACGCGACGCTTGCGTGCTCGCTTTGCGGGTCCTCGCCGAAGACCTCCACAGTTGCTCGCTCGCCGACGCCCGTCGAGCGCATCACCTTCGGGCGAAAAGCGAGACCGAAGAGGCCCGAGGCGATCATCTCCCACGGCTCCACTTGCCGACCTTGCAACCGACTCGTCCGGTGCGCGCGGCCCGCCAGGTTCGCGCGCGCGACGGGCCCGAGGAGCTCGTAAGCGCGCCGGGTCGCAGCTGGGTCGTCGTCGCTGTCCATCGCGTCGAGGAACATGCGCACGGCGCCCTCGGGCGTCGAATCCTGGGGAGGATGACCGCAGGCGGAAGCCGCGACCCCGAGCGCGACGGCCAGGATGAACCGCACCGTCACGGCGAAGTGGCGCCGCTCCCGGGTGCCGCAGGCTCGTGGTCGGCGGTGCTCGCGTGGGCGACGCAAGGCCACGGGGACGGGGTCATGGTCGCCGGAATACTACGGGGATCTTGGTTCGGCGAGCTGCGCCTCGTTACGATCCGCCCATGAGCCCCTCTCGCTCCGTGATGCTGTCGTGGGAGGGCAAGGAACGAGGCCTGGCGGCCGCCGATCCTTCGCCCGCGCCCTCCCCTTCCCGGGCATGGGTGGCGGCCGACGGCACCGGAACGCTCCTCCAAGGGGATAACCTGGAGTGGCTCCGGGCCCTCGAGGCCGACCACGCCGAGACTGTGACGCTCGCCTACCTCGACCCGCCGTTCTTCACGAACCGAGAGCACGCGGCGTTTCTCCGCAAGGCCGGAGCAAAGCCGGGTGCCCCGCGCACGAAGGTGCCCGCATTCGACGACCGCTGGCCGGACTTGGCCTCGTGGCTCGAGGCCCTGGGCGCCCGGCTGACCGCAGTCCGCTCCCTCCTCGCGGCTCACGGATCGGTGGTGGTTCACGTCGACCCCAAGACGAGCCACTACGTGCGCGTCCTCGGCGACGAGATCTTCGGTGCCGACGCCTTCGCGAGCGAGATCGTGTGGCGCTATCGCCGCTGGCCGAGCAAGACGCCGAACTTCCAGCGCGTCCACGACGTCCTCTTGCGCTGGCGGCGCGAGCCGCGCGCCGTCCCGCGCTGGAACCAACCGTACGAGCCCCTCGCCGCTTCGACGCTGGCGACGTGGGGCACCGGCAAGCAGCGCGCCGTATTCACGAACGGCAGGCGCGCGCGGTCCTCGTCGACGGCGGAGACGTCCGCGGGGGTGCCGATGGGCGACGTCTGGGACATCGGGGTTCTGGCGCCCATCTCTCGCGAGCGCACCGGGTACCCGTCCCAAAAGCCAGAGGCGCTGCTCGCGCGGCTCGTCGCGGCGCTAACTGCACCGGGCGACAGGGTCCTCGACCCGTATGCTGGCAGCGGAACGACCCTCGCCGCGTCCCGCGCGCTGCAGCGCGTCTATATTGGGATCGACGCGAGCGATATCGCGCTGGCGACGATGAAAACGCGCCTAGGCCCATTCGTTCCGTTCGCCCAATTCGGTGTCAATTGGGGCAAAGCGGAGCTCATGCCGCTGGCGGCCTGCAAGGGCAAGCAAGGCAAAGCACCTAGAGCACCTAAAAAAGACAATACGGTTTCTGCGGCGGTGCCCGCGGCGGCCCGGCGCTAGGCATGGGGCGGCCGGCAGCGTATTCTTGTAGCGTGCGTCTTTTCACGCGTGTCGCAGCGACTGGCTTTCTCGCGAGCCTGCTTGGCGCGTGTGGACTCATCACCGGGCTGAGCGACTACTCCACGGGGGGGGCGGTCGACGCCAGCCTGACAACCCGGCACGACGGCTCGACCAGCGGCAATCAAGAGGCCGCCTCTGTCCAGGGCGCCGATGGGGCGGGCGACGACGGCCCGCTCTCCGAGGGCACCGACGGCGGCGCCAGCGAGGACGGCGACGCCGAGATCGCGACGGACGGTGCCTTCGACGACGCGAACGAAGACGCGAGCGAAGATGGCGAGGTCGCGGAAGGCGGCGGCGTGAACGACGCGGCCGTGGAGGCAGGTGGCGGCGGCTCGGTAAACGACGCGGCCCCCGAGGCAGGCGGCGGGATGCCGGAAGCCGGCGGCACACACGACGCGGGCTGCGGAACGCCGGACACGATCGCAAACTGCGGCGCGTGCGGCGTCTCCTGCAACACGAGTCACTCGGCGGACGCCGGCTGCAGCGGCGAGTCGTGCACGTATGCTTGCAGCCCCGGCTATGCCGACTGCACGTCCGGGGCGCCGAACACCGACGGCTGCGAGACGCAGACCAACACGACGTCGAACTGCAGCGGCTGCAACGTGGCGTGCAGCACGACGACGGGAACGGCGTCGTGCAACGGCGTGAAGTGCAGTTACGCCTGCAGTTCGGGGCTCGCGGACTGCAACGCCTCGGCGGCTCCCGACACCGACGGCTGCGAGACCGCGACCAACACCACCGCGCACTGCGCCGGCTGCAGCGCCTGCAACACGACGACGGGAACACCCTCGTGCAACGGCACGACGTGCAGTTACGCGTGCGATAGCTTGCTTCTCGACTGCAACGCCAGCACCGCGCCGGACCTCGATGGCTGCGAGACATCGGCGACGTCCACGTCGACGTGCGGCGGGTGCCTCAACAAGTGCGGCGCCACCAACGCCGGGACGTTCAGCGCCGACGGGTGCAACGGAACCTCGTGCAGCTACACGTGCAGCGCCGGGCACTACGACTGCGACTACATGACCGCGCCGAACACCGACGGCTGCGAGACGGCCGAGTCGACGAGCAACTGCGGCGCGTGCGGACAGGCGTGCGGCGCGACCAACTCCAACACGTTCAGCGCCGACAGCTGCTCCGACACGACAAACTCCTGCAGCTACACGTGCGGCTCGGGGTACTACGACTGCAACGCGAGCACCGCGCCGGACACCGACGGTTGCGAGACGCCGGAGTCGACGACCAACTGCGGCAAGTGCGGGCAGGCGTGCAACACCACGACGGGCACGCCCTCGTGCGCCAGCGGCGCCACCTCGTGCAGCTACGCATGCAACTCGTTGCGTCGAGACTGCAACGCGGGCACCGCGCCGGACACCGACGGCTGCGAGTGCGCCGGGACGGCCTGCTGCTCGGGGTCGAGCTGCCAGACTGCCCATTCGAACGGCATCTCCTCCGGTGCGAGCGAGACGTACTACGACTGCAGCGCGGTCAATACGCATAGCCAGACCGAGGCCCAGGCCGCGTGCCAGGCCTACACCGGGGGTTCGTGCACTCAGACGTCCACGTGCTGCGGCGCAGAGATCGTCGTTTGCCTCGGGACTACCTCAACGGCGTACTGCGGCACGTACAGTGGAACCTCCTACTGCTGGGAATACGGCAGCGTCGACTCCGGCAACGTGACGACGGGAACCAGCGCGGCATGCAGCGGCAGCGTCGCGACCTGGAACTGACTCGTGCCCGCCTCGGGTGCGTCGACGCGCCATGACACAGCGTGACGTGCGCTTGCGTACAGGTGCGCTTTCGTGAGCGGCTGGTTTCGAGCGCGTGTCTGTAGACACTCGCTTTGCCCATGATTTCGCGCGATACTTTGGGAAAGTGAGCCTACTGCCCCCTCGGCCCTCGCCGCTCGCACCCGGCTTCAAGCTGGATAGGTACGAGCTGCTCTGTCCCATCGCGGAAGGCGGGATGGCGAGCGTGTGGATCGCGCGGCACTCGGGCAAGCATGGCTTCGAAAAATTCGTCGCCGTCAAAACAGTCCTTCCGAAATTCGCGTCCGACGTCCGATTCCAGGCGATGTTTCAGGACGAGGCAAGGATCGCCTCACGCATCGAGCACGCGAACGTCGCGCAGATTTTGGACGTCGGCGAACAACACGACATCACGTACCTCGTGATGGAGTACGTCGACGGCGAATCCCTCTCGACGGTCCACCGCGCGCTCACGAAGAAGGGGTCCAAGATCCCGCCCGGGATCGTCCTTCGCATTCTTGCAGACGTGTGCGGCGGCCTTCACACGGCACACGAGCTGCGCGAGGAAGACGGCTCGCTGCTCGGCGTCGTGCACCGCGACGTCTCGCCGCAAAACGTGCTCGTGAGCTCGAAGGGCATCGCCAAGCTCATCGACTTCGGCATCGCCAAGGCGCGCGACCGGCTGGCAGGCGACACGAACGCCGGGCAGGTCAAGGGCAAGATCCGCTACATGGCGCCCGAGCAGGCGGTGGGCGGCAAGGTCGACCGGCGCGCCGACATCTGGGCGATCGGCGCCATCCTTTATCACCTGCTCTCCGGCAAGCCGCCCTACGACGGCGAGAACGACGTGCAAGCCCTGATGGTGCTGACGAGCGGCCGGCCGCCGGTACCCCTCCCTCAGTCGGTGGATCCGGCCGTGGCGCGCGTCGTGAAGAAGGCGCTCACGGCGTCGATGGAGAACCGGTTCGCCACGGCCCTCGAGCTGCAAGAGGCGCTCGAAGAGGCGATCGTCGAAGCGGGCCTTCAGACGACGCAGACGATGGTGTCCGCGTTTCTCGCGGAGCACATGGCCGACCGCGCGAAGAAGCGCAAGGAGGCCATCGCCGTTGGCCTGAAGGCCGCCGCGGAGCGCGATCGGTACGAAGAGATCATGCGCGCCAACGTGAAAGTCACCGGGGTGTCCGGCACGATGGGCACCACGATGCTCGGCACGGGCGAGGCCCTCGGGATGCCTGGGATGCCTGGAGAGCCAGGGCCGCACTCGAAGTCGTCGCATGGCGTCGGGACGGGGCACGGCCAACGCACGGGCGGGACGGGTGCCGGCGTCGGGGCTCCGTCCGTTCCGGGCTTGGGCTCGGCCCCAGGGGTCGGCTCGGCTCCGGGGGTTGGCTCGGCTCACGGCGTCGGTTCGGCTCACGGCGTGAATGTGGGATCGGGCCCGGGCTCGACCCCGAGCACCGGGTCAGGGAATCACTCGGTCGTCACGGGAGGGACGCTCGGCTCCGCGGCGATCGATCTCGGGGCGCGACGTCCTTCGCGCGGTCGGACCGTGGCGGTGGCGGGCGTCGCGGCCGGGGCCGTGATGGCGATCGGCGGCCTCGTGATGATGCTCTCGCGGCCGGCGACGGTCGACGCGAAGCCCTCGACCGCGGTCGCTTCCCCCGCGCCGACGATGCCGCCGCCCAACCAGCCCGGCTGGACTGCGATCCCCAGCGCGGCCACGGCCGTGGCGAGCCCCCCCGTCGGCACGGTAGTCGCGCCCACGGCGGCACTCGCCGCCCCGGTGCCGACGGTCACGGCCAGCGTCCCCACGATCGACGCCAACGCGCTGCGGCCCGTCGCCCCGACGTCAACCGCGGCCCCGGCGGCCACGTATGCCGCCGTGCAGCGCCCCACCTATGTAGCGCCACAACCGGTTGCCGCACCGAAGCCGGCGAGCAAGCCGGCCCCTGCCCCCAAGAAAAAGGCTCAAGACGATGGCTTCTAAGTTCTCTGGACGAGTGAGGCAAAGCTGCCTGGTCGCGGCGATAGCGGCAGCCCTCCTGGTGGCCCCCTCGGCCCACGCGGACCCAAGTTCGTCCGATCGCGAAACCGCGCGGTCGATGATGGGCGAAGGGCGCGAGCTCCGCGACAAGGGCGACCTCAAGGCCGCGCTGCAGCGTTTCAAGACGGCTGACTCGCTGATGCACGTGCCGACGACAGGGCTCGAGGTCGCCAAGACCCAAGTGGCCCTTGGTCTGCTGCTCGAAGCGCGCGACACCATCGCCGCGATTCGCAAGCTGCCTCAGGGCCCGAACGACCCAGCGCCGTTCACCGACGCGCGGAACAAGGCGGACGACCTCGACACGACGGTCGAACCGAAGATCCCGTCGGTCACGATCACCGTCGGCGGGACCGCCGAGGGCGAGACGGCGGCCGTATCGATCGACGGCGCGTCGATCCCGGCGTCGATCGCCGGCCTGCCGCGCAAGGTCAACCCCGGTCACCATACGGTGACGGCCAAGGGGACGAGCGGCGAGGCATCCCAGGAGATCGACGTCGCCGAGGGCGACAAGAAGCAGGTCCAGCTCGTGCTGTCGACCGGCGGTGCCGGCGGTGAAGGGGCGCCCGCGGGCGGCGGCGAAGGCGAGCCCGCCAAGGAGTCGACGTCGACCTCCGAGACCAAGGTGCACTCGCCGACGGTCCTCACCTATGTGTCCGGCGGCGTCGGCGCTGCGGGACTCGTTGCGGGCACGATCACGGGCATCCTCTCGCTCTCGACGACGTCCAAGCTGAAGACCGAGTGTCCCAACCATGTCTGCCCGGCCGGGCAGCCGACGTCCGACTACAACTCGGCGAGCACCATGGGGACGATCTCGACGGTCGGCTTCATCGTGGGCCTCGTGGGCGCCGGCGTCGCGGTGACGACGCTCATCATCGGCCACGAGGCGCCCTCCGAGACCCCTGCGCGTGCCCCGTCGGAGACCGGCGGCGGCAACGGTGGCGGCGAGGCGCCGGCCCCCGCGGCCCCCGAATCTCGGCTGCGCGTAACCCCGTGGATTGGGCTCGGCTCCGCCGGAGTTTTCGGCACCTTCTAAGAGCAACGGGCAACCGTCGCAATCATTCTCCGCGCCCGCTCGAGGTCTTGCCTCGAACGACGACGCCCCGGTACGGTGTGTCTGCGGATCCGGGTCGATGACTCTCTCTCCCAAACAGCTCGCGAGCATCGCCGCGATCGCCGTTGTAAGTCTGCTCGAGACCTTCTTCTGGAAGGATTCGACGCCGTTCATGCTGAGCGCGATCGTCGGCATCGTCGCGGTGGTCGTCGCGGGGACGGGCGGCCCGGGGCAAGGCAGCCTGCAGGGGCTCGCAGAGGCTGTCCGGCGCGCGGCCCTGGGCGAGCGGGTGAGCGCGCCTCCGCAGGCCACCGGGGATGCGCTCAGGCTGTACGAGGCGCTCGGCGAGGTGGCGGACGAGCGCAAGCGCGACCGCGAGGAGACCGGGGTGGCTCGCCAGCAGCTCGCCGAGTACGAGCGGGCGCTCGAGGACGCCAGCCGTCGCCTCGACGCGAACGTCCAGACGGAGATCGCGGCCGCGGCGGAGACGTCTCGCCTCATCAAGGACCTGACGAGCACGATCCACGAGATCGCCACGCACCTCGAGGCCCTGACCCACAGCGCCGAGGAGTCCTCGAGTTCGATCCTCGAGATGACGGCCACGAACGACGAGGTCACGGAGAACGTTGGCGAGCTGGCGGGCAGCGTCCGCGAGACGGTAAGTTCCATCGAGGAGATGGCCTATTCGATCAAGGAGGTCGCCAAGAACGTCGACGCCCTCTCGCTCACCGCGGAGGAGACGAGCAGCTCGATGAACGAGATGGACGTNNCGCATCAAGGAGAGCTCGCAGGAGGCCGTCTCGGTCATCTCGAGCCTGGGCTCGCGGATCGAGGCGATCGGGCAGATCGTCAACGTGATCGACGACGTCGCCGAGCAGACGAACCTGCTCGC
>PLIR01000161.1 GCA_003139415.1 Myxococcales bacterium | reverse complement strand
CGCAGGCGCGGGCGCGGGCGCGGGCGCGGGCGCGGGCGCGGGCGCGGGCGCATGCGCGCGCGCTACACCCCGGTGATTGCACGAAGCTATTGACGCACCCGTGATCCGCGCGCGAGGGTTGCGGCATGAAGTCGAGGGGTGTGGGGCGTGCGTGGGGCGGGGCGTGGGGGGCATCCGGTTTGGTGCTGCTCGTCGCCGCCTTGCTGACGGAGTGCTCGTCGAGCCCCAGCAAGGCAAGCCCCAGCAGTTGCGGCGTCTCCAGCAGCGCTCCGTGCCCCGATGGCGCCCTTGTCCCCGCCGACGGCGCCGGCTGTCTCGGCACGCTCTGTCCCTCCGGACAGGTATGCGGCATTCAAGGCTCCAGCGCGTCGTGTCTGCTAGGCACCCTTCCGTGCGGCTGGGCCCAGCTCAGCACCGATGTCCAGCTCGTCGTCGGCATCGTCTGCACCACCGACGCGGAGTGCCCTTCGACGGCCACATGCAGCGGGGGCATCTGCTTCGGGACGGTGTGCCCGAGCGGCCAGGTGTGCAGCGGCTTGAGCTTCGACGCCATGTGCGGGCCGGAGCCCGAGGGCGGGGTCGCCGAGGCCAGCGTCGTGGTCGAAGCCAGTGTGGCCGAGGCTAGCCTCGCCGAGGCCAGCGTCGCCGACGGGTCGGTCGAGGCCGCCGCCGCTGTCGATTCGTCGGCCCTCGATTCGTCCGAAGATGCGCCAGCGGACACGGCGTCCGAGACGGGCGCTCCCCTCGACGCCGGAGCCAATGCCGACGGCGCCGAAGCGAGCGCCGAGGACTAAAGGGCGCGACCCCGAGGTTCTGACCGAATACGCCGGGAGAGGACATCCGAGAGTGCCCGTCTGGTTTCTTGTTCACCCGCACGGCATCGTCTTTCGACGCGGCCAGGACGCCATCGAGCTGATCGGCGACGGCGAGGCCGCGCAGCTCGGCGCGGACGAGGCCGAGGCCCAGGACCTCGGCGTCCTCGACGGCGTCCGCGCGCTCGGCGTCGCCATCGCGGGGACGACGCCGATCGCCGAGCCGCTCTTTATCGCCGGCCCCCTCGAGATCCGCAACGTCTACCGGGATCGCGGCGCCGAGTGCTTCCGGGTCGCCGGGATCGCCAACCAGCTCGTTCACTGGGCCGCGACGCACAGGTACTGCGGGCGCTGCGCGACGCCCACCGAGCGCGTCGCCGCGGAGCGCTCGATGCGTTGCCCTTCTTGCGGGCTTCTCGCCTACCCGCGCATCTCGCCCGCGGTCATCGTCCTCGTGCGGCGAGGGGACGAGGCGCTCCTGGCCCGCGGCGTTCGGTTTCCCTTGCCGTTCTACAGCGCCCTCGCCGGCTTCGTCGAAGTCGGCGAGACCCTCGAGGAGACCATCGTGCGCGAGATCCGCGAGGAGGTCGGCATCGAGGTCGATCGGATCACCTACTTTGGCAGCCAACCCTGGCCGTTTCCGCACTCGCTGATGATCGCCTTCCGCGCGGAATGGAAGAGCGGTGAGATCGCGGCGGACGCGAGCGAGATCGTCGATGCGAAGTGGTTTCGCGCGGACGCCCTGCCGCAAATCCCGCCGGCCCTGAGCATCGCGCGCGGGCTCATCGACGCATGGCTCGACGAAGTGGGCGGGCGACGGTCTGGATGAATGCGTCCGCCCTGGCGCCGTGCTTGGCGGTGGCTCTCTGCGCGTGCTCGACGTCGGTGGCGTTCGGCCGCAAGATCAACACCGCCCACGTCTCGGACATTGGAGGTGAAAGACGTCTGCGCCACCGCAAACGACGCGTCCATGCGATGAGGGCCGCCTCTTCGCAGGTCTCTGTCTTCAGGGGTCTCTCGCGCAACGGAACCCGATACTGACGACGCGGTGAGTCTGGGTCCAACCGCCGCGGATCTCGGACTGCAAGCTCGCTACGTCGACATCGAAGCTGCTACCCCGGATCACCCGGTAACCCCCACCCGCGGCCTCCGAGAGGTAAGCGCAGTCGGTGCACGGGTCCACGTACGCCTGCGACCAGTCCAAGTTGATCTGGTACATCTCGCCCGCCAAATCGAGCTGACCCCACAGACCCTTGCCCTTCGTCGCCGTGCCCACCGGCGCGATGTTGGTGACGCCCGTGCAGGGCCCGGATCCGTCCGGGTACGCGCAGTCGTAAATCGCGTACTCGCAACCAGTTCCGGGGCACGCCGTCCCGGGCTTCTTGGTGCCCCACGCGTACTCGCGCTCCTCGCTGCCCCCTGCCGCCGCGTACGCCCACTCGGCCTCGCTCGGCAAGAAGGCCTTGTCCCAGATGCAGAACGCGTAGGCCTCGTACCAGTTCACGCAGTTGATCGGGAGGTTCTCCTGGCTGCCTGGCGTGTCCGTCCACGTCGCGTAGGTCGACCCGGACGAGGGTGCGGCCAAGGAACAATTCAAGTTCGCGTTCGTCGGAGCGATCTCGTTGTTGTGCGTCGTCGACCAGCCCTCTTCGTAGGTCACAGGCCCTCCGTCGACGAGCTCCGACGCGCTGTTGACGAGTCCGTGGCCGCCGTTCAGGTACTTGTGCATTCCGGAGTGTTCCGGCGGCGTCCAGCCGAGGGGCGCTCCGCCGTCGCTGTTGGGGATGACCGCGTTGACGAACTGGCGGAAACGCCCCACCGTCACGTCGTACTTGTCGAGACGGAAGCTGCTGACGGTCGCCGGATCGGCCTCGCCCGTCACGCTGCCGCCGTCGTACGTGTACGTCCGGTAGTACGTCCCGCCCTCGACCAGGAGATTCGTACAGCAACTCTGGCTTTCAGACCCGCAGTTGGTCAGCCCCGGTCCGGTCGTCTGGCAGCTCGGCGGGATCTCTCCGGAGTCTGCGCTCCCGCCGTCTGGCCCCCCCTCGGAGGGGCTGGCGGCGTCGACGCCGCTGCCAAAGGGCGTGGCCCTTACGTATTCGCTGCTCTGGGGCGCCACTGGCTCGCCGTCGCTTTCTACGATGGCGTCGCACCCGGCCAGGGCGGGGACGATGAGAAGGGTCAACGAGAGAAGGAGGTGCGGCTGGTTGACGGGCACACCCGCCATCTCAGTCACAATGGGCCAAGCGTCAAGGCTCGAATGATTAAACGCCCGCCGCCCGCCTTTCGGCGACTCGGGCGAGTCTCCCGGGGCGGACTACTCTTCTCCCACCATGGGGGACGTGAGCAGCCGCGCCCTACGAATGCTCTTCGAAGCGACGCAGGCCGCCGAAGGCATCCGGCCAGAGCGCATCGCCCTAGCTCTTTCGGTCGACATCGCGCGCCTCGAGGCTCAAAACCAGCGCATCGATTGGCGCACGTTCGCGGCGGCCATGCACCGGGTGTCCGAGCTCGTGGACAACGACCCGGAGCGGCTGCGTCGCATCGGCGACCGAATGATGGCGGTGCCGTCGTTCGTCTTCCTCCCACGCGTCGCGCGTCTGCTCGTCTCGCCCGTTCAGCTCTACGAGATCGGGTTTCGCTGGGTGACACCCGCCCTCTACCGGCCGGGCATCTCGCCGACCCTCGACAAGCTGCCCGACGGGCGCATTCGCATCGTCTCAGAGCTGCCGCCCGACTTCGCCCCGTGCGAACCGTTCCACCAGATCGTCCTCGGCAACATGCGCTCGTTGCCGACGCTCCTCGACCTGCCTCGGGCCGAGTACCAGGCGGAGGTCGGCCCGCGGCGCCTGGAGGTCTTGCTCCGCCTGCCGCAGTCGTCGCTGACGCTCCCGGGGCGCGCCCGGCGCGCGCTGATGGCGCTGCGTGGAAGACGCGAAGTCGTCGAGGCGTTCGAGGAGCAGCGCCGCGAGATGCACGAGAGCATCGCGGCCGCGTCCGCGATCCAGGGCAATTTCCGCGAGCTCTTCGACAACCTTCCCACCTTCGTCCTCGTGCACCGCGAGGGACGGATCGTGTGGGTCAACCGCACGCTCGTGAAGTCGCTCGGCTGGTCGCACCTCGACGACCTCGTCGGGCGCCCCGTGCTCGAGCTCACGCATCCGTCGTCGCGCGAGCTGGTCGGCGGTCGCCTGCACGTGCCGGTCGGCGCGCCCGTGCAGGCCACGACGATCGTTCGGCTGCTCCGGCGCGACGGGTCGACGGTGACCGTGGAGGTCGGGCCCGCGCAGGCGGTCGAATTCCGCGGCGGTCCGGCGCGCCTCGTCGCCGGCGTCGACGTGAGCGAGCGCCTGCTGCTCCAGCAGCGCCTCGTCACGGCGGACCGCATCGCTTCGATCGGGCTGCTCGGCGCCGGCGTGGCGCACGAGATCAACAACCCGCTCGCCTACGCCCTCGCGAGCGTCGAGCTTGCGACGCGCGAGGCTGCGCGTACGCCGGGTGCTTCGCCGCAGCTCGCCGACTCGCTCGCGACCGCGCTCGAAGGGATCCTGCGCGTGCGCACGATCGTGCATGACCTGCGGACGCTGGCCCGCTCGGACGACGACCCCGTCGAAGGCACCGACGTGCGCGAGGTGCTCGAGTCCACGCTGACGCTCGCCGCGAACGCGATCGTCGGGCGGGCCCGCATCGTGCGCTCGTTCTCGTCCGTGCCCCTCGCCGCCGCGAGCGGTCCGCGCCTGGGCCAGGTCGCGCTCAACCTCGTGCTGAACGGCATCGAGGCGATGCCCGACGACCCCGCCCACGCCAACGAGCTGCGCGTGCGCACCTTCCTCGACGAGGCGGGGCGCGTCGCCTTCGAGATCGAGGACACGGGCGCCGGGATCGCGCCGGACGTGCTGTCGCGCATCTTCGATCCCTTCTTCACGACCAAGCCCGTCGGCCGCGGCACCGGCCTGGGGCTCGCCATCTGTCACCAGATCGTCGTGGGCTTCCGCGGCCAGATCAGCGTGCGCTCGGCCCCCGGCTGCGGGAGCACCTTTCGCGTATCGCTTCCGCTCGCGGCGCCCGCCGAGGCGGCGCGTTCCGACGACCCGCGCTCGCAAGAAGATCACGCGCCTTGCCGCGTGCTCGTCGTCGACGACGAGCCCCACCTCGTCACGTCGGTTCGCCGCATGCTGGTCGACCGCGACTACGACGTCGCGTCCGTGACGAGCGCGGACCAAGCGCTCCTTCTCCTTTCGAGCGGCGAGAGGTTCGACGTCATCCTCTGCAACCTCATGATGCCGGACATGACGGGCATGGAGCTCTACGACGTCCTTCGTGGCAGGTGGCCCGAACTCGTCGGCAGGGTCGTCTTCATGACGGCGGGAGCGTTCACCCAAGGCGCGCGCGACTTCTTGGCGCGCGTCCCGAATCGGCACATCGGCAAGCCGTTCACCATCGACCAGCTCCAGACGGAGATCGATCTCGCCGCGGCGCATGGGTGCGCCGCCGAGTGACGCCCTCACCGTCGGTGCCCCCCCGAGCCTACGGGCCTCGCGAGTACTTCACCGTCAGGTAACACTCGAGGACGCGAAGCTGGTCGTCCGGCAGGATGCCCCGCACGGCCACGACCTCGGCGACGTCTCCCTCGAGGGCCTGGAAGCCGGGCCGGTGGTCCCCATTCTGTCCGATCTGCACCGGGCGGCGAGGAGCGCTGACGTCGATGGGCGTCGCCAGCACGGTCGCCCCCTCGGGCGCGCCGTCGACGCGGACCTCCAGCGCGGCGCCAACGCGGCGGCTCACGAAGACGTGCGGCGCGTCGTCGAGGCGATCGTGCGCCGACGTCGCGAAGGCGTATTGGGACATCTGCGCGGTCACCGTCGTCGCTTGCGTCGGCTTGGCGCCGTTGACGTAGAGCGAGGGGCCGTCCCACGGCGCCGTCGTCGCCACCTTCTGGTAGAGCATCTGGAAGGTCGTCCCGCGGTCGACCGAGAAGCGCGCCACCACGAGGATCGCGTAGTCGTCGAAGGCCCACTCGAGTGAAGGTGCGTCGGCGATCTCGAGCAGCGCCCGTCGACCGTCGAAGCGAACCGCCGGGTAGCCGCCGATGGCGCCGTTCGCGCGCATGGGCTGATAGGCCGGTACGGGCTGCCTTGCGTCGTTGGCCGCCGGGGACCGATCGCGCCACGCTTGCACGTACCCCTGCGGCGCATCCGCAGCGTCCAGCCACACGACGAGCCCGGGTAGCGCGCCGGGCGACCACGACGCCGCGGCCGGGTCGCACGCACCGCCGGTGGCGACGAGCGCCGCTGCGCCGCTCGCGGAATAGGCGGCGGGTGGTGGTCCGTAGCCGGCCGGATTGGCGGGGGCCGCGACCGGCAGTGGGTCGTCGTCGAAGCACGCGGACCCGAACGTGGCGAGCACGCAAGCCATGAGTGCGCGTCGCGAACGACACACCGCGGTGGAGAAGGGGTGAAACGTTGCTGTCATCCTCGAGGGAGCGAAGCGATCGGAGGACCCCATGAGAGCTCGGCGTGGGGTCCTTCGCTTCGCTCCAGGATGACAGCGAGAAGGATGGATGTCATCTCGACGGCGGTTCGACGAGCAACACTTCGAGCCGCGCGATCGTCTTCGTGTCGGCGATGAACTGCACCTCGACGATGCGCCCTTGCTCCACCTTGAAGGCCCAGACGGCGCGCGGTCGTCCATCGGGCGCCCACGCGTAGCCCGCCGTGCCGTCGACAAGCACCGGCCGCGCAGCCTGAGCGCTGCCGAGGAAGACTCTGGCGACGTCGACCGCACCGCGCAGTTCGGGGACGAGGCGCGGCGCGCCCTTCGCCGCGTTCGCAGCCGCGGCCTTCACGCCGACGGCGTCGACACGCAGGACGACATCGGGATCGAGCACGGCGAGCACCGCCTCGAGGTCCCCCTCGCGCGAGGCGGCCATGAACGCCAGGGCGACCTCGCGCTGGGACGGCAGCTCCTCCTCCCTCTCTCGGGCCCCCTGCACGCGCCTCCGCGCGCGGCTCGCGAGCTGGCGCGTGGCGACCGCCGAGCGGCCCACGATGGCGCCGATGTCCTCGAACGAGAACGCAAAAAGATCGTGCAGCACGAAGGCGACCCGTTCGGCCGGGTTCAGCGTGTCGAGCACGACCATCATGGCGGAGCCCACGGCGTCGGCGAGCAGGACCTCGCGCTCCGGATCGGTTGGCTCGGGGGCCGTTGCCGCGTCTTCGGCCGCCCCCGGTGCCGCTTGCTCGCGCGTCTTGCGCGCCCGGAGCATGTCGAGGCACACGTGCGTGGCGACCGTCGTGAGCCAGCCGGCAAGGTTGTCCACGGCGCCGGCGTCGGCCCGGCTGAGCCGCAGCCACGTCTCCTGCACGGCGTCGTCGGCTTCGCTCGCCGAGCCCAGCATGCGGTACGCGACCGCCCGCAGACGGGGCCGGTTCTCCTCGAAACGCGCGCTCAGGGACGGGTCGGTCACGTTCGGCTCCTCTCGGACGTCACGGGGTTGACGGACGAGGCGTGCGCATTGTGACATCCCTCCGGGGTCACGTTCCTCCCCCCCAGAAGCGTCAGTGAGATCAGACGGCAAGGAGCCAAGCCATGAAGATCAAGGTGATGACCATCCACGTCGACGATCAGGCCAAGGCGCTGAAGTTCTACTCCGAAGCGCTGGGCTTCACGAAGAAGGCGGACTTTTCGAACCACGGCTACCGCTGGCTGACCGTCGCGTCGCCGGAAGCGCCCGACGGGCCCGAGCTACAGCTCGAGGCCAACACCGACCCAGCGGCTCGCACCTACCAGCAAGCGAGGTTTCAGAAGGGCCAGCCGGCGGCCATCTTCTTCGTCGACGACGTGCAGGCCGAGCACGACCGCCTCGTGGGCCTGGGCGTGAAGTTCACCATGCCGCCCACCAAGGTGACGGGCTCGACGATCGCCATGCTGGACGACACCTGCGGCAACATCGTCCAGCTCACCGCCCTCGAGCGCCGGTAGACGGGACAAGGAGTCCACATGAAGCCGAAGGTGATTGCGTACTGGACCTGCACGGGCATCATCGCCCTGTGCATCGGGGCGGGCGGCGTCGCACAAGTCTTGCGCGTGCCGCAGAACATCCAAGGGATGATGGCCCTTGGCTACCCGCTGCACTTCATCGTGGAGCTCGGCGTGTGGAAGGTGCTCGGAGCCGTGACGCTGCTTGCGCCCGGCCTGCGCCTCGTGAAGGAGTGGGCCTACGCCGGCATCTTCATCGACCTGACGGGAGCCATCGTGACGGCAGCGGCCAACGGGAGCCCGGCGTTCCACATCATTGCGCCGCTCGTCCTCATCGGCTTCCTCGCCGCGTCGTGGGCGCTGCGTCCCGACAGCCGGCGATTGCCCGGCACGAAGGCGGCCCCCGGGGACACGGCATCTGGTACGCCTTTGCTCGACAGGGAGCGCGTCGCCCCCACCTGACGTGCTCGTAGGACGGGAACGAAATTGAACGGCGTTGGACGGGGAAGGGGACCCCGTCTTCGCCGCAGGACGGACGACGCGCGCGATCCCACGCACGGTCTCTCTAGAGTCCCGGGAGAGAGGTGTCCGTTGAACGACGGGGCCCTCGCGGTTCATCGTGAGAGGGATGGGCCTACGCCCTTTGCATTTGGCGTGGGTCCTCGGGCTCGTTGGCGGGGCGTGGGCGCTGTTCGCGGGGTGCGCATCGAATCCGGCGGATGGGTTCGGGCAAGATGCGAGCGGCGCGGGGAACGACGAGGGAGGCGCGCCGGGACAGGACGGCGGGGTCACGTTCCCCTTGGGCAACGATTCCGGCGGCGCGCCGTCGTTCGGTACCGACGCTGCGCTGACGATTCACGACGACTTTCCTACGCCGGTCCTCGTCCAGAGCGACGGCGGCGGCGTCAGCGTGCCATCCAACGCCGCGTCGCTCTTTGGCGCCGCGTCGCAGGGCGCGCAGAGCGGCGGTCCGTGCCTCACCGAGCCCGCGCCGAACGCCCTCCTGCCGCGCAACTGGCTGCGCCCCCTCTTCCGCTGGACGGCGCCCTCCGGCGAAAACCTCTTCGAGCTGCGCATCCACGCCGCCAACCAGACGTCCGACCTCCTCGTGCTCACGGCGGCCACGTCGTGGACGATGCCCGAGACGCTCTGGAACACCCTCAGCGCCGATTCGAGCGACGTCGCGATGACGGTCTCGATCCGTGGCGGCGTGCTGAGCGGCGGCGCGCTCACCGCGATAGCGCTCGGGTCCAGCGTCCCCTTCGGCGTCGCGCCCGCCGACGCCCCCGGGACCATCGTGTACTGGACGACGGCCGACGGCACCTCGCTCAAGGGCTTCCAGGTGGGCGACGAGAGCGTCGGCAGCACGCTCCTGCCGTCGCAGGTCCAGCAGGTCTCGATCGGCAGCAGCGAGTGCCTCGGCTGCCACACGGGCTCGCCCGACGGCGACTACGCCATCTTCGCCAGCGACGTCGACAACTACGGCGACGTCGCGGCCCTCATCAACCCCGACGCCGGCACCGTGGGCGCGATGCCGCCCTTCCTCGGCGCCGGGGGCCTCGCCTCGCTCAACGACGGGCCGCTCGGAATCAACACGGTCTCCAAGGCCCACTGGTCCACGGGCGCCCACATGATCGTCGCCAGCAACGACACGGACCTCGTCTGGATCAACCTCGACGCGGCCGACGCGGGCGCGGCGCGGGGAACGATCGCGCGGAGTGGCACGCAAACCGGCGGTTCCATGGCCGGCGCGCCGTCGTGGAGCCACGACGGCAAGACGATCGCGTACGTGGCCACGAACGAAGTGACCGACGGCCGGCTCGGGAGCATCTTGGCGTCGTTCACCGCCACGGATCCCGGCTCGACCGCCGACCTCTTCACGGTCCCCTACAACAATGGCCAGGGCGGCGCGATCGCGCCGGTGACGGGCGCCACGGATCCGAACAACGAAGAGTTTTACCCGTCGTTCTCCCCGGACGACGCGTACCTGGCCTTCGACAAAGCCGCCAATGGCCTCAGCATGTACAACCAGGCGCAGGCCGAGCTTTACGTGATCCCGAGCAAGGGCGGCACCCCGACGCGCCTGCACGCCAACGATCCGCCCGCGTGCTCCGGCGTCTCG
>PLIR01000504.1 GCA_003139415.1 Myxococcales bacterium | reverse complement strand
ATGATGGTCTTCCACGTGCTTGATCTTGTCGACGAGACGAACGAAGCGGCGGTAGATATCGTCGAGCGCGCGCCGGTCGAACTGGTAGCCCAGCTGTTCGCAGCGCATGTTGAGCGCGTGACGTCCCGAGTGCTTGCCCAGTACCAGCCGGGAATCAGGCACGCCCACGGATTTCGGCGTCATGATTTCATAAGTCAGCGGATTCTTCAGCACGCCGTCCTGATGGATGCCGGCCTCGTGGGCGAAGGCGTTCTTGCCGACGATCGCCTTGTTGAACTGCACCGGAAAGCCGGTGATGGCCGAGACATAGCGGCTGGCGCGGGTGATGTGTTCGCTGCGCACGCCGGTGGCGTAGGGCAGGCGGTCGCCGCGGACCTTGAGCGCCATGACCACCTCTTCGAGGGCGGTGTTGCCGGCGCGCTCGCCGATGCCGTTGATCGTCACCTCGGCCTGGCGGGCGCCGGCGAGGATCCCGGCGAGCGAGTTGGCCGTCGCGAGGCCCAGGTCGTCGTGGCAGTGCACCGAGAGGATGACGCCGTCGGCCCCCGGGACGTTCTGCTTGATGCCGCGGATGAGCGCGCCGAACTCGTCGGGCGTCGTGTAGCCGACGGTGTCGGGGATGTTCAGCGTGGTCGCCCCGGCGCGGATGGCGCGAACGAGCACCTCGTAAAGGAAGTCCTGCGCGCTGCGGCCCGCGTCTTCGGGGCTGAACTCGACGTCCGCGCAGAGGCTCTTCGCGTACCCGACCATGTCGCTGACGCGCGTCAGCACGTCCGCGGGCGACATCCGGAGCTTGTGCTTCATGTGCAGCTCGGACGTGGCCAAGAAGGTGTGGATCCGCGGGCGCGCCGCCGTGCGCACGGCCTCCCAGGCCTTGTCGATGTCGCCGCGGCTGGCCCGCGCCAGGCCGCAGATGATCGGAGGATCGCTCGATGGCCGCCCTTCGACCGACCGCATCCCGATGGCCTCCGCGATGGCGCGCACCGCGGCGAGGTCGTCCGGCGAGGCGGCGGGGAACCCCGCCTCGATCACGTCGACCCCGAGCCGCGCAAGCGATCGCGCGACCTCGAGCTTCTCCGCCGAGGTCATCGTCGCGCCGGGCGACTGCTCCCCGTCGCGCAACGTNNGTGTCGAAGATGCGTACGTAGTCGTCCGTGTGGCTGGCCATCGGGTTGCTCCTACGGCCTCATGGGCCTTCTTTGGGGGCCTTGACCGGATCGAGGAAGGGCATCATGTCGCGCAGCTTTTCGCCGACCTGCTCCAAGGGGAGGTCGCGCTCCTTGCCGCGCTGCGCCTGAAACCAGGGCCGACCCTTCTCGTTCTCCTCGATCCACTTCTTGGCGAACGTGCCCGACTGGATCTCCTTGAGGATCGTGCCCATCGTCTCTTTGACCTTGGAGTCGATGACGCGTGGGCCCGAGACGTAGTCGCCGTACTCGGCCGTGTCGCTGATCGAGTAGCGCATGTAGCGCAGGCCGCCGCGGTACATGAGGTCGACGATGAGCTTGAGCTCGTGGAGGCACTCGAAGTACGCGACCTCGGGCTGGTAGCCGGCCTTGACCAGCGTCTCGAAGCCAGCCTTGACGAGCTCCGAAGCGCCGCCGCAGAGCACGGCCTGCTCGCCAAAGAGGTCGGTCTCGGTCTCCTCGGCGAACGTGGTCTCGAGGACGCCCGCGCGCGCGGCGCCGATGCCCGCCGCGTAGGAGAGCGCCTGGGCGTGGGCCTTGCCCGTCGCGTCCTGGTGCACGGCGATGAGCGCGGGGACGCCGCCGCCGTCCTGGAACGTCTCGCGGACGCGATGGCCGGGGCCCTTTGGCGCGATCATCGTGACGTCGATGTTCTTGGCGGGCGTAATCGTCCCGAACCGGATGTTGAAGCCGTGCGCGAACATCAGCGTGTTGCCGGCGACGAGGTGCGGCGCGATCTCGGCCGCGTACAGCTTGGCCTGCGTCGTGTCGGGCACGAGGAGCATCACCACGTCGGCCCACGCCGCCGCCTCGGCGACCGGCAGCACGCGGATGCCCGCGGCCTTGGCCTTCGCCACGCTCTTGCTTGCCGGCGGCAGGCCGACGGCCACATCGACGCCGCTGTCTTTGAGGTTCAACGCGTGCGCGTGACCCTGCGAGCCGTACCCGATGATGGCGACCTTCTTCGCGCGGATGAGCGAGAGGTCACAGTCTTTTTCGTAGAAGATCTTCGCTGCCATGGCTTCTCGTGTCCTTCTGTCCGTGTCCGGTGGATGCTCGTGTCTTGGTGTGGGCCGCGTGCGGCCCGGGGCCCCTCACGCCGCCTTGATGACGCCGGGAGGGGTGGTGGGTGAAGTGGGCGGGGTCGTCGCCGAGGGGGGGGTGCTGCTGCGCGGGATTCCCGACTCCGTGACCTCGGAGCTTCGAACCATCGCCACGGCGCCGGTGCGCACCATCTCGAGGATGCCGAAGGGGCGGAGCACATCCACCAGGCCGTCGATCTTGTCGCCCGCGCCCGTGATCTCGGCGACCAGCGCCTCGGGCCCCACGTCGACCACCCGCGCGCGGAACACGTCGCAGAGCCGCATCACTTCGCCCCGGTTCGACGGATCGGCCCGCACCTTCACGAGGGCGAGCTCGCGCACCATCGTGGCCGTCGTCGTCGTGTCCTCGACGAAGAGGACATTCACCAGCTTGTAGAGGTTGGCCTCGATGCGCCGCGCGTTGTCCTCGTCCGCCTCGAGCACCACCGTCATGCGCGACACGCCCGGCCGCTCGGTGCGACCGACGGTGAGCGAGACGATGTTGTAGTTGCGCCGCCGGAAGAGCGACGTCACCCGGTTGAGGACGCCGGGGAGATCCTCGACGTATGCGATGAAGGTGCGAAGCGTGGCCTTGCTCATGACGGTCCTTCTAGGGTCTGCAGTGCGTATTCTGTATCGAAACGGGGTGGATGGCTCGAAAGGGCCGTCGCCGCTCACTCGTCGGCGGCCGTCTCCACGATGGGGCTCGGGCGGCGGATCATGTCGTGAAGGTCGGCCCCGGCCGCGACCATGGGGTAGACGCTGTCTTCTTGCTCGACGCGGAAGTCGATGACGACCGTCTCCTTGTAGGCGCGGGCCTTGGCGACGG
Source organism: Myxococcales bacterium (assembly GCA_003139415.1). Lineage (GTDB taxonomy): Bacteria > Myxococcota_A > Polyangia > Polyangiales > Polyangiaceae > Palsa-1150. Next base: position 6,075 of record PLIR01000504.1, on the reverse strand, counting down.
CGTCGGCGATCTGCTCGCGTTCGGTGACGCGCAGGCCCAGCAGGCCGTGCGCCTCGGCGAGCTTGACGAAGTCCGGGCTGCGCAGCGGCGTCGCCGCGTACCGCCCGCCGTAGAAGAACTGCTGCCACTGGCGGACCATGCCGAGGTAGCCGTTGTTGATGACGGCCACGTTGACCTTGAGGCCCTCCTGCGCGCAGGTCGACAGCTCGGCCGCGGTCATCTGGAAGCCGCCGTCGCCGACGATGACCCACACCTCTTCCTGCGGACAGGCGAACTTGGCGCCAATGGCCGCGGGCAGCGCGAAGCCCATCGTGCCCAACCCGCCGGACGTGATGAGCTTTCGCGGGAAATCGTGCTTGTAGTACTGCGCTTCCCACATCTGGTGCTGCCCGACGTCGGTCACGACGAGGGCCTTGCCCTCGGTGATCCGCCAGAGGTCGTGCATCACGTGGGCGGCGAAGAGGCGCCCCGAGTGCGGCATCGTCTGGATGTCGCGCACGGCGCTGTCGCCCTTCATGCCCGTGATCGCCTGCACCCAGAGCCTGCGGTCGCGCCGGGCGACGGCCGGCAAGAGGGCGCCGAGCGTCTCGGCGACGTCGCCCACGATGGGCAGGTCGACCCGGACGTTCTTGTTGATCTCGGCCGGGTCGAGCTCGCAGTGGATCTTCTTGGCGTGCTTCGCGTACGTCGCGAGCTTGCCCGTCACGCGGTCGTCGAAGCGCATCCCGAGCGCGATGATGAGATCGGCCTCCTGGATCGCCTGATTGACCCACGCCTCGCCGTGCATCCCCATCATCCCCAGGTTGAGGGGGTGGGTCGCGGGGAAGCCGCCGAGGCCGAGCAGCGTCGATGCCACGGGGATGCCCGTCTTCTCGACGAACTCCCGCAGCAGCTGGCTTGCGCCCGACGCGATGATGCCGTGGCCGCAGAACAGGATCGGGCGCTCGGCGGCGTCGATCATCTCGGCGGCCGTCTTGACGTCCTCGGGCCGGATGCCGTGCTCGGGCCGGTATCCCGGCAGGCGCACGGGGCTGTCGTCCCAGACGAACGGCGCGGACGCCTGCTGCGCGTCCTTGGTGATGTCGACGAGCACGGGCCCCGGGCGGCCCGACCGAGCGACGTAGAACGCCTGGCGCAGCATGGGCGCGATGTCCTCGACGCGCGTGACCAGGTAGTTGTGCTTGGTGATGGGGAGGGTGACGCCGGTGATGTCCGTCTCCTGGAAGGCGTCGCTGCCGATGAACTGGGAAGCGACCTGCCCGGTGACGCAGACCATGGGGATCGAGTCGAGCATCGCGGTGGCGATGCCCGTCACGAGGTTGGTGGCGCCGGGGCCCGACGTGGCGACGCACACGCCGACCCTGCCGCTGGCGCGGGCGTACCCGTCGGCCATGTGCGCGGCTCCCTGCTCGTGGCGAACGAGGACGTGCTTGACCTTGGACGCCAGCATCGCGTCGTAGGCCGGCATGATCGCCCCGCCGGGGTAGCCGAAGACGATGTCCACCCCTTCGCGGTGGAGCACGTCCCAGAGAATCTCCGCACCCGTGCGCTTGCCGTCCTGACTCATGCTGCTCCTCGTTTGCGACCGTCGGCGAGCACGGTCGCGCGAAGCCTTTCGTAGTACGTCAGCGCCGCCTCGTCCGGCTCGTGGCTGGGGCTGGCCAAGACCCGGTCGCACTCTGCCAGAAGGCCGGCAAGACCCCCCATTTTTGCGCCAAGTTCGAAGAGGTCCGCCCCGACTTCGGCGTCGAGGGTGGTCGTGCCGACCTGCTCCTGTCCATGGCCCGCCCGCGCGAAGGCGAGGGCTCGCTCGTGCGCATGCCCGCTCGAGTCGCGATGCACCGCCACGCGGGGCCCGCGGGCGCCACCGGCCACGAGCACCACGTCGACGCCCGGGGCCGGGTCGACCGCGCCCGAGTAAAGGGCGCTGCCGTGGACGAAGACGACGAGCGCGCCCGGAACGAGGAAGGGGGCGATCCCGTAAGCCCAGGCCGCGGGCTGCTCGGCCTCGGGCACGTGGACGGCGATGACGTCCGCGCGCGCGACCGCCGCCGAGGAAGAGCCAGGCCGGAAGCCGTCGCCCACGGCGCTTACCCACGACATGCCGCCTGCCCTGACGACGACGTCGACGTCCCAACCGGCGGCCTGGAGCCGCAGCGCCTGCTCTCGGGCTTCGCGCCCGTAGCCGATTATCGCGACGCGTGCGGCGCCGCGCTTTGGTTTTGCGGATTCGGTGTCGCCTTCAGCCATGATGTTAAGAGCCTCCGGGGGACGTGGGTGTTGGTGCAAGGGGTCGCGTGATGGCCCCCTCGGATGCGGACGACACGAGCGCCGCGTACTTGGCGAGCGCCCCCCCCACGGCAGGCATGGCCTTCGGCGACGCCGTGCGCGCGCGAGAGGCCACGTCGGCGTCGACGTCGATTCGGCGGGCGGCGACGTCGATCGTGATCGTGTCGCCCTCGCGCACGAACGCGATCGGCCCCCCGCGCTCGGCCTCGGGCGCCACGTGCCCGGCCATCATCCCGTAGGTGGCGCCACTGAAGCGTCCGTCCGTCACGAGGGCAACGGAGTCGCCCAGCCCGCGGCCGACCAGGGCTGCCGTGACGCCCAGCATCTCCCGCATCCCGGGGCCTCCGCGAGGGCCCTCGTAGCGGATGACCAGGACGTCCTGCGGGCGGATCGTGCCTGCTTGCACCGCCGCGAAGGCGGCCTCTTCGCCGTCGAACACGCGGGCCGGGCCGACGTGGCGGTCGCGGTCGTGGCCCGCCAGCTTGAGGACGCAGGCCTCGGGGGCGAGCGAGCCGCGCAGGATGGCGAAGCCGCCCCGCGGCTTGATCGGCGACCCGGCGGGGCGGACCACCTGCTGCCCCGCCGTCTCGCGGACGTCGGCCACCTCCTGGAAGAGCGAGCGCCCGGTACACGTCGGCACGTCGTGCAGCAGGCCGAGATCCTTCAGACGTGCGCCGAGCAGCCGCTCGCCGCCCGCGCGGGTCATGTCGACCGCGGTGAAGCGGCCCCCTGGCTTCAGGTCGGCGATGACGGGCGTGCGCGCGGAGATGGGATCGAAGTCGTCGATGGCGAGCTTCACGCCCGCCTCGTACGCGATCGCGAGCAGGTGCAAGACGGCGTTGGTGGAGCCGGCCGTGGCGGCGGCCACCGTGATCGCGTTCTCGAGCGAGGTGCGCGTGATGAGGCTGCGGGGCCGGATGTCCTCGCGAACGAGGCGCATCACCATGCGGCCGCACGCCCGCGCGACGTCGTCCTTGGCGGGGTCGGTGGCGGGGACCTCGTTGGCCCCCATCGGCGAGATGCCGAGGAAGGCCATCGCCGTCGCCATGGTGTTGGCCGTGTACTGGCCGCCGCACGCGCCCGCGCCGGGACAGGCGTGGTCCTCGAGGACGCGGAGCTCCCGCTCGCTCATCTTGCCAGCGCCGTGGGCCCCGACGGCCTCGAAGACGTCTTGGATGGTGACGTCGCGGCCGTCGAAGCGGCCCGGCGCGATGGGCCCGCCGTAGAGCATGAGCGCCGGCACGTCGAGCCGCGCCAGCGCCATCACAGTGCCCGGGATGGTCTTGTCGCAACCGGAGAGCGCGACCACGCCGTCGAGCATGTGGCCCATCGTGAAGAGCTCGATCGAGTCCGCGATGACCTCGCGCGACACGAGCGACGCGCGCATCCCCTCGGTGCCCATCGTGATGCCATCGGAGATGACGATGGTGTTGAACTCGATGGGGGTGCCGCCCGCCTCGCGGACGCCCGCCTTCACCTTCTCGGCGAGGGCGCGCAGGTGCACGTTGCAGGGCGTGACCTCGCTCCAGGTGTTGGCGATGCCGACGAGGGGCTTCTCGAGGTCGGCATCGGAGTAGCCGGCCCCCTTGAGCATGGCCCGCGCGGGGGCGCGCGAGGTTCCCTTCTTCAGTGTGTCGCTTCGCATCGCTCGGATTGCTGTTTCTTGAGGTCGGCTAAAACGGATGAAAAAAAACCCCCGCTCCCTTTTCGGGTGCGAGGGCCGAAGTGAGGAAGGCCTTCCCTCAGCTCGGCGGCCCGCACCCGAGCCGAATAAGCCCGAGGGGGAGAAGGAGCCCGCCTACGATCGACGCCACCACGTGCCCACGCCCGGCGAGCCGGACAAGGGACGGAGCAGTCAACGCGGAGAGCGATTCCATCTGGCGGCGTGAAGCGTGAAGGGACTTGTGCGCCGCGTCAAGTCCATTGTTTCGGCGATGTCTCGCGCCGGAGACAGGCCGGCCGACCCGTCCGCCTCATTTCGCGGGGTTAGCCAGGGTGTCTCGACCGAGCATGTACGGGCGGAGCGCCTTGGGGAGCGCAACCGAGCCGTCGGCGCTCTGGTGGTTCTCGAGAAGGGGGATCAGGATGCGGGGGCTGGCGACCGCGGTGTTGTTGAGCGTGTAGGGGTATCCGAGCGAGCCATCGGGCAGGCGCACCCGGATATTCGAGCGGCGAGACTGGAAATCGCCGAGCGTCGAGCACGAATGCGTCTCGCTGTAGGCGCTCCGCCCTGGCATCCAGGACTCGACCTCGTGCTTTCGCGTCTGGCCGAGGCCGATTTCGCCCGTGCAAGCGAGCGCGACGCGGTAGGGGATCTCGAGCTTGGCGAGGATCGCCTCGGCGTTGCCGAGCAGCTCGTAGTGGATCTTCTCGGCGACGCCTTCGTCGGGCACGCAGAAGACGACCTGCTCCACCTTGGTGAACTGGTGCACGCGGTAAAGGCCGCGCGTGTCCTTGCCGTGGGCGCCCGCCTCGCGGCGGAAGCACGGCGAGATGCCGGCGTAGCGCAGGGGCAGCGCGGCGGCGTCGATCGTGTCGTCGGCGTGCATGCTGACGAGGGGCACTTCGCTCGTGCCGATGAGGAACATCTCGTCGGCCGTGATGGCGTAGGCCTCTTCGCGGCCGAGCGGGAAGAACCCGGTGCCCGTCATCGCGCGCTCCTTCACCATGACGGGCGGCGCGACGAGCTTCATCCCCCGCTCGATGAGCGTGTCGACGGCGAGGCGCAAGACGGCCATCTCGAGCAGCGCGCCGTCGCCGACGAGCGCGTACGAGCGGCCGCCGGCGAAGCGCCGCGGACCGTCCCACTCGACCATTCCGAGCGACGCCATCAGCTCGACGTGGTCCTTGGGCGTAAAGTCGAACGTGCGCGGCAACCCGACGCGCCGCACTTCGACGTTGTCCTCCTCCCCCTTGCCGACGGGCACCTCGGGGCGAGGGACGCTCGGTACGCGCAGCATGAGATCCTGGAAGCGCCGCTGGACCTCGGCGGCGCGCGGCTCGAGCTGCTCGATGTCGGTGCGGACTTGCTTGGCTTCTTCGACGAGCTTGGGCCGCTCGTCCTTGCCGGCCTTGGGGATGGCGGCCGAGAGCTCGTTCTTGCGGGCGCGCTTTTGCTCGAGGACGGTCGTCGTCTCGCGCCGCTCCCGATCGGCCGCGAGGACCTCCTCGAGGTCGAGATCAAAGCCCTTGTTCTTGATCGCGGCCCGGACTTGCTCCGCGTTCTGCCGGATGTACTGGATGTCGAGCATCGGAGCCCACTTCATAACCGGGCTCCCAAGCCGGCGCATCTTCCGGCAGTTACTTCCCTTCGCCGAAGCCCGCGAGAGAACCCGAGCTGCCGGCGGCCGACTTGGGGGCCACCTCGGCTCTCAGCCGGTCGTTGCGGTTGCCGCGCTCGAGGACCTCGATGCGCTTGTTCATCTCGGCGCGCATGGCGCCGAGCTCCGCCAGCATCTTCTCGATGCCGAGCTCGTTCTTCAGGTTCACGCGGAAGTCGACGTCGGCGGTCGCCCGGTCCTTCAGCGTCTGCCGGTTCTGACTCATCACGATGAGCGGTCCCTGGAGCGAGACGAGGATCGCGAGGACGAGGTTGTAGAGGATGTACGGGTACGGATCGAACCCCGTGACGTGACCGTCGTCCCCTTGGGTGTAGAGGCCCGTATGCGCCGCGATCGACGGGATATTGACGATCGCCCACACGCCCGTCATCCCGAGCAAGAGCAGGATGAACTTCCAGCTTCCGTTGAGCTCCGCCACGCGATCGGCGAGGCGCTGGATGGGAGC
>PLIR01000375.1 GCA_003139415.1 Myxococcales bacterium | reverse complement strand
TGGGGGCGGGGGTTGTGGGGGGGTCGGGGGTTGCGGTCGTGGTCGGGGAGGAAGTGGGGGGCGGGGGGGTCGCGCTCGGGGTCGCGGTTGGAGTGGGCGTCTCGACCGATGGGTTGCTCACTGCCTCGGGGCTCGCGACGCTTGCGTCGGCGGGGATCGCGGTCTCGTTGCCGGTTGCGATGTGGCCTATCGCATCGCTGGTGATGCTTGCGGCTTCGACAACAACTTCCAGTTCGGCGTCGACTGCCGTCGAGTTGTACAGCGGAGGGGTTGAGATCGGCGGGATGGAACCGTCGAGGGAGACCCGGGTGTCGGCGTCGTCGCCTGGCAAGCTGAAATTGTTGTCGTCGCCTGAGTGAGCACAGGCGCCGACAAGCGCGATGCACGCGGTCGTGGATGCGAGGCGTGTCCTCGTGAAGAAGCGGCTGCGCGGCGGTCTCGGCACCATGGCGGATGTCGCCAAGGGTGCGAGCGTCGTGCCGCCTTCACCCCCGCCCGGTTGGAAGATCCGTGAAGACGACCCCGGCGCCCTGACTCTTGTAAGTGCGGTTGAGATGAATCAAGACGGGCGTAAGCGATTCGAGGGCGATGGCGTTGACGAGCGGTCCGGCGTCGAGGCCACGCGCGCCCAAGTCGTGCACCAGGCCGATGGTCACGGCCTTCGCGCGCGCGTCGTCGGACGCGACGAGGACGTCGCACTCGAGGACATGGGCGAGGTCCGCGAGGTGTGTCGCGCTCACATGATGGAGCGCCGATACGACCGGCGTCGTGGCGCCGACGATCGCCTGGGTCTCGAGCGCCGCGGCCTGTCCGGCCGGGAGATGCACGCGGCTCACCTTCGGCGGCACGAGCGGGACGGTCGTGTCGATGAGCACCTTGCCCGCCGCGGCCTCGGCGATCGCGCGTAGCGTTGGGCCATGGGCGTCGTACGGTACGGTGAGCACGATCACCTCGCCCTCCCGCGCGGCCCACGCGTTGTCGCCGCCGGTTGCCGTGCACCCCTTCTTCGCGAGCTCCTCGGCGTGGGCTCGTGCTTTTGCGCCATCGCGCGAGCCGATCGCGATCGTATGCCCTGCGCGAGACCAGCGTAGCGCGAGGCCGCTTCCCAGCTTGCCCGTTCCGCCTACAATCCCCAAACTCATCCCGGCACCTCCGAGCACACGCCCTAGCATGATCACCTGCAGCCATCGCCTCGAGGTCGTCGCTGTACCCGGCGTGCCCCTCGTCGAACCCGGCGATGACGTCCCCGCCATCGTTCAGCGCGCGCTGGCGGGGGCGGGCATCGCGACGACCGACGGGGACGTGCTCGTCGTCACGTCGAAGCTGCTTTCCCGGGCCGAGGGCCGCTTCGTCGATCTCGCGCGCGTCGAACCGTCGCCGGCCGCGATCGAGCTTGCGCGCGGCGTGAACAAGGACCCGCGGGCCGTCGAGCTGATTCTCCGCGAGTCGGCGTCGGTGTCGCGGCAGGCTCCGGGGGTCCTGGTCGTCCGGCACCGGCTCGGGTTCGTCGTGGCCAACGCGGGGATCGACTCGAGCAACGCCGTCCCTGCGGGTGCGCCTCCGGGCAGTGGCCCGTGGGCGTTGCTGCTCCCGGAGGCGCCCGATGCCTCGGCGGCGGCCATCCGCGCGCGGGTCGAGGGCGCGTCCGGGGCACGCGTCGGGGTCGTCATCACCGATTCGTTCGGGCGCCCCTTCCGTCTTGGGACGGTGGGCGTTGCCATCGGGGTTTCCGGCTTGCCACCGCTCTGGGATCGGCGCGGGGAGCCCGACTTGTTCGGCCGCGTGCTCGAGAACACGATCACGGCGCTCGCCGACCAGGTCGCCGCCGTAGCCGATCTGGTCGCGGGTCAAGCGGCCGAGCGGCGTCCGCTGGTCCTCGTGCGCGGTCTCGGCTTTCATCCTTCGGACGAGGGGGCGAGCGCGCTCGTCCGCAGGGCCGAGGAGGATCTCTACGCATGAAGGTCGTCGCCCTCTCCGGTGGCGTCGGCGGTGCGCGCCTCCTCGACGGGCTGGCGCGCGCCCTCGACCCCGGCGCGCTCACGGCCATCGTCAACACGGGCGACGACTTCGTGCACCTGGGGCTGTGCGTATCGCCGGACCTCGACACCGTGATGTACACGCTGGCTGGCCTCGCTCACGAGGAGCGCGGCTGGGGCCTCGCCGAGGAGACGTTCGCAGGTCTCGGCATGATCAAGCGCTATCAAGGGCCGGATTGGTTCGCCCTCGGCGACCGAGACCTCGCCACGCACTTGCTCCGCACCGAGGCGCTGCGATCGGGGGTGAGCCTGTCGTCGATCACGGCGCGCCTCTGCGGCGCGCTGGGGATCGCGCAGCGAGTGCTCCCGATGAGCGACGCGCCGGTGCGCACGATGATCGAGACCACGGGGGAGGGGACGCTGCCGTTCCAGCAATGGTTCGTGCGACGCCGCGCCGAGCCGCCGGTCCGCGCGGTGCGCTTCGAGGGTGAGCGCGTGCCGGCGCCGGGCGTCGTCGCCGCCGTGGACGCGTGCGATTTCGTCGTCGTCGGGCCGTCCAATCCGTACGTCTCCGTCGATCCGATCCTGTGCCTCGACGGCGTTCGGGACGCGATCGCGCGCAAGCCAGTCGTGGCGATCAGCCCCATCGTGGGCGGCGCGGCCATCAAGGGTCCGCTGGCCTCGATGATCCGCGAGCTCACGGGGCAGGCCGCGTCGGCGGGGGCGGTCGCCCGGCACTACGGCGGCCTCGTACGCGCGATGGTGGTCGAGCGGGGCGACGAAGAGACCGTGGCGTCGATCCCCGTCCTCGGAGCGTCGACCGTGATGCGTTCGCGAGACGACCGCCTGCGCCTCGCGCGCGAGGTCCTTGCGTTTGCCGCCAAGGCGCTGTCGTGAAGCGACCGGTGTGGGCCGTCGTGCCCGCCAAGTCCCTCGGTGCGGGCAAGTCACGCCTCCGGCCCGTGCTCGGCGACGAAGACCGGGCAGGCCTCGCGCGGCGGCTCGTCGATCACGTGCTCGACGTCCTCGGCGCGTGCCCCATCGACGGTGTGCTCGTCGCCACGGACGGCGACGACGTCGCGTCGCTGGCAGCCGGGCACGGCGCCTTCGTGCTGAGGGACCGAGGCGAAGGATCGCTGGCGGACGTCGTCGATGGCGCGCTGGTCGAGGTGACGGCGCGGGGCGCCGCAGCCGCCCTCGTCCTCATGGCCGATCTTCCCCTGATCGAGCCCGCCGACGTCGCCGCCGTGCTTGCGGCCCTGGAGCACCACGACGTCGCCCTCGTGCGCGACAAGCTCGGACGTCACACCAACGCCTTGGCCCTGGCCCCGCCCACGGCCATCAAGACGTGCTTCGGGCGCGAAGAGAGCTTTGCCGCCCACTGCGCGGCCGCGCGCGCCGCCGGTCTAGGCGTGGCCGTCGTCGACTGCGAGCGCATCGCCTTCGACGTCGACGTGCCCGCCGACCATCAGAAGCTCACGGTGCAGCGACGGGAAGCCGAAACTTGAATCGCTCGTCCCGCGTGAGACGCTCGTAGCTTCCGAAGGTCGCGTCGGGATCCTCGACGCCGTCGAGCGGGTGTCGCTCGTCCGGTCCCGCGTCGGGCCCGAACGTGCGCACGACGTCGTAGCGCGTGCTCCTCTCGAACGGAACGCGCCCTGCGTCGCGGATGGCACGCCGTAGCGCCAAGGGCGTCTGCAACTGGCCGTGCGCCGAGCCGGCCGCCGTCGAGATGCTCTCGTTGATGAGCGTCCCGCCGAAGTCGTTCGCCCCGCACGACAGCAGCCATTGGGCCTGGCGCATCCCGTCCTTGACCCACGACACCTGCACGTTGCGGATGGTGCTGCCGAGCATCAGGCGAGCGATGGCGTAGAGACGAATGACGTCGTCGCCCGTGGGCCCGGTGCGAAGGTCGGGGAGTTGCTGGCGGAGCGTCATCGGGGCCTCCTCGTGGACGAACGAGAGAGGCACGAACTCGGTGAACCCGCCCGTCTGCCGCTGGATGGATCGCAGCAAGTCGAGGTGGCGCATCCGCTCGATGTCCGTCTCGACGTGGCCGTACATGATCGTCGAGGTCGTGCGCAGACCGACCGCGTGCGCCGTCGTCACGACGTCGATCCACTCTGCGGTCGTGATGCGGCCCGGGGCGATGCGGGCGCGCACGCGATCGTCGAGCACCACGGCCGAGGTGCCGGGCAGCGAGCCGAGGCCGGCGTCCTTCATCTCCTCGAGCACCCGGCGAAACGACCAGCCGCTCTCGGTCGCCGCGAACTTCACCTCCTCGGGCGAGAGCGCGTGCACGTGCATCGCCGGGGCGGCCTTCTTCAGCTCGCGCACCAGCGCGACGTAAAAGCGCGCGTCGACGCCGGGCGCGAGGCCCGCCTGGATGCACACCTCGGTGGCGCCGAAGGCCTGCGCCTCGAGCGCCCGCCGGACGATCTCTTCGATCGGCAGGAAGTAGCCCTCTTCGCTTCGCCTCGTCCGCGAGAACGCGCAGAAGCGGCAGGCCTTGGCGCACACGTTCGTGAAGTTGACGTTGCGGTTGACGACGTACCCGACAAGCTCGCCGACCTGCGTTCGCCGGAGGTGATCGGCCACGGCCACGAGGGCGTGCAGCGACGGACCGCGGGCGCTGCAGAGGGTGACGGCGTCGTCGACGCGGAGGTCGCGCCCTTCGAGCGCGCCCTCGAGCACCCGCCGTGTCTCGCCGGGCACCGAGCCGAGCACGGCTTCTTCGAGGCTCACGCTGGACCCCCGTGCGCCGCGAGGCGTGTCATGACCTCGCGCGTGGGCACGACGAGCTGCGGATCGAGGAAGCCGGGCCGCTCGACGTAGCGATCGTAGATCGAGGCGCGAGGCCGGAGGGTGAAACCGGCACGCGCGCAGGCGTTACCCAGGGCATCGATGTGCGGCCACGGGTGCTTCGGGTTGATGTAATCCGGCGTCACGGGCGAAATGCCCCCGAAGTCGTTGAGCCCCGCCGCGAGGAGCGCCTCCGCGGATGCCGGGTTGAGGTTCGGCGGCGCCTGCACGGAGACGTCGCGGTCGAGCACGAGACGCGCCATGGCCACGGCGAGGGTCACTTCGTCGTCGTCCGGCTCGGGTGCGTGGCTCATCGCCACGCCGGGGACGGCGCGAAAGTTCTGCACGATGACCTCCTGGATATGCCCGTACTTGCGGTGCGCCGCGCGGATCGCGAGCAAGCTCTCGACCCGCTCGCGCCTCGTCTCGCCGATGCCGATGAGGATGCCCGTCGTGAAAGGGATCCGCAGTCGCCCCGCGGACTCGATCATCGCGAGCCGGCGCTCGGGACGCTTGTCGGGCGCGCGATGGTGGGGCATCCCCGGCTCGCACAGGCGCGGGCTGACGCACTCGAGCATCAGCCCGAGGCTGACGTTCACCTGTTTGAGCCGCCCCATGTCCGCATCCGTCAAGAGCCCCGCGTTGGTGTGGGGCAAGAGACCGTGGGACAGGGCCTTCGATCCGGCCCAGTGCAGGTACTCGACGGTGCTCGACTGGCCGAGGGTGGCGAGCGTGCGCCGGTAGGCCCCGAAGGCCTTCTCGGGCGAGTCGCCGAGGCAGAACAGCGCCTCGGCGCAACCGAGCTTTTGCGCCCGTGCGAGCTGCACGTCGACCTCGGCGGGGGTCATCGTCCACTCGCCGGGGTCGCCCGGCGAGCGGCGGAAGGAGCAGTAGTCGCAGTGGTTTCTGCACAGGTTCGTGAGCGGCAGGAACACCTTCGGCGAGTACGTGACGACGCGCCCGTAGATCGCGTCGCGCACCGAGCTTGCCGCGCGCCGTACGGCCTCGGCCCGATCTCCCGTCGCGTCCGCGATCGCGAGAGCGTCTTCGTCGGGCAGCGGCGCGGCGGTGGAGATCCCGGCAAGCACGCTCACCGGCGTGCTCAGCCCATCCCCGAGACGGACGTCGGCTCGATCTCGTAGATGACGCGCACCTCGCCCGGCCGCCCGAACGGATACTTGTCCTGGCCGAGGTACTTCTTGGCCAGCCGGTTGATGCTCGCGTCGGCGCCTTCTTCGGTGGCGAGGACGATCTTGCCGCGGACGGCCAGGTGCGCGTACGCGTTGTCCGGATCGACGATCGAGAGCGCCACCGACGCGTTCTTCGTCATGTTGCGGTCTTTGATGCGGCCGCGCGCGGTGTTCACGGTAAACTTCCCGTTCTCGTAGAGAAACCACACCGGCGTCACTTGCGGCGTGCCGTCGGGCATCACGGTCGCGAGGTGCGCGAGGGCCTTCTTCTCCGTGAGGACCGGCAAAAACTTCTCGGGGATCTTGGTGCTTGCCATGGGTGGTTTCTCCGTGTGCGATTTTTGAGCGATGACGGCGCGCGAGGCCCCGCCTAGGGCTGTCGGGCGAGCCGAACGACGGGGATGACCCGCGATGTCTTCTGCTGGTAGCCGCCGAAGTTCGGCATCTCTTCGACGATCTTCTTCCAGAGGCGGTCGCGCTCCGCGCCTTCGGCGACCGGGATCGCGCGCGCCTTGTAGACGTCTGCGCCGAGCTGCACGCCGACGTCCGGCTTGGCGGAGAGGTTTTTGTACCAGGCCGGGTGTTGCGGCGCGCCGCCCATCGAGGCGATGACGTACGTCTCGCCTCCCTCGAAGAACGGCACGACAGGCACCGTCCGCGATTGACCCGACTTGTTGCCGACGGTGGTCAAGAGCAGGATCTTTCGGCCGTTCATCGTGCCGCCGCGGCGCCCGCCCGACGACTGGTACAGCCAGACGTGACCCTTCACGAAGAGCTTCAAGAGCGGATTCACCCGCGCATCTTCGCAGGGCGAGGCACCCGCGCCAAGAGTGAAGGACGCTGACCCCCCAAGGACGCCGACGCTAAGGACAGCCCGCTTCGATCCAGTCGACCACGAGCCCGCGTTGCTCGTCGGTCGGCAGGGGATTGTCGCCCTCGTAGACCGGAAACGTCTTTGGCGTGGTGCTCCCGCATTGCCACGCGGGACTCTGCGTCACGCAGATGCCGCACTGGATCGTCGGGGCGAACGACACCACCTGAGCCTGGTATCGAAAATCCGGCAGCATCCCGGCCGAGGGGTGACAACCGCTGCCGCCGCAGGGGGCGGTGGGGCTGTGGCACTGCACGCAGTAATCGGCCACGAACGCGCCCGCCCAGCCGTCCCAGGTGATGGCCGCGCCGTCGGGGGGATCGGCGAGGAGCGTGACTTCTCCGCTATCGCCGACCTCGGGCACTTCCTCGGGCATCGACGCGTGGGGCGCGCACGCGCTCATCGGGACTATCAGCCCGAAAGCCGAGACAAGGAAGACGCCGCGCACCTTGAGACCCGCTTATCGCCGCCGGAGTGGCCGATCTTAGCGGCCCCACGGGGGAGAGCAATGGAAGGGCCCCCAAGCCAGGAGGCTTTTGCCCCTTGCCCTACCAGCAATGGTGCTCGTGGCCCCAGCGTTCGCGCTCCCTGCAGTGCTCATGGCACCCCTCGTCGTTGCAGTGGGCGTGGCACACCTCGACGTCGTGGTGGCCGTGCCACTCGTAGTTGCGACACTCGTCGCCCGGCCCGACGTTCGCGCTGGCGTAACAAGCCACGGCGCCGAAGGCGACTACCCCGACTGCAATCAACCGGCCCACGAGGGGCTTGCTGCTTCGTTCTCTCATGGCTCGCTTATCCTCCGGCCTTGCGGCGTGTGCAATCCCCTAGCCAGCCCTCGGCCGGGCAAACTGGAGGGGTCGCCCGCGTGGTACAAGAGCGCCGTGAAACTCGCACTCAAGTGGGTAGGCGGTGTCGTGGTGGTGCTCCTCCTGGCGGTCGGAGCCATCTGGTACACGGCCTTCGGCAGCAACAGTCCGATCGTCGACGCCGCGCAGCTGGTGCCCGGGGTCGAGACGGTGAAGGACGGCTTCGTCAGCGTCTTCCTGATCGACGTCGCCCCGGGCAAGGTCGCCCTCGTCGATGCGGGGCACGATGCCTCGGGCAAGGCCATCCTGGGGGCACTGGCGCGCCGCGGGCTCACCCCCGCCGCGGTGACTGCCATCTTCCTGACACACGGTCACGGCGATCACACGGCGGCTTGCAAGCTGTTCGCCGACGCGCATGTCTACGCCTTGCAGAACGAGGTCGCGCTGGTGGGCGACGCCGCCAAGGTCGACCACCCCGTCAACGACGGCGACGTGTCGGACGTCGGCGACGTCAAGGTCGAGACGTTCGCCGTGCCCGGCCACACACCCGGGTCCGCGGTCTACCTCGCCCGCGGGGTGCTCTTCTTCGGCGACAGCGCCGGCGCCTCCAACGAGGGCGTCATGATGAAGGCCGTGAGCCTCTTCTCGAAGAGCTCCAGCCAGAACGTCGCGTCCCTCAAGGCCCTGGAGGCCCGCCTCGCCCCCCGCGCCTCCGACATCAAGATCCTGGCCTTCGCCCACACAGGCCCGCTCGTCGGCTTCGAACCTTTCGCCGCCTTCGCACGCAGCCACTGAGCGACAGAGTCGATCGTTTGCGGAGGAGAGACCGCGAGGACGCCAAGGGCGCCAAGGGGGAAGGGTGGGGGATGGAGAGCGCCCCGAAGCAGGACGCCACCGTTGAAGTCGACGACGAGGGCGCGCGCCAGTCGGGTGGCTCCGAGGTAGGACGGCGTTTGAGTTAGGTCGGAAGGCGAGGAGCCAAGCGAGAGGCTGAACCCCTCGACCTTCAGAAGCGACTCCTTCTTGTTCACCCGAGCCACCGCTTCGCCCAAGCTCCTAGCCCAAATGCCGGTCCAGTAGTTCCCTCACGCCAACCGTCGCTCGCTTCGGCCCAAGAAACGCGTCGCCGAGGGCCAGCAGCCCTCTGTCGAGCCTCAGAGGCGCATCGTCGGATGGGAGTCGCGCGCGAGCGAGTCAGAGGGGAGCGCCTTCTTGCCCGGCCAACCCATCTTCCAATCGTTCTCCCGCGCGAGCGAGCCTGAGGGGACCGCCTTCTTGAGTCGGAGGCGCATCTTGCAATTCGTTCCGTCCGCCGCCACGTCAGCGGCGAGCCTCTTTTTCAATGACTCGCACGGCGCACCAACCCCACCCCCGCCCCCCACCCGACGAAGCCGCCCCCCTCACCCGTCCGCCCGTCCCGAAAGGTCAGCGCGCCGGCGCTTGCCCAGGCGCCGTCTCCCCACCCGA
>PLIR01000546.1 GCA_003139415.1 Myxococcales bacterium | reverse complement strand
CGCCCACCAGGCCAACGCCCGGATCAACGAATACGTCCGCGATCAGCTCGGAGTGCCTGCCGAGCGACTCCCCTCCAATATCGCGCGCTTCGGCAACACGAGCGCGGGCACGCTTCCGATCCTCATTGACGAATTGACGCGCGAAGGCAAGCTCGAGCACGGGCATCTCTGCATGCTCCTCGCGCTCGGGGCCGGCGTGCACTGGGGCTGCGCCCTCGTCCGCTGGTAGCGGGCCCCCGTGCTAAGCTTTTTTCGCCAATGAGGCGCACGCCTCTCCTGCTTCGCGCGGCGGTCGTGGCGCTCGCGCTGGTGTGCCCCAACGTCGGGCCCATGAGCCCGCGCGTGGCGCCCGCGTCGGTGTCGATCGCGGTGACCTGGAATGGCCTGATTCGGGAGTCGACGGCCGCCGCCATCGTCACGCCACAAGAGGGGCTATCGGTCTGGGAGGCCGGGCGCGTTTACACGTACACCCATGTTCGCGTCGAGCAGGGTGTCGCCGGCGCGGTACCTTCCGGCGACGCGTGGGTCCGGACGATGGGCGGCGTCGTGGGCAAGGTCGGTCAGCTCGTCGACGGCGAGGCGGTGCTGGCTCCCGGTCAGCGCTCGCTCCTCTTCTTGACGGCGGGTCCGGTCGGCGCGTTCGACGTCACCGCGCGCGGGCAAGGTCAGTTCCTCGTCAAGGCCGACACGCCTTCTGCACCCGCTCGCCTGGCGCGGACGCACAGCGTCGGCACGCTGCTGACCCCTCGGCCGACGGGGATGGCGGCGCCGAGCGCCCTCGCCGCCGACGTCGTGGACGGGCGCCTGGTCGACGACGTAGCGCATGACGTCGCGGCCGCGTGGGACGCGCTGCATGCACGTTGATCGTTGGTTGAGGGTCTCGGCGTCGGCCCTCGGCGCGTGCCTGTTCGCGGCGCTTCCCGCAGGGGCCTTCTGCAGGACGATGACCTGCCCGACCCCCGCCGACTACCCGACGTCCGAGCTCTGCTACCCGCCCGACTTCGAGTCCTACTGCGCATCACTCAATCCGCCTCGGCGGGTCCTGCCCGTCTATTGGGCCAACACCTGCGTCAGCTACGACATCAACCAGAACGCGAGCGCCCAGGTGCCGTATGCCACGGCCGCGCAAGAATTCGCGGCCGCGTTCTCCAAGTGGACGGGCACGATCTGCGGCACGACCGGCGGGGACGCTTCGAGCGAGAGCGACGGGGGCGCGGGCAAGGTGAGCATCGAGGTCCGCGACCTCGGTCCCGTGTCGTGCGACGCCCTCACGTACAACACCAACGAGGGCAACCAGAACGTCATCATCTTTCACGACGACGTCTGGCCTTACACCGATGCGAACAACACGCTCGGCCTCACGACGATCACGTACGACCCGGACACCGGCGAGCTCGACGACGCCGACATGGAGATCAACGCGACGGTTCCGCTCACCGTGAGCGGGGCCGTTTCGGCGGGCGGCTACGACTTCCAGAGCATCATCACGCACGAGACCGGGCACTTCTTCGGCATGGCCCACTCCACCGCGGACACGGACACCATGTTTGCCCACTACACGCCCGGCTCCACCGAGATGCGCCTGCTCAAGCCCGACGACATGGCTGGACTTTGCTCGATCTACCCGCCCGACGGCACCCGCGCCGTGTCGACGACAGTGGCTTCCTCGGGTCAGATCCAGGGGGCCGCTTGCGATCCGGTACCGAACGGTGGATGGCAGAGCCCTTGCACCGTGCCCAAGGCCGGGTGCTCCGTGTCCGCGGTGCGCGGCGTGTCCGACGACGAAGCGATCCTGTGGGGCGCAGCCGTGGCCCTCGGCCTCCTCGCGAGCCGGCGACGGGCTCGCGCCGCACGGGCAACAGCGATCCGAATGTGTTAGCCACGCGCGATGCGCCTCGCCCCCGTGCCCCTCGTCGTCGCGGACGAGCGCGCGCTGTCGCATGTCTTGCTCGTCGCGACGGGGGCGTCACGGATCGCGGTCGACGTCGAAGCGAGCGGCATGTTCGCCTACCGTGCCCGGCCCTGCACGGTGCAGCTGGCGTGGGGTGAACCGCTCCGCATCGTCATCGTCGACACGCTGGCGACCTCCATCGCCCAGCTCGCGCCCCTGCTCGGCCCCGGCGGCCCCGTGAAGATCGTCCACGACGTCGGCTTCGACGCACGGCTCCTCGCCGAGTCCGGGATCGAGATCGGCAACGTCCACGACACGTCCATCGCCGCGCGGATGCTCGGGCGCGCGGCGACCGGGCTCGCGTCGCTGCTCGACGCGGAGCTGGGCGTGCACGTGTCCAAGGCTCTCCAGCATCACGACTGGCGGATCCGCCCGCTCGACGAGCGTGGGATCGCTTACCTCGCCACGGACGTGGTTCATCTGGAGACGCTCGAGCGCAAGGTGTGGGACGAAGCCGTGGCGCTCGGCATCGAGGACGCGGTGCTCGAGGAGACCCGCCACCGCATCGCCACGGCGATCGCCGCCGCGCGTGCGCCCGTGGCTCCCCCGTACGCGCGCATCAAGGGCGCGTCCAAGCTGGCCCCGCCCGAGCTCGGCGCCCTTCGGCTCGTCGCCGACCTGCGAGAGGTGGAGGCGCAGCGCCGCGACGTGCCCGTGCACAACGTCGCCTCGGCCGACGCGTTGATCGCGATCGTTCAGGCGCGGCCGGCCACGGTCGGCGCGCTCTCCGGCGTTCGAGGAATCGCAACGAGGACCCCCGACGAACGAGCCTTCGCCTCCGCGATCATCGAGGCGCTGAGCGCCGCACCGAGCGAGATCCCGCCCGGCGAGCGCGCGCACTTCGAACCGCAGCGGCTCGCGCCCGACGTCGTCAAGGCGCGCCGCGGGCGCGAGGCCCGTCTGCTCGCCTGGCGGCGGGGCGAAGCCAAGCGGCGAGGCGTCGACGAGCAGGTGGTCCTGCCGGGCCACTGCGTACACGACGCGGTCGACGCGGGCATCTCGACGGTTGGGGAGCTGGCCAGCGTCCCGGGCATCGGCACGTTCCGCGTGGAGCGCGACGGAGAAGCGATCGTGGCGGCCGTGCGCGGCGACGGGCCCGTTCCGTGACCACGCTCCTCGTCGTCGCGGGCGAAGCCTCCGGAGACCGGGCCGCCGCCGCGGTCGTGCGTCGCCTGCCGTCCATCCGCGTGTTCGGACTCGGTGGACCCGCGCTCGCGAGCTGCGGCGTCGAGCTCGCGAGCGACCTCCGGGCGTCCACGGCCCTCGGCGTCGGCGAGGTGTTGACCCGGGCGTGGGCCGTCGCGCAGGCGTGGCGCGCGCTCACCCGGGCCATCCGCGCGCGACGGCCGCGCGCCGCGCTGCTGGTCGACTACACCGAGTTCAACGCCCGCCTCGCCGCGCGGCTTCGCGGCGACGGGGTGCCGGTCGTCTGGTACGGCGCGCCCCAGATCTGGGCATGGCGATCGAAGCGAGCGGCGTCCTTCCGCAATCGCGTCGACCGGATGGCCGTCATGCTGCCGTTCGAGGCCCCGCTCTGGCGCGCGAGCGGCGTCGACGCGCAGTATGTCGGTCATCCCGCGCTCGAGGGCCCACGGCTCGGCCGCAGCGCCGCGCGCGGCACGATGGGGATGACGCCCTATGCGGCCGCCGTGGCGATCCTCCCAGGGAGCCGCCCGCACGAGGTGCGCCGCTTGCTCGAGCCGATGCTCGAGGGCTACGAACGCGTCCGCGCCGATCGGGCAAGCGTCGACGCGCGGGTGCTCGTCGCGCCCAGCCTCGACGAGCCGACGCGCCTCTGGGTCTCGCAAGTCTGCGCGGCGCGGCGCGTCTTGTCGTTCGAGGTCGATCCCCATACCGGCGCGCTCGCCATGCTGCCGGCCTTCGAAGCGTCGCTCTGCGCGTCGGGAACGGCGTCGCTCGAGGCGGCGCTCGCCCGAGCCGTTCCCGTGGTCGCCTACCGGGTCGGTCTGAGCACGGAGCTCGCGGCGCGGGCCCTTCTCTCGACCGCCCACGTCGCGCTTCCGAACGTCCTCCTCGGGCGCAAGGCGTTTCCCGAGCTGCTCCAGAGAGACGTCACGCCGAGCCGCATCGCGTCTGCCCTTGCCGACGTGCTCGACCGGCGCGAGTCCTTCGTGGGCGCGTGCGACGAGGTCGAGGCGGCGCTCGGCGGGGAGCGTAACCCTTCGACGGCCGTCGCGCGCATGCTCGCCCCGATGCTCGGGGTGCGCGCCCCCGACGCGGCGTGAGCGATGACTACGAACGCCGCAACGACGGACCCGGAACGGACCGCACTGGGGGCACTGGCGGCGCTGACCGCCGCGCTGCTCGCCGTGCGCCTCGTCGCCGCGCAGCGCGTCGGCTTCGGCGACTCGGAGGCGCTCTACGCGGCGTACGCGCTGCACCCGCAGCCCGCGTACCTCGACCACCCGGGCCTCGTGGGCATCTTCGCGCGCGCGATCGGCGCCGGGTCGACCCCGACGCCGGAGCGGGCGCACCTCGTCACGTCGGTGCTGGCGTCCGCGTTGCCCTGGGAGATGGCCGTCCTCTGCCGGGCTTGCGGCGCGTCGTGGGTGCGGGCGCTGTCCGCGGCGTTCGTCTTTGCCCTCGTCCCCGAGATCGCGATCGGGCTCTTCGCGATGACGCCCGATCTGCTTCTCTCGGTCGCCTGGATCGGCGCCCTCGCTTGCGCCGCCGAAGGTCTCCGTGCCCCGGCAGGGAGTCCGCGGTCGGGGGCCGCGTTCGCCGGGGCCGGCGTTCTCGCGGGCATCGCCGCGGCGTCGAAGGTGACCGGGGTGCTCCTCGTGTTCTCGCTCGCAGCCGCGTACCTCTCGGGTCCCGCGCGGCCGCGCTCTCGCAGAGCAGGGCCGTGGATCGGCCTGGCGATCGGCGCCGTCGTCCTCTTGCCAGTCCTGGCCTTCGAGGCGCACGCTGGTTGGCCGATGCTGCGGCATCGACTGCTCGACACGCAGCAGGGAGCGGGCGTCTCGTGGCGCAACGCGGCGGCGCTCGTCGGCGGACAGCTGGCGTATCTCTCCCCCCTCGTGGCGGTCCTCGCCGTCCTGGCCGCGCGCACGGCGTGGCGCGATCGGACCGACGCCGTCGGGCGGCTGCTGCTCGCGGCATCGGTCATCCCCGCGATCGCGCTCGTCCCGCTCTGCCTCTGGAGCCCGGTGGCCGAGCCGCACTGGCTGGCCCCCGCCCTGCTCGCGCTCGTGCCGGCGGCGGCTCGCGCGACCACGGCTCCCTGGCGACCGTCCATCGTGCGCGCCGTGGCCCTGGCCGGTTTCATGGTCGTCGCGGTCTACGCGTGGGTCCTCGTTCCGGGCGCCCTCCGGCTCGCGCCGGCCTCGTACGACCCTCGCTTCGACCTCGCGAACGAGCTGTACGGCTGGCCGCGGGTGATCGAGGTCGTAAGTTCGGAGGTCGCCTCCGAGGCTACGCCCCTCTCGCGGTTCGGCGACGTGGCGGTCGTCGGCCCCCACTGGGTGATCTGCGCTCAGCTCGAGGTAGGCCTGAGCCGGAACGGGACCGATGTTCCCATCGGCTGCGACACGCCCACCGGCGACGACTACGCGACTTGGTGGCCGCGTCGTCGCTGGATGTCAGCCGACTCGATCGTGTGGGTGACGGACACGCGCTTCGACTTCTCTCCCGACTTCGCCGCGTACCGCGTCGCCCGCGCCCGTCACTTCAGCATCATGCGCGACGGACACGAGACGCGCCGCTTCTCGATCCTGGTGCTTACGCGCCGCGCGCAGGGCTGAGCGGCATCGGGTCGAGGCCGGCGTCGCGCAAGAGAGCCCGGTCGCCGTCCTCGGCCGGGTTCGACGCGGTGAGCAGCTTGTCTCCGTAGAAGATCGAGTTGGCCCCGGCGTACATCGCGAGGATCTGCGCCTCGCGCGACAGCTCCGTTCGGCCCGCACTCAAGCGAACCCGCGCGCGCGGCATCAGAATGCGCGCGCACGCCACCATGCGGACGAGGTCCAGCGGGTCGACCGGGGGCGCGTGCTCGAGGGGCGTTCCGGCCATCGGGACGAGCGCGTTGATCGGGACGCTCTCGGGCTGTGGATCGAGGTTTGCCAGCGTGCGCAGCATCTCGCAGCGATCGTCGTTGCTCTCGCCCATCCCGATGATCCCGCCGGAGCACACCGTGATCCCGGCGCGCCGCACGTTCTCGAGGGTGGATAGGCGATCGTCGTACGTGCGCGTCGAGACGATCGAGCGGTAGTGCTCGCGGCTCGTGTCGAGGTTGTGGTTGTAGGCGTCGAGGCCGGCCTCCTTGAGGCGCCCCGCCTGCGCGGGCGTGACCATGCCGAGGGTGACGCACGCCTCGAGCCCCATGTCCTTGACCCCGCGTACCATCGCGAGCACCCGGTCGAACGCGGGGCCGTCCTTGACCTCGCGCCAGGCGGCGCCCATGCAAAAGCGCGTGGACCCTTGCGCCTTCGCGCGGCGGGCGGCGGCGATGACGTCGTCGACGGCAAGCATCTTCTCGGCGCCCACGTCCGTCGGGTAATGGCTCGACTGGGTGCAGTACGCGCAGTCCTCGGGGCAACCGCCCGTCTTGACGCTGAGCAAGGTGCATAGCTGCACTTGCTGGTCTTGGTGGTTGGCGCGGTGGACGCGGCGAGCCTCGTCGACGAGCGCGAAGAGCGGGCGAGCATAGAGCTCTTGCACCTGCTCGCGGGTCAGCGCTTCCGGCTTGGGCGGCGCCTTGGACGACGGGGCAAGGGCAACGTCGACGGGCGAAGGTTCGGAGACCATGGCGGGCAAGGCGCGTAGCCTAGCAGAGCGCGCGGCGGACGCGGTTAGGCTATAGTGCCGCTACGCCGCGGACGGGGGGGCCCGCCAGATCCCTAAATGCGGACAGTCCTTCTCGTCGACGACTCGCCCGTGGCCCGCCGCGCGCTGACCCAACGGCTGACGTCGGAAGGGTTCGAGATCGCCGAGGCCTCGACCGTAGCGGCCGCGCGCAAGGTCGACGTCTTCACGCTTGGCTGTGTCATCGTCGACCTCGAGTTGCCCGACGGCGACGGAACGGACCTCGCGAGGCACCTCGCCGAGAAGCGACCCTCCTTGCCCATCGCCTTCTTCACGCAGGGGTCGGCCCCGTCGCTCGTCGAGGGGGCGCGCGGGCGGGGCATGGTGTTCCTCAAGCCGGATCTCACTCCCGTCGTCGCGTGGGTGAAGCGCTCGGTGCGGCCGAGTCAGCCGCCTCCGACGAAGTGAACGATCTCCACCTCGTCGCCCGGCGCGACGCGCCGCTCGGCATGGTGCGCGCGGGGGACGACGGCGCGGTTGACCTCGACGGCCACCGGCCCATCGAGGTACCCGAGATGAACGACCAGATCGCGCACCGTCACCTCGTCGGGCACCTCGGTCGCCGAGCCGTTGACGGTGATCTGCATCGCGCGTCCAGCGTAGTTCGCGCCGCCGCCAAGTCGAGCCAGCGGCGCTGGCGATTGGCTACACGAGCGCGCGCAGCGCCGGGACGAGGTCGGCCTCTTCGGCGGACAAGAGGACGCGGTCTGCGCCGGCCTTCTCGAGCGCCGCCGCCAGCGCCTGCGTCTCGACATTGAACGCGGCGACGCGGGTCTTCGGCCTCGCGGAGGTGCGCTTGACGGCCCGGACCGCGGCCACGGCGTCGAAGGACGGACCCTCGAGGTCGAGCGCCAAGAGTGTCGTCGGGGCGCTGGCCACGGCGACGACCGCCTCGAACGGGTTCGAGAACGCCTCGATCGCCGCGACGCCCTTGAGTCCCCGCGCGAGCGCACGCCGCACGGCCGCCGACGCCGTCATGACGACGACCCGATCCGGAGGGGGAGCCACGAACGGTGGAACCGGCATCCCCTCGCGCTCGCAGAACGCCCGCGCATCCGCGATGCGAACCCGGAAGTGGTTGCCCGGCGAGCGTATCGCCGGGAGCCTGCCCTGCACGATCCAGAGGTGCACGGTCGCCGGGTGCAGTTCCCAGAATCGCGCGAGCTGCGATGGCCTCAAGAGCCGCGTGAGAGCCGGCGGGGGCAAGGTCTTAAACTTTGCCAGAGCTGCTTCACGCGATCCCACACGACGTCCGACACGACCGCCTTCGACGCCGCGGGCAAGGCTTCGGCGGCGTCGTGCGTCACGAGCACGGCGCGGTTGTCGTCGCGGCCGAACGACGCGCTGGCCTCGTTCGCGACGACGAGGTCGACGCGCTTCTGGGCGAGCTTGCGGCGCGCATACGCGACGAGCTCTTCGCCGCCGGCGGTCTCGACCGCGAAGCCCACGAGCACCGGATGACCGCCGGATCGGGCGTTGCCGACCTCGCCGAGCAGGTCCGGGTTCTTGACGAGCTCGATGGTCGCGCGAACGTCGCCCTTCTTGAGCTTGGTCGGGCTGACGTCCGCCGGTCGGTGATCGGCCACCGCCGCGGCCATCACCAGCGCGTCGGCGCCCGAGAGGTCGCGGCCGAGGGCGTTCCACATGGCGTCCCGCATGTCGAGGGCGCTGCGCACGTCCACGCGCCGCACTCGCCCCGGGGCGCGGACCTCGGGCGTGCGCAAGGTCACCGGCCCCGCGATGAGGGTTACGTCGGCGCCCCTCGCCGCCGCCCTCTCGGCGAGCGCGAACCCCATCTTGCCGGTCGACCGGTTGCCCAGAAACCTCACGGGATCGACGTCCTCGAGCGTCGGCCCCGCGGTCACGACGACGCGCCTCTCGCTGAGATCGCCTCCCCCGCCCCCGGAGCTCGGGCCGGGCGCACCCGCGAGCAGCGCGGCGATCGCCTCGAACACGGCGCTCGGCTCGGCCATCCGTCCCACGCCGACGTCGCCCGACGCGACCTCGCCGCTCTCGGGCCCGACGAGCGTCACCCGTCTCTGCGCCGCGAGCTCCGCCACGTTGCGGCGCGTCGCCGGGTGATCCCACATGCGCGGGTGCATCGCCGGGGCGACCAGCACGGGCCCCCTCGCGCAGAGGGCCAGGGCCGTCACGAGATCGTCCGCGCGCCCCTGCGCTAGGCGCGCCAGCACGTCGGCCGTCGCGGGCACGATGGCCACGACGTCGGCCCGCTGCGCCAGGTGCACGTGCAGCTCGCCCGCGAACGCGGGATCCCACATGTCCTTTGCCACGGCGTGGCCGCACACGCCCGACAAGGTCACGGGCCCGACGAAGCGCGCGCCCGACGCCGTCATCACGGGGATCACGTGGACGCCGCTCTTGACGAGCAACCGCGCCACCTCGACGGCCTTGTAGGCGGCGATGCTGCCCGTCACGCACAGCGCCACTGTGCGGCCGGCAAGAGCGACTGCGCTCATCCGCCGGAGGTTATCACGCGGCCACCGGCACTCCTTGCTCAACTCGATCGCGCGTGATAGCCGCCTGGCCCTCCTCGTGGGCCTCTCGATCGGCATCGTCGGACTCCCCAACGTCGGCAAGTCGACGCTCTTCAACGCGCTCTCGGCGGCGAAGGCAGAGGCGGCCAACTACCCGTTTTGCACCATCGAGCCCAACGTCGGCGTGGTGCAGGTGCCGGACCCGCGCCTTGCCGCCCTGGACACCGTGGTGCACGCCGACCGCATCATGCCGGCGACCATCGACTTCGTCGACATTGCCGGCCTGGTGCGGGGCGCGCACAAGGGCGAAGGCCTCGGCAACCAGTTTCTCTCCCACATCCGGGAGGTCGACGCCGTGGTGCAGGTGGCCCGATGCTTCGACGACCCCAACGTGGTGCACGTCGAGAACCGCGTCGATCCGGTCGCGGACATCGACACCGTCACGATGGAGCTGTGCCTCAAGGACCTCGAGACTGTGAACAAGCGGGGCGACCGCGCCAAGAAGCTCCTCAAGACGAACAACGCGATCGAGAAGATTGCGGCCGAGATGTGCGACGCGCTCGCCAAGCACCTCGACGACGGGAGGCCCGCCCGCACGTTCCGCGTCCCCGACCACGCCGACGCCCCGACCGTGCTCCGCGAGATGCACCTGCTCACGGCCAAGCCGATGTTTTACATCGGCAACGTCGACGAAGGGTCGCTCGGCAAGCTCGCCGAAAACAAACACTACCAGGCGCTAAAGGCCCGGGCTGAGGCCGAGAAGGCCCTCGTCGTCCCCATCTGCGCCTCCCTCGAGGCCCAGATCGCCGAGCTCGAGCCGGCCGACCGCCCCGAGTTTCTCGCGAGCGCGGGGCTGACCGAGCCCGGGCTCTTCGCGGTCGTGCGAACGGGCTTCGACCTCCTGGGCCTCATCACGTACTTCACCGCGGGCAAGGTCGAAGTGCGCGCTTGGACCATCAAGCGAGGCACCAAGGCGCCTCAGGCGGCCGCCGCGATCCACACCGACTTCGAGAAGGGCTTCATCAAGGCCGAAGTCGTGTGGTGGGAAGACTTCATCAAGCTAGGCGGCGAGTCCAAGGCTCGCGACGCCGGCAAGATGGGCATCGAGGGCAAGGAGTATGTGGTGCGTGACGGCGACGTCATGCACTTCAAATTCAACGTGTAGCCGGCCCCTAGCCGCGGACCATGTCGTTAATGTCCGACGCCATCGCGAAGGGGAACAGGAAAATGTAGAGCACGATCGGGCGCACCGGTTGCTGCACACCGAGCAACTGCTTGGCTGTCGCGACCTCTTGGGGCACGAGGATCCACGCCCAGTACATCGAGTAGAACGGGATGAAGAGGGGCCACCAGGCGAAATCCGGGTTCCGCGTGACCGCCTTCAGCTCGTTGACCATCGGGATGACGACGACGAAAAACCAGGCGACGCAGCCCAGGCTGATGAGCGGCTGCAACAGGCCGATAAGCGGCACCAGGCGCGCAAGGATTCCGAGCACGAACGACGCACCGAAGAGCACGAAGAAAGGCACCAGCGTGCTGACGGGGTTGCGCCGGGTCGGCCCGCTCGCGCTCTGCAGCGAAGCGAGAAAGTTGGAAGCCGGAGCTCCGCCCCCGTAAGGCACCATGCCGCCCTGCATGGGCTGCCCCTGGCCGGGAGGAGCGCCATAGCCCTGTCCGGGCGCGCCATAGCCGGGCTGCGGCGTGTATCCCTGGGGCGGTTGCTGGCCGTACCCCTCCGGCGGCGGCCCCCACCCTTGCTGGGGGGGCGCCTGGTGGTAAGCGCCTTGCGGAGCCTGCACGTAGCCCGGCTGCACGGGCGGGGCGCCGTAGGCCCCCGGCCCGGGCGGGGCCCCGTAAGCGTTGGGAGGCTGGCCGTAGCCTTGCGGCGGCTGGCCGGGCGGTGCGCCGTACTGCCCATGCTGCTGGTTTTGAGGCTGACCACCCGGAGGAGCCCCGTACTGCTGGGGAGGCGGCCCACCGTACTGAGGCGGTTGCTGGAATTGCTGCTGGTACGGGTTCACGTCGGCGGCCATCGTTCCGCCGAGCGGGTTGACCCCCGCCTGCGGAACGGGAGGCGAATAGGCGGACACCTCGGGCGGGCCGGGAGCGGGCGGCGGCGGGGTGCGCGGAGGCGATGCAGCAGGAGGCGGGGGCGCCGAGCGGGAGGTCGCGGGAGGCGCCGCGATCGGCGCAGGGTTCGCGGCAGGCGCCTGAAACGGCGTCCCTGGGGCCCCGAATCCGCCGGCCATCGGGGCGACGCCCACCATCGTTCCCTTCAACTTGCTCGCGCCGATCGGGGCTGCCCCCGTCCCGGAAGGCCGTTGAACGGAGGGGGGTGCAGCCTGCTGGGGAGCCGGTGCCGCCGGGGGCGCAGGCGAGGGGCCAGCGGGAGCCGGGCCGGCCCCGGGGACCGGGACCTGCGGCTGATTCATCATCAGCATCGTCCCCTTGAACTTCGGCGCCGCCGCACCCTTGACGTTGAAATTACACTTGGAGCACGTCTGCGCCGTGTCCGGGTTCTGCGTGCCACAGTTCGGGCAAAACACTCGTGCACCTCCCTCGGGCCAATCTCCGACGTGGGCGCGACCACACCAGAGGCGCGCCGTGCCAAGTCTTTACGCGCGCACGCACGACGGCGGCGCCAGCGGGCAGCATAGGGCTCGCGATCCAGGCGCTCAAGCGATTTCCAAGGTTCTCGCTCTCGCGCGGTCCCTCGGCGCGTGCGGTCCGTCGGCGCTTCTTCTGCCGCTTGTCTTCTGCCGCTTGTCGATCGCGAGCCGAGGTGGCTTGACACCCGCGCACGCTCCCCACTAGGTTTCGCGCCAGTTTTTAGTGCATTTGCACGACTTTCGGGTCTAGACGTCAACCCCGCGAGATCGAGCAGGCGCGCTGCCGCCGCGCCGCCGAGACAAACGAGGACTGCCCCCGCGATGCCCTTCGCTCTGAGCCCCGAACGCGAGCGCAAGCTCCAGGAGATCCTCGAGCGATATCCGACCAAGATGGCGGTGACGCTCCCGCTGCTGCATCTGTGCCAGGAGCAGGCGGGCTACGTCTCCGACGAGATCGTGGAGTTCGTGTCGAAACGGCTCGACCTCTCCCCCGCTCACGTCAAGGGCGTCGTCACCTTTTACACGCTGTACAACCAGCACCCGGTCGGCAAGCACCAGGTCTGGGTGTGCCGCACCCTGCCCTGCGCGCTCCGCGGCGCATACGAGGTCATCGAGCACTGCGAGAAGCGCCTCGGGATCAAGTGCGGCGAGACGACCGCCGACGGCAAGATCACCCTGCGCACCGCCGAGTGCCTCGCGAGCTGCGGGACCGCGCCGATGATGCAGGTCGATCGCGACTACCACGAGAACCTCACGCGCGAGCGGGTCGACCAGATCCTGGCCCGGCTGCAGGGAGGCTGACGGATGCTCAAGCGCACCAACTACCTGACGCGGACGTACGGCAAGCCCGAGGGCTGGGGCCTCGCGGCCTACGAGCGCGAGCTCGGCGGCTACCAGCAGGCGCGCCGCGCGCTGACGACGATGACCCGCGAACAGGTCGTCGACGAAGCGAAGAAGGCGAACATCCGCGGGCGCGGCGGGGCCGGCTTCCCGATGGGCATCAAGTGGAGCTTCATGCCCAAGGGCAGCCCCGCTCCCGGCGCGAAGCCCCACTACCTCGTCGTCAACGCCGACGAGGGCGAGCCGGGCACGCACAAGGATCGCACGCTGATGGAGCAGAACCCTCACGCGTGCGTCGAGGGCTGCATCATCGCTTGCTACGGCATCGGGGCGCACGTCGCCTACATCTACGTGCGCGACGAGCTCCACCTCTCGAAGGCCCGCCTCGAGGGCGCCATCCTGGAGGCTCGCGCGAAGGGCTATCTCGGTAAGGCGCCCTTCGGCAAAGACTACGCGGTCGAGGTCTACGTCCACTCGGGCGCCGGCGCGTACATCTGCGGCGAAGAGACCTCGATGCTCAACTCGATCGAGGGCCGGCGCGGCGAACCGCGCATGAAACCGCCCTTCCCCGCCAACGCCGGCGCCTTCGGGTGTCCCACCACGGTGAACAACCTCGAGACGATCGCCGCGGTGCCCGCCGCGTTCGGACTCGGCGCCGACGAGTTCAGCAAGCTGTCGGCCCTCCACCACATCAACGATGGTGGCGTGCGCCTCTACGGCGTCAACGGCCACGTAAAAAAGCCCTGCGTCGTGGAGCTGGCGGTTGGCCCCACCTTCAACGAGTTGATCCACGACGTCGCGGGCGGCGTGCTCGGCGACAAGGGCATTCTGTGCGTCATCCCGGGGGGATCGTCGACGCCGGTGATGCGCCCCGCCGAGACGGTGCACGCGCCGGACCCCAAGTCTCCCTTGCACCCCTGGCACGGCAAGAGCGTCTTCGACGTCCCCCTGGGCGTCGACACCATGCGCGGCGTCGGAACCATGCTCGGGACCTGCTGCGTCACCGTCATCGCCGACGGGACCGACCCGGTCTGGTGCATGCAGAACCTGATGCAGTTTTACCGGCACGAGTCGTGCGGCCAGTGCACCCCCTGCCGCGAAGGCAGCGCGTGGCTGCTGCGCGTGTCGGAAAAGATCCTCGATGGCAAGGCGTCGCTGCAGGAGCTCGACGGCCTGCACGACATCGCCAACGGCATCATGGGCAACACGATCTGCGCCTTCGGCGAGGGCACCGCGATGCCTGCCCTGGCGATCCTGCAGAAGTTCCGCCCCGAGTTCGAGGCGTACGTGCGTGGGCAGCGGTCCCGCGCGGACGCCCGGCTGACGGTCGAGCCGTGGAGCTGAGACGATGACCCTCGGCGCCGCTTACTTCTACGTCTGCGCTTTGCTCGCGCTCGGCGGCGCCGTGTCCGTCGTCGTCTCCAAGAGCCCGATCCGCGGCGCCATGGGGCTCCTCTTGCTGATCCTCAGCATCGCGGGCCTGTTTCTCGCGCTGCACGCGCAATTTCTCGCGGCCATTCAGCTCATCGTCTACGCGGGCGCGATCGTCATCCTCTTTCTCTTCGTCATCATGCTGCTCGGGCCCAGCGCGTCGACGCCCAGCGATCGGCGCGGGATCGTCGGTCGAACCGTCGGCGGGGGCCTCTTCGGCCTGGTCGGTCTCGGCACGCTCTGGGCGGTCGTGAGAGGCACGAGCGGCCACATGCCGATGAAGCTGCCCGAACCTGCGTTCGGCGGGATCGACGCCTTCGGCAGCGTCCTCTTCGGCGACTGGCTGGTGCCCTTCGAACTCTCGAGCGCGCTCCTGATGGTCGCCGTCGTCGGCGCCATCGCCGTGGCCCGTGGGCGTCAAGGGATCTCGTCGATGTCCAAGGCGGAGATCGACGCCGCGAAGCTGGGCGGAGAGGAGGGGCCATGATCCCCGTCGAGTCGTACATCGCGCTCAGCGCCCTCTTGTTCGTCATCGGCGGCATCGGGTTCCTCGTCCGCCGCAACGTCCTCGTCACGTTGATGAGCATCGAGATCATGCTCAACGCCGCCAACCTCGCCCTCGTCGCGTTCAACCGCTCGGGCTTCGCGCACGTCGACGGGCAGGCGTTCGCGGGCGCGAGCCACACGGGGCAGCTCTTCGCGTTCTTCATCATCGCCGCCGAGGCGGCCGAAGTCGCCGTGGGCCTGGCGATCGTCCTGTCGCTCTATCGCCTGCGCCGCACCGTTCGCTCGGACGAGGCGGACTTGCTGAGAAACTAAGCACCGGATCCCCCACCCCATGTTCTCGCTCTTCCCCGCGCACGACTACGCGCTCATCGCCGTCATCCTCGGGATGCCGCTGCTCGGCGCCTTCGTCAACGGCATCTGGGGCAAGCGCCTCGGCGACGCCGCGGTCAAGCTGATGGCGCTCGTCGCGCTCGGGGTCAGCTTCGCCGCCGCCGTCGTCGCATTCATCATGCTGGCCGACCACGTCGGCGCCGAGAAGAACGAGCACGTCAAGCTGACGTGGACCGCCTGGGAGTGGATGCACACGACGGGCGGCTACGGCGGCAGCAACGTGCCCATCGACGTGACGTTCAGCATCGACGCCTTGAACGGCGTGATGATGCTGGTCATCACCGGGGTGGGCTTTCTCATCCACCTCTACGCGACGTCGTACATGGAAGGCGACCCGGGCTACGCCCGGTTCTTCGCGTACCTGAACCTCTTCGTCTTCGCGATGCTCGTCCTCGTGCTCGGCGACAACCTGCCGCTGCTCTTCGTCGGCTGGGAGGGCGTGGGCCTCTGCTCGTACCTGCTCATCGGCTTCTGGTACGAGAACCCGGCGAACGCCGCGGCCGGCAAGAAGGCCTTCATCGCGAACCGCATCGGCGACTTCGGCCTGCTGTGCGCGATGTTCCTGCTCGCCCACTACACCGACTCGCTCGACTGGAACGGCATCGCGCGCGGCGCCCACAATCTCATCCTGCCGGGCGAGCCGTACCGGGTCTACGTGTGGCCGCTCGGCAACGGGCAGTACACGGGGCTGCTCAAGTTCTTGCAGCCCGCTCACCCGGTGACGATCAGCGCGGCGACGGCCGTCGGGCTCGCGCTCCTCTTGGGGTGCACCGGCAAGAGCGCGCAGATCCCTCTCTACGTGTGGCTGCCGGACGCCATGGCCGGCCCGACGCCGGTTTCGGCGCTCATCCACGCGGCCACCATGGTGACCGCCGGCGTCTACC
Organism: Myxococcales bacterium; assembly: GCA_003139415.1. Classification (GTDB taxonomy): domain Bacteria; phylum Myxococcota_A; class Polyangia; order Polyangiales; family Polyangiaceae; genus Palsa-1150. Next base: position 5,204 of record PLIR01000546.1, on the reverse strand, counting down.
TCATCTGCCGGCTGTCCTTCGTGTTCGTCCTTTCGCCGTTCGTCATGATGGTGGTCGCCATCGTCGGCGCGGCCACGGCGCTGCTCGCGGCGAGCATCGCCCTCGTCCAGAACGACATCAAGAAGGTCCTCGCCTACTCCACGGTGAGCCAGCTCGGCTTCATGTTCCTCGGCGTCGGCGTCGGCGCGTTCACCGCCGGGTTCTTCCACGTCTTCACGCACGCCTTCTTCAAGGCGTGCCTGTTCCTCGGGGCTGGCTCGGTCATCCACGCGATGCACGCGCGCATCCACGACGACACGGCTGCGCAAGACGTCCGCCTGATGGGCGGTCTGCGCAAGTGGCTGCCGATCACGCACTGGACGTTCGCGGCTGCGACAGCGGCGATCATCGGCCTGCCGTTGACGAGCGGCTTCTTCTCGAAGGACGAGATCCTCTACCGCGCCTTCGTCGACCACACCGTCAGCCCGATCACGGCGGCCCACTCCTACGAGCCCCCGCCGTGGATCGGCCCCACGCTGTTCTGGGTGGCCTTCGTCGCGGCCGTGATGACGGCCTTCTACATGTGCCGCCTCTATTTCCTCACGTTCTGGGGCGACTTCAAGGGCTGGACGGTGGGCCGGCCGTCGCTCCTCGCCAAGGAGGAGCTCGAGCACGGCGCGAACGGGCACGACCACGCCGATCACGAGCATCACGAAGACCTCACGACGCCCGGCTACCCGCCGCACGAGTCGCCGTGGCAGATGACGGTCCCGCTCGTCGTCCTAGCCGTGTTCGCGCTGATCGCAGGATTCTTGAACCCAGGCTTTCACATCGTGCGAGAAAAGCCGATGGACCACTGGCTCGAGCCGGTGTTCAAAGCCGCGACCGAGCACGCGGTGCTCTTCGGACACGGCAACGACGAGGCGTGGGCCGAGCACATGGAGCTGCCGCTCGGCTTGTGCGGCATCGCCGCCTTCTTGATCGGCACGGGCCTCGCCTACTACTTCTATGTCGCGAAGAAGGGCGAACCGGCCAAGCGCGCGGCCGAGGCGATGCCCGCCCTGCACCAGCTCCTGCTCGACAAGTGGCGCGTCGACGAGTTCTACGACGCTACGGTCATCGCGGCGGTCGACTCGCTCGCCGACACGAGCGCGATCGTCGACAAGAACGTCGTCGACGCCATCCTGGCGCGCCTGACGTCGACGATCGTGGCGACCGCCGGCACGCTCCTCAGGGCCGTGCAAACCGGCGTCGTGCAGGTGTACGCGGCGACGATGGTGGTGGGCATCGCGCTCATCGCATGGTTCTTCGCCGCGCCCCACGCGAGCTACACCGTCGTCGACGACGGCAACGACGACTACGTGGTCACCGCGGCGCCGGGGGTGGGTTACGGCTACCGATGGGACTCCGACGGCGACGGGACCCCGGACAAGGCCTCCTTCGGGCCCGACTCCACGCTCAAGCTCCACGTGGTCCCGGGCAAGGACGTCACGGTGAACCTCGAGGTCAAAAACACGTTCGGGCTCGTCAAGAAGACGGCGATCCACGTCACACGGCCCAACGCGCCAGTGTCGTCGCTTTGAGGCAGGTCGTCGCTCCGAGGCAAGACTGAGAATGGATCACTCCGACACCACCCACCCCGCCGAACACGGCGCCGAATCCGACGTCGCCGCGTCCCCGCGCGTGCCGTTCGGTCCGACACAGCTCGGCGTCCTGGCCATCCTCGCGGCGGTGGGCGTCGTGCTGGCGCGCGCCCTCGACGGCGCCATCCCGATGATGATCGCGGCGGCCATCGCCGCGACGATTCCGCGACGGCACGGCTGGAACGTCCGGGCGCCGATCGCGTTGATGGCCGCGCTGCTGGCGCTCTTCATCACGAGAGCGTGGCCGGGGGTCGCGGGAGCGGACGGGCAGCCTCCGCACGAGGCGGGTCACCTGCTCTCGTGGCTCATCTTCTTCCCGATCGCGAGCGCCATCGTCATCTTGCTCTTGCCGCGAGACAAGGTCGCGTTCACGAAGGGCGTGACGCTGGCCCTGATGCTGGGGACGTTCTGCTTCTCGCTCCCGCTGCTCGGCGTGACGATGGGCCGGGGGTACCACTTCAACGAGGACGTCCTCTGGGTCCCCGCGTTCGGCATCCACTACCACCTCGCGATCGACGGCGTGACCCTCTGGCTGGTCTTGCTGACGACGTTCATCACCCCGATCGCCACCTTCGCGTCGTTCGGCTCGATCGACACCCGCATCAAGGAGTGGTGCTTCGCGCTGCTGATGCTCGAGGGCGGCATGCTGGGCGCGTTCCTCGCGCTCGACATGTTCCTCTTCTACGTCTTCTGGTAGCTGATGCTCATCCCGATGTACGTGATGATCGGCGTGTGGGGCGGGGCGAACCGGATACGGAGCGCGATCAAGTTCTTACTCTACACGATGTTTGGATCGATGCTGATGCTGGCCGCGATCCTGTACCTCGCCTACGCGTACGCCCGGGCGAGCGGCGGTGGCCCGTCGTTCGACTACTTCGATCTGCAGCGGCTGGTCCTGCCGCAGCACCTGCAGGTGCTGCTCTTCTTCGCGTTCACGCTGGCGTTCGTCATCAAGGTGCCGATGTTCCCGGTGCACACGTGGCTGCCGGACGCGCACACCGAGGCGCCCACGGCGGGGTCCATCATCCTAGCGGCCGTGATGCTCAAGATGGGCACCTACGGCTACCTGCGCTTCTCGATGGGGCTCTTCCCGGAGGCGGCCATGGCGTGGGCGCCCAACCTCGCGGGCGTCGCGGTGCTCGGCGGCATCATCTACGGCGCGCTCTGCGCCTGGAAGCAAGAGGACGTCAAGCGCCTCATCGCGTACTCGTCCGTCGCGCACCTCGGCTACGTGATGCTCGGCCTCTTCGCCCTGACGCAGGCGTCGCTCGAGGGCAGCATCCTGCAGATGGTCAACCATGGCGTCTCGACCGGGATGCTCTTCTTGCTCTTCGGGGTGGTCTACGACCGCCGTCACACGCGCCACATCGATGAGTTCGGGGGCCTGGCCAAGCCGATGCCCGTCTACGCCACCCTCTTCGTCGTGGCGACGCTCGCGAGCGTCGGTCTCCCGGCGACGAACGGCTTCATCGGCGAGTTCATGGTCATCACGGGGACGTTCGCGTCCAACAAGCTCGGGCGCTTCAACGGTGTCCAGGCGGTCGGCGCGGCCATCGGCGTCATCCTGGGCGCCGTGTACATGCTGATGGTCGTGCAGAAGGTGTTCTTTGGCCCGGTGACGAAGAAGGTCAACGCCAACCTCCGCGACGTCAACGCGCGCGAGATCGTGGCGCTCGCGCCGCTCGCCATGATGATCTTCGTCATCGGCCTCTTCCCGAACATTTTCCTGTCGCGGATCGCCGGCGCCGCGTCGCGCGTGCAAGAAGACTTCGACGCGCGCGTCGCCACGAACCCCGCGCCCCTCTACTACACGGGCCCGATCCGCCTGCTGCCGCCCAGGCCCGAGGTGCCCAAGGTGGCCAAGCCCGATGCACCGTCCGGCGCCGTCGCCGCCAAGGAAGCCCCTTAGGGGGAGCCGCCATGTCCATCGCTCTCGCCCTCTCGCCGCTCCTCGCCGTCGGCCTCGGCGCCTTGCTCCTGATGCTGGCCGAGGCCGTGTCCACGCCGAACACCAAGGCGCCCCATGGCACCCCCGGAAGCCGGGGCCTCGCGCTCGGGGCGACGTCGGTTCTCTTCGCGGGCGCGGCGTGCGCCGCAGGGCTCTGGATGGCCGGGCCCGGCGCGGTGGGCGACACGTCGTCGGTCGCACCCTGGCTGCTGCTCGACCGCTTCACGCTCTTCTTCGACATGATCCTGTGCCTTGGCGCCGGGCTGTCCGTCCTCCTGGCGGGCGGATACCTGGCCGAGCACAGCCTCGAACGCGGCGAGTTCTATCCTCTCATCCTGTTCGCGACGTTCGGGGCGATGATGCTCGCGGCATCGGGCGACGCGCTCACGCTATTTCTCGGCCTCGAGACGATGAGCATCGGGGCGTACGCGTTGACGGCGTTCCGGCGCTCGAGCGCGCGTTCCGCCGAGGGCGCGCTCAAGTACTTCTTGCTCGGGTCGTTCGCCGCCGCGATCCTCATCTACGGGTTCGCGCTCATTTACGGCGCGACCGGGCACACGGACCTCGTCGGCATCGGCCACGCGGCGCGCACGGCCGGTGGCCGTAGCCCGATGTTCGTCGTCGGCGCGGTGCTGGTCCTCGTCGGAATGGTCTTCAAGGTGAGCGCCGTGCCCTTCCACGCGTGGACGCCCGACGCGTACGAGGGGGCTCCGACGCCCGCGACCGCTTTCATGGCGGTGGCCGTGAAGGCCGGTGCGTTCGCGATGCTGCTCCGGATGCTGACGCTGTCGCTCGGCAGCGAGGCATGGACGTCCTGGGCCAACGGCTGGCCTCCGGTGCTTGCGGCCCTCGCCCTCGCCACGATGACGGTGGCGAACCTCGTTGCCGGACGTCAGGAGTCGGTCAAGCGGATGCTCGCCTATTCCAGCATCGCGCACGCCGGCTACATCCTCGTCGGCGTGACGGCGATGATGCGCAACCCGTCGAACGGCGTGGCGGCCGTCCTTTACTACCTCTTCGCGTACACCGCCTCGACCGCAGGGGCCTTCGGGGCCCTCATCCTGTGCGGCAGCCGCGGGCGCGAAGCCGTGAGCTACGAGGATCTGTCGGGCATCGGCAAGCGCAACCCCACGGCGGCCCTGGCCTTCTCGCTGTTCTTGCTCTCGCTGGCGGGTATCCCGCCGACGGCGGGCTTCTTCGGCAAGTGGTTCGTCTTCAAGGCCGCCGTCGAGGGAGGCCTGTACTGGCTCGTCGTGCTGGGCTTCATCAACAGCGTCATCGGCGCTTACTACTATCTGCGCGTACTCGTTTACATGTACATGCGCGAGCCCGCCGCGGGCGCGCCCATCGCCGTCCCGATGCGCTCCGGCTACGTCGCAGCGGCGCTCGTCGTCAGCGCCATCCTGGTCCTGGCCCTCGGCGTGACGCCCAACCATTACCTCGCGCTGGCGATCGGCGCCGCGTTCCTCAAGGCAGGCTAGGGGCCTGTCGGCCTGTCCCTGCATCGAGCGGGGCGGAAGGCCCGCGACCCCAGGCATCGGAACCCGCTTGCTCGGGTAGCCAGTCGCGTTTCAACCCGAGGGGCGTGCTGACAGGTCATGGGGGGAGCATGAAGCCTCGGATCATCAGATCCT
>PLIR01000550.1 GCA_003139415.1 Myxococcales bacterium | reverse complement strand
GCCGCTTCATGACCCAGTTCGGGTATCGCGCCACGCAGATCCCGCGAAACGACAACAGCACCAACAAGGGCCAGTTCGACCTGCCCACGGCCCTCCGCTACATCAGCGAGGCCTACGGGGGGTACCACTGGGACGAGATGCACGGCGTCAACGTCGACGTAGGCATCTTCATGTCGTACGTCGGGCTCTTCTCGTACGCCGCGTTCGAGAACTGGGCGTATCAGCCGTCGTACACCTCGGACAACACGCCCTGGTTCTTCAACGGGATCCGGCTGCAGATGTACCCGAGCGACGTGTTCAAGGCGGAGGTGTGGCTCATCAACGGCTGGCAGTCCTACGGGGTCTTCAACGAGGTTCCCGGCGTCGGTTTCCAGGTGCTTTACCGCCCGATCGAGTCGTTCGAAATCCTGTCGAACGGCTACGTGGGTTGGGACACGCAGGACAACCCCGGGCGGACTCGCCTCCATAGCGACAACAGCATGGAGCTTCGGTACTACAACTCGCCGAAGTCGTTCTTCCATCGCGCCGGCTTCTCGATCACGATCGACTTCGGATTCGAGCAAGGCGACGGCATCACGGGCTTCGGCGGNNCACCGGATGTGGTTCTTCAACGACCGGATCGGGTGGACGTTCGGCGGAGGTGTGATGCACAACCCCGGCCGCTATCTCGTTCTGGCGCCCACCGGCGCGGCGACGCCGGGCACTCCCGTCACGGGCTTCGACACCGCCCCGGGCACCAAGTTCGACTCGTGGGACGCGTCGACGACGCTCGACTGGATGCCCGACGAGATCCAGACCTGGCGTCTCGAGTACGTGTACCGCGCGGCGAGCGTGCCGTACTTCGCCGGCCACGGTGGCGTGACGTCGCCGGACGGGTACATCACGACGCCGGTGCCCACCGGCTGGCGCCCCGACCTCGTGAAGAACGAGGCCAAGATCATCGGCGCGCTGCTGATCCGGTTCTAGCAGGCCTGCTCCCCTAGCCGAGTTCGCGCGCGACACATCGAGCGGTTACCTGGAGGCGGCGGCGTCACCTGGACGCGGCCGCGACCAGGCGGCTGTCGGGCGTCCGGCGGGATTGAAGGGTTCCCTCGCGCGGCGCAAGCATCTATTTTTGCGTCCAGAGTGGCAACCCCACACGCAAGGGAGGTAGCAAGGATGAATATCTGGAAGCTCGTCTCGGTGGCGGCGATCGGCAGCTCCACGCTGTTGCTCGGCTACCACGCCGCGCACGCGCAGGGAGCGGCGGCGTGGTGCAATAACCAGCACAACATGATGAGGGCGATCGAGCTGCTGCGCCGGGCGCGCGGGTCGCTCGAGAGGGCGGAGCACGACAAGGGCGGGTGGCGGGTGCGCGCCATCGAGTCGACGGATGCGGCCATCAAAGAGACCGAAAACGGCTGCGCCTTCGCAGACACCCACTGAGGCGAAAGGAGAGAACCATTAAATTGCATCAGGCTACCCAGTCCCTCGGGCGCATCAATCCTTGGAAGCCGATCGCCGCTTGCTCCGTGGCGCTGCTCGTCGCGGTGGTCGCTTGCGGCGGCGGTGCGCCTCCGCCTCCGCCTCCGCCCGCGGCCTGCAACAACCAGCCGAATATGGCCGCCGCTCTCGGCGATCTGCGCGAGGCCCGCGGCTTCCTCGAGCGCGCCGAGCATGACAAGGGCGGTTGGCGCGCGAGGGCCATCGAGCGCACGAGCGTGGCCATCCGGGAGACAGAGAACGGCTGCGCCTTCGCGGACACGCACTGAGCTTTCGGCTGGTCCGGCTCGGCCGCGGCACGGTGGCGCGAGCGGGGCGGCAGCCGACACCGGCCCCGGGCGGGGAGGGCGCGCGCCACGCGACGCGCGCCCTCCCTCCCTTCATGTCCCTCCCGTCACGTCGCCCGAATGGGTGACGTCAGGGGAGTCGCCGTGGACCCGCTGGTGCCCGGCGTGGCCGGGGCGCTCGCGGATCCACCAGTGACGGTGGGCGCAGTCGCGGTCTTCGTCGGCGCCGGCGACGGGATCGGGGGTCACGACGACCCCGGTCACGTCTCCCTTGACCGCCTTCTTCTGCGGCTTGCCCATCGTGTGCCGTCGCTGGCGCGGCGGTGAGTCCCCGTCGTCGGGGACGGCGAGCCGAATGCCACCTGCCGTGGTATCTTTATGCCATGCGAACCACCATCGACCGGGCAGGGCGGGTCATCGTCCCCAAGCAGATCCGCGATGCTCTGGGCCTGGCCGACGGGACGGCGCTGGAGATCGACGTGCGGGACGGCGTCGTCGTCATGGAGCCGCCGACCACGGCCGTCAAACTGGTGCGCCGGGGAGGCGGCATCGTGGCCGAGCCGGACCAAAAGCTCCCCAAGCTCACCGCCGAGCGGGTACGCGAGGCCCTGGAGGCGGGGCGGCGGTGAAGGGGGCGCGAGCCGCGGTTGCGCCCGACACCAGCGTGATCATCGCCGCCTTCGCGTCGTGGCACGAGCACCATACCGCCGCGCACGAGGCGCTCGAGTCGGGCGCCGCGCTCATCGCCCACTGCGCTTTCGAGACGTACTCGGTGCTCACGCGTCTTCCCGCGCCCCATCGCGTCGCCGCCGACGTGGCGGCGCTGTTCCTGAGGCTCCGCTTCGCCGGCGCGCCCTTGGTCCTTGCACGGCAAGAGCAGGGGCTTCTCGTCACGAAGATGGCGGAGGCGGGAGTCTCGGGCGGTGCCGTCTACGACGCCCTGGTGGGTACGACGGCCGCCACCCACGGTGCGACGCTGCTGACGCTCGACCGCCGCGCGGAGCCAACGTATGCGCGCGTCGGGGCGGCGTTCCGGCGACTCGCGTGAGCGGGATGCCCGATCCAGCCGTCGCTGGGCTGCATCGTGCACGGGTTGCCGCGACCTGAGGTTTCCCCCGCCCCAAGGCGGCATCGTCACCGTCGTCTACCGACCAGGTTCAACCCCGGCCCGTGACGGGAGATCTCTCGCGCCGTCAGTGCGGGGCAGCGCCGTAGAAGATGAGGAAGGTGCCGGCGTCCACCGGCNNCGCCAACGGCCTCCGTGACCAAGGCTCCGTCGGAACCGACGTCCGGCGCATCCTCGCCGGCCGCGTCCGAGTTCGCCTCGAGGCTAGGGTCGGGAGCAACGTAGTTGCACTGCGGGTCGCAGGAGGGATCTGGGCTGCCGTACGCGGGAGAGCCCGAGCAGGCTGAGGCGGC
>PLIR01000199.1 GCA_003139415.1 Myxococcales bacterium | reverse complement strand
CGTCGACGCCCTCGACGCGTGCCGGCGCGCACTCGAGCTGTCGCCCAACGACCCAGGCGCCATCGAGGTCGTCGAGAGCCTGCTCTCCGTCGGCGAGACGCGCGCGCGCGCGGCCGCGATCCTGGAACGCGCATACGACGAGACGAACGCCGCGAAGCGCCAGGCCGAGGTGCTCGAGGTGCTCATCGCGACGACCGCCGCGCGCGAGGACCGCCTCGCGCTCTATGGGCGCCTGGGAGACGTGCACGAGTTCAAGCTCGACGATGCCGGCGGGGCCTTCGACGTCATGGCCCGGGCCACGGGAGAGTTTCCGACGGACTTGCCTCTATGGGACCGACTGACGGGCCTCGCAGCGAAGACGAATCGCGCCCAGGATCTCGTGGCCGCGATAGGCGCCGCGTTGCCGGCAGAGGGTCCGAGCGGGTTGTCCGAGCGGGTAGAGCTCGATCTCGCCGAGCGGGCGGCCACTCTGTTCGAGGAGAAGCTCGGCGACGTCGATCAGGCGCGCCCATACCTCGAGCGCATGCTCGCGCGGCAGCCGGGCAACGAGCGGGCGTTTCACCGGCTCAAGCAAATCCTGACGACGCGGGAGCAATGGGGCGAGCTCGGCGCCCTCTACGAGCGCATCGTCGACGTCACCCCGGACGCCACGCGCCGTGCGGACTTGCTCGCCGAGGTCGCGATGGTCGCCGAGGCCATCACGGGCGACCGTCCGCGGGCGATTGGCTACTACGAGCGCATTCTCGAGCTCGACCCACTCCACGAGCAGGCGATCCGCTCGCTCGATGGGCTCTACGCAGCCGAGCAGCGGTGGGACAAGCTCGCGCAGCTGCTCGAGCGACGCCGGCAGGCGAAGGTGGGCGAGGAGCGGCTCGATCTCGACGAGCGTCTCGGGACGCTGCTCTTCGAACGGCTCAACGACCCGACCGCCGCCCTCGCGTACCTCGAGCGAGTCTTGCACGAGCGGCCGAGCGCCGCCGAGGCACGGCGCCTCGTCGAGAAGATCCTCGATATCCCGGAGCTGCGCTCGCGCGCGGCGATCGTGCTCGAGGCCGTGTACGCCAACCGCGACGAGGTCACGGATCTGGTCCGCGTGCTGGAGATTCATCTCGAGTTCGCGACCGCGCCGGACGAGCGGCGCGATTTGCTCCACCGCGTCGCCGCGCTGCGCGACGAGCGGCTGCGCGACGACGTGGGTGCGCTGGACGCGTTTGCCCGGCTGCTCCCCCTCGACCCGGACGATGCCGGCGCTCGCGAGCGGACGTTGCAGATCGTGCGCCGCTTGGGCGCCTTCGAGCAGGCGGTCGGGATCCTCACGGCGACGGCCGCGGCGGCGTCCGCCCCGATGCCGCGGGCCGAGATCCTCATGGACGTCGCGAGGCTCTGCGAGAACGACGTGGGCGACGCGGCGCGCGCCGAGCGCGTGTACCGCGACGTCCTGCAGCTCGCCCCAGACGATCGAAACATTGCGTTGCCGGCGTGCCGGGCGCTCGAGAAGATCTACGCGCGCGGCGACAGCCGGCAGCTCTGCGAGATGCTGGCTGTCCAGGTCCGGCTGGAGGACAACGCCGAGGCGCGCCGGGAGCTGCTCGGCCGGCTCGGCGAGCTTCGCGAGACCGTTCTCGACGACCCGCGCGGGGCGACGGAGGCTTGGCGCTCGCGCCTCGACGACGATCCGAGCGATGCGCTGGCCCTCGCCTCCCTGGACCGGCTCTACGAGAGGACGCAGAGGTTCCCGGAGCTCGTCGAGGTGCTGCGCTCGCGCGAGCGGCAGACCGACGACCCCGGCGCCCGACGCACTCTCCTTGTGCGTATCGCGACGACGCTGGCGGACAAGCTTACCGACGTGGACGGCGCGATCGTCGCCTTCCGCGCCGTGGTCGACGAGTTCGGGGCCGACCGCGCGTCGCTCGGGTCTCTGGTGATGCTCTACGAGCTCGCCGGTCGGTGGCCCGACATGGTCGAGACCCTCGAGGCCGATCTCGCGCTCGCGGACACGCCGGCCGACAAGCTCGCCCTTCTCGCGCGGATTGGCGATGCCCGCAGGGCCAAGCTGTCGGACGTCTCCGGCGCCATCGAAGCCTACCGCCAGGCCCTCGCCATCGATGCGTCGCACGAGCCCAGTCGACGCGCCCTCGAGACGCTCCTCGAAGATCCCGCCGGGCGGCGGGACGCGGCGGCGATCCTGCGCCCGCTCTACGAGGCGGACGGCCTGCACGAGAGCCTCCTCCGCGTCCTCGAGATCGAGGTCGAACACGCCGACTCGACGGGCGACCGCCTCGCAATCATCGCCCAGGCGGTTCGCGTCGCCGAAGGCCCGCTGGCCGACGCGCCTCGTGCGTTCGAGTACGCTTCGCGGGGGCTGCGTGAGGCGGTCGCCGATCCGGAGTTGCCGGAGTGGCTCGAACGCGTCGAACGGCTCACCTCCGTCACCGGCCGCCACGCGGACCTCGTGGCCCTCCTGCGCTCGGTGGTTCGCGACATCGTCGACTCCGAACGCGAGCTCGCGGTGACCCTGCGCATCGCGGAGGTGGCGCGTTCGCCGCTGGCCGATGTCGCGCTCGCGCGCGAGTACTACGTCCGCGCGCTCGAGCTTCGCGCCGACGACCGGCGGGCGCTGACGGCGCTCGAATCGCTCTACGAAGAGACGGGGGACTTCCGCGCGCTGCTCGACATCGTCAAGCGGCGCGCAGAGGCGGCGGACTCGGACGCAGAGCGCAAGCAGCTCCTCTTCAAGGAGGCTCGGCTCTGCGACGAGAAGCTGTCCGACCCGGCGGCTGCCGTCGCCGTGTACGAGCAGATCCTCGAGGAGGGCCTGGACCCCGACGCCGTTCGCGCCCTCGAGCGCCTGTACGCCCAGGCGGAGCGGTGGTCCGACATGGTGACGCTCCACGAGCGTCAGATCGCCGCTCCCGGCATCTCCAACGAGCGCAAGGCGGCCCTGCATCATGCCCTGGGCATGGTGCTGGAGAAGCACGTCGGCGACGTGGATCGCGCGTTCGACGAGTACGAGGCGGCGCTGGCGATCGACGCGAGGCACCCGCAGTCGGTGGCCTCCCTCGAGGTCCTCATGGGGCAACGCGACCACGCTGCTCGCGCGGCGGCGATGCTCGAGCCCGTGTACTTGGCGAGGCTCGACTGGCGACGCGTCATGGCGACGCTCGACGCGCGCCTCGGCGTCAGCCAGGACCCGGACGAGCGGCGTCAGCTCTTGCGGCGGCTGTCGAAGCTGCACGAGGAGCAGGCCGAGGACTACCGTGCGGCCCTCGACACGACCGCCCTCCTGCTCGCCGAGGACCCGACCGACGAAACGACCTGGGCCGAGCTCGAGCGACTCAGCCGCGTCGCGAACGCGCCGAGCCGACTGGCCGAGGTGCTTTCCACGGAGCTCGAGAAGATCACGACGGACGGCCCGGAGACGGCGCGGCTGGCGAAACGCACCGGCGAGCTGTTCGAGAACCTGAAGGACGTCGAGCGGGCCCTGAGGTACTACCGCCGCGCGTACGCGTTCGATCCGCAGGCCAGAGACGGCAGCTTCGAGGCGATCGATCGGCTCCTGCGCGAGACCGGGCGCCCCGACGAACGCGTCCGGTTGTACCGCGACGCGCTGGAGTTCAAAGACGACCCGAACGAGCGTCTCGGGGCCCTTCACACGATCGCGGCAATCCAGGAGTCGGAGCTGCGAGACGACGCCGGCGCCGTCGAAACGTACCGCGCGGCGCTCGAGGTCGACGAGTCGGATCCGCACGCCCTCGAGGCGCTCTCTCGCCTTTACGCCCGCGGCGAGCGCTGGCGCGACCTGGCCGATCTCACCCGCCGGCGCGCCGAGCAGAGCGCGCTCCCCGAGGACGAGGCCACCTTCCGGATGGCGCTCGCGAACCTCCTCATCCACAAGCTCGGCGAGGTGACGGCCGGCATCGACGAGCTGCAGAGCGTGGTCGAGCTCTCGCCGACCTCCGGGCGCACGCCCGGGGCCGAAGCCGTCGTGGCGCTCGAGGGGCTGCGACGTTCGCCGGAGAACAAAGCCCGCATCGTCGACATCCTGCGGCCGATCTACGAAGCCGCCGACGATTGGCGCAATCTTGTCGCCGTCAACGAGGACCGTCTGATCCTGGCCGTGGACGACGGCGAACGGGTGTCGATCCTGCGCGAGACCGCCTCCCTTTGGGAGCAGCGGGGTGGAGACCGCCGGCGCGCGTTCGACGCCATCCAGCAAGCGTGGATCCTCGATCCCGAGGACGGCGAGTCCCGCGCCGAGCTGGATCGACTCGCCGGCCTGACGTCGCGGTGGGACGCCCTGGCGGCGGCATACGAGGCGGCGATCGCCAAGAGCGACGGGCTGACCAAGCGCGAGATCCTCTCGGCGTTGGCCCAGCTGCACGACAAGAAACGCGACGACCCGAGACGGGCCCTCGACGCATGGGATCGACTCTTCTCGCTCGACGAGACGGACCTCGAGCCGCTCGCGGAGATGGATGCTCTGGCCACGCTGCTCAGCGACTGGACCTCGCTCGTGCGCGTGCTCACCAAAAAGGCGGAGCTCGTCCCGGACGACGAGACGCGGGCGAGCACGTGGCGCCGCATCGGCGAGGCGCGCAGGGACATGCTGGACGACGTCCCGGCGGCGATCGACGCCTACGAACGCGCCCTCGAGCTCGAGTCCGACAGCACGTTCACGATCGACTGCTTGATCGCGCTCTACGAACAGAAGAACGAGGCGGAGCGGCTCGTCGACCTCTATCGACGGCGCGTCGAGCTCTGCGGCGACGACGACTCCTCGCTCAAGTTCCAGCTCCTGGTCGACGCGGCGACGCGCTACGAGAACGACCTCTCCAACCGGCGGGAGGCCATCGATTGCCTCACGCAGGCCCTCACCGCCGCGGACGCGGACGCGGATCTGCGCGAGAAGCGGGTCGAGGTCCTGCGCCGGCTGGATGGCCTCTACACGCGCGAGCGCTTGTGGACGGAGCTGCTCGAGAACTTGAAGCTCCAGGTGGACGCGGCGCCGGACGAGGGCGCCAAACGCACGCTGAAGAAGCGGATTGCCGCCCTCTACGGCGTGCAGCTGCAAGACGCGCAGGCGGCCCTCGAGACCTACCGCGGCGTGCTCGATGCGGGGTTCGACGAGGAGTCCGTGGCCGCCATCCGCAGCATCGGCGAGTCGCGCGACGAGCTGCGTGGCGACGCCGCCGACGCGCTCGAGCCCGTGTTGCGGAGCGCGGGCCGCTTCACCGACCTCGCCGCGGTCCTCGAGCTTCGGCTCCGGGTACAGACGGAGCCGGCCGAACGCGCGCGTACCCTCCGGACGCTCGGAGAGGTCGCGGAATCTTCGCTCGGTGATCTGACGCGCGCGCAAGACGCGCTCATCCGCGCATTGGCGGAGGAGCCTCAAGACCCGTCGCTCCACGAGGGCGTCGAGCGCCTCGCCGACCGCCTCGGGACGGAGGGCTGGAGCCGGTACGCGGCGGCCCTCGAGGAGCGGGCGGGGGGGATCTTCGACGCGAACGTCGCCGCCGATCTGTACGTTCGCCTCGGGCGCGTGAGCGAGGAGAAGGTCGGCGACGTGCCCCGCTCAGCCAAGGCGTACGTCGCTGCGCTGGAGCGGATGGGCGACGACGCGGCGGTCCTGCGCGCACTCGATCCGCTATTCGTCCGGCTCGGCGACACCAAGGGACTGGCCGACGTGCTCGAGCGGCGCATCGCGGTCGAGACCGAAGCCGCGGTACAAGCGGACTTGCTCCACCGCCTCGCGATGCAGCAGATCGATGCCGGCGAGCGGGGGCGGGCCCTCGGCACCTTGCGGCAGGCCCTCGAGCGGGTGCCGGACCACGCGGCAAGTCGCGATGCCCTCGAGAAGCTACTCGACGATAGCGCGCTCTTCGACGAGGCATTCGAGGCCCTCGAGTTCGTGCACCGTACGCTCGGGCACACCGAGGACCTTGCCGCGCTGTACACGCGGCGCGTGGCGCGCGCGCACACGACGGCCGACCGCAACCGGGCGCGGCTCGATCTCGCGAGGATCCTGGAGGAGACCGTCGGCGACCGATCGCGCGCGCAGCGGGCGGTGGAGGACGCGATCTCCGAGGATCCGTCGGACGACGATGCCCTCGCGGAGCTCGAACGTCTCGCGGGCGAGAATGGCGCGTGGCGCGAAGCCGCCGAGAAGCTGTCGGAGGCGCTCGACCGCGTGAAGGACCTGCCCGCAGTGACGAGGATGGAGCTCTACGTCCGCCTGGCGACTTGGAGCAGCGGAAGGCTCGACGACGCCGGGCGCGCGGAGAGCGCGTACTTGAAGGCGCTCGCCATCGAGCCGGAGAACGTGGACATCATCCGCGCTCTCGAAGACTTGCTCCGACGGCCCGGTCGCGAGCGCGACCTCGTGGAGATGCTGCGTCGGCGGGCTCGCCTCGAGACGGACCGGTCGACGAAGGAGGACCTCCTGCGCGAGGCCAAGGCTCTCGCCGAGGGCCCCGTCGGTGACCGCGCCCTCGCGGAGGCTGTTCTGCGCGACCTCCTCGCCGAGGACGAGGCGAATCTCTGGGCTCTGCAAGAGCTGACGAACGTCCGGGCCGCGGCGGGGGACGACGCCGAAGTCGTCAAGCTGCTCCTGCAGCGGTCCGAACTGGCGGTGGACGGGGCGGAGGCCCTGCGGCTGAAGCACGAAGCCGCACGCACGCTGGTCGACCGGGTCCACGACGCCGGTCGCGCCATGACGCTCTACGAAGAGATCCTGGACGCGGAGCCGACCGACGAGCCGGCGGCGACCGCGCTGCGCGCGCTGTACGAGCAAGCGGGCCGCGATCGCGATCTTGCGCGGCTCCTGACGCGCCTCATCGACGTCGCCACGGGCCAGAAGGAGAGGGCCGACCTTCGCGTGGAGCTCGCGCGGCTGCAGGCCGATCGGTTCCACGCGCCGGACGACGCCATCGAGACGTTGCGGGCGATCCTCGACGAGGAGCCGGCGCACGGCGACGCCGTCCTTCGCCTGTCGCAGCTCTACGAGCAGACGGCGCGCAACGACGAGCTGGCGGAGCTCATGAAATCGCAGCTCGACGTGGCGCGCGAGCATCGGGACGTCGCCGCCGAGCTGCGGTTGCTGGTGCGTCTGGGGGACGTGCAGGAGAACCGGCTCGCGGACGCGACGGCGGCCCAGGACACGTACGAGCAGGTACTCGTGCTCGACCCGAGCCACCGGGGTGCGCTCGAGGCGATTACGCGCATCGCCGAGAAGCGCGAGGACTGGGATCGTGCGGCAGGGGCGCTCGCGAAAATCGTCGACGCGGCGAGCGACGCCGAAGGAGTCGAGTGGGCGCTCCGCCTGGCCGCCGCCCGCGAGAAGGCCGGCGACGCCGAGGGGGCCGAGGAGGCCCTGCAACGAGGCCTTCGGTTCGAGCCCGGCAACGTCGGCTTGCGCAACATGCTGCGCCAGCGCTGGGAGAAGTCGCAAAAATGGGCGGAGCTCGCGGCGTTGCTCGTGAGCGACGCGGACCTCGTCGCTGCGGCGAATCCTGGTGCGGTCGCCGCCCAGGTGGAGGCATCCAAGAACGCCCTGCCCCCGATGCGGCGCAGCATGGCCAGCATCCCGCCGGGCGGGTCGCTCCCGCCCCCCCCAGTGGTCCCGGCGCCGATCGCCGAGCAGGTCAAGCTCCTGCGGACAGCGGCGGACATTCACCTCAACAAGCGCGGCAGCCCATCGGACGCCATTCCGGTCCTCGAGCGCGCCGCGGCGCTCACGCCGCTGGATCGAGAGCTGCTTCTGGCCCTCGGGGACGCGTACAAGGCGGCCGGTCGGGGCCAGGAGTCCGCGCAGGTCCTGGAGAGGGTGATCGCCTCGTTCGGCAACCGACGCACCAAGGAGCTTGCGACGTACCACCACCGCCTTGCGGGTGCCCTCACGCAGCTCGGTCAGAAGGACGTCGCGCTCGCGCAGCTCGACATGGCGTTCAAGATCGATCCCGGCTCGGTGAGCGTCTTGAAGGACCTGGGCGTCCTGGCGTTCGAGACGAACGACCTCGATCGCGCGCAGAAGACGTTCCGCGCGCTGCTCCTGCAGCGTCTCGACGGCGCGGCGGGGATCTCCAAAGGAGAGGTGTTCTTTTACCTCGGGGAGATCAGCGTGAAGCAGGGAGACAAGGCCAAGGCCGTGCAGATGTTCGAGCGCGCGATCGAGAACGATCCGGCGCTCGCATCGGCGCGCTCGAAGCTCGCGGAGCTCAAGGGGTGATCGCACGTCGCCGGGGCGCCGCGGAGTGGCCGCGGCGCTGGCTCGGGCTGATCCTCGGCCTTATCGCGCGGGTATGGCTCGCGACGCTGCGGGTTCGGGTGCGCGTCGATCCCGCCCTCGAAGTCGCGGGCGATCGACCCTGGGTGCTCGCGTTCTTCCACGGCTCGCAGTGGCCTCTGCTCGCTTGGCGCCGCCGGCGCCGCACGGTGGTGCTGGTCAGCCTGTCGCGCGACGGCGCGATGCAAGCGCGGGCCCTGCAGGTGCAGGGATTCCGCGTGGTGCGGGGGTCGTCGTCGCGCGGCGGCGCCGGCGGGCTCGCGGCGGTCGTGCATGCGATGCGGCAGGACGGGGCCGACGCGGCGTTCGCCGTGGACGGGCCGCGTGGACCGCGGGGCGTCGTGAAGGGAGGCGCGATCGTGGCTGCCAGGGCGTCCGGCGGCGTCGTCGTGCCGATCGCGAGCGCGGTCCGTAGCGGCGTAGTCTTGCGGAGCACGTGGGACAGGTTCGCCATTGCCTGGCCGTTCACGTGCGTCGACGTTGCGCTCGGCGGCCCGATCGACCCCGGCGCGATCGACGCCGTTTCCCAGGTGCAGGGCGCTCTGGTGCGGTTGACGCTGCAGCTCGGGGCGTGAGAAGCGCTTCGCTCAGGGCGACACCGCGCCCACCGCCGGTGCGATGGCAATCGCGTCGACCTCCACCTGCGCCCCGCGCGGCAGCGCCGCCACCTGCACGGTGGCCCGGGCCGGGTACGGCGGCTCGAAGTGTCGCGCATAGACCTCGTTGACCGCGCCGAAGTGGGCGAGGTCCACCAGGTAAATGGTGGTCTTCACGACGTCACGGAACCCGCACCCCGAAGCGGCGAGAATCGCGGCCAAGCTGAGCATGACCCTTTCGGCCTGTTCGGCGATGCCGCCAGGGACGAGCTGTCCGCTCGCCGGGTCGAGCGGGATTTGGCCGCTCACGAAGATGGCGTCGCCCGCGCGCACCGCCTGAGAGTATGGGCCGATCGCCGTCGGAGCGTCTGGTGTGCTCACGGAGACCTTGGGGCGTGCAGGGCTGGTCATCGTGTAAAGCCTCCAGATCCGTCAGAGCGCACGCCGGCCGGTCAGGGCACGTCCCATGGTGATGGGATCGGCGAACTCGAGGTCGCCCCCATGCGGTACGCCGCTCGCGATGCGCGTGATCGACACGTTCAGGTGCGCGAGCTCGCGCTTCAGCAGGAGCGCGGTCGCTTCGCCGTCGACGCTCGGCGGCGTCGCGACGATGATCTCTTCGACCGCGTCGTGGCGGATGCGCGCCACCAGCTCGCGCAACGGTAAGTCTTCCGGCCCAATTCCCTCGAGAGGCGAGAGGAGTCGTCCGAGGACGAAGTAGCGCCCGCGCATCGCGCCGGCCCGTTCGATCGCGATGAGGTCGTGCACGCGGGCGACGACGCAAAGTACCTTCGCGTCCCGCTTGGAGTCGCTGCAGACGTCGCACACCGCGCGACCGTCGCGAATCTCTGCGACGTTGCCGCACCGCTCGCAAGGCCCGAGCTCGTCGCGCAGCGAAGCGAGCTCCGCGCCGAGCGATCGGGCGAGCGATTCGTCGGCCGTGAGCAGCCACAGGACGTAGCGCTGCGCAGTCTTCTCCCCGACGCCCGGCAGGTGGGAGAGCAGCTTGACCACGCGGCGGATCTTGGGGGTCACGGGCGGGATTCGCGGCGGCTCTGCGCCTCAGACCATCCCGGGGATCTTGACCCCGCCGGTCACCTTCTCGAGCTCGCTCTCCATCTGCTTGTCGGCCTGTTCGATCCCCTGGTTGATGGCGGCGCACACGCCGTCGAGCACGAAGTCCGCGTCGTCGCCGAGCAGGGCCTGCTTGTCGACGTCGATGCGCTTGACGCTGCGCCCGAGGGTGAGCACCACCTTCACCTTGCCGCCGAGGGCTTCGACCGTGATCTCGCGGTCTTTCAGGGCGTTCTTCGCCTCGTCGATCCGCCGTTGCATGCGCGCCGCCTGGCGCATCAGCTCGTTCATTCCGCCGCGGAATTGCATGGGTCCCTTTTTTGTAGCCTATCCGTCGCTGGCGGGAAGCTTTACGTCCCGCACTTGCGCGCCGAAGACGCGGATGACCTCTTTCACCACGGGGTGGTCCTGGACGGCCGCGCGGGCCTTCGCCGTCTCGGCGGCCCGGCGCTCGGACTCGATCGCCGCGACCGTCTTGGCCCCGGGCGCGGGTTTCGCCGAGAGGTCGAGGACGACCTCCGTCGGGGCGCCGAAGTGCGCGCGCGCGGCCCGCGTGAGCGCCTCGAGCGTCTCGGGTTCGCTCGCGCGAGCCGCGACGAAGGCCGCGGTGGGATCGAACCCGATGACGATGCGCGACGCGGCGACCTCGAAAGGCACCGCGTGATCGAAGACCGAGGCGAGTGGGGCCCGCTCGGCGCGCAGGCGCTCGACGACCGCCCGCCAGGCGACCATATCGGGGGGGGCGGCGGGGTTGGCGGGCAGCGCCGGCGTCGGTACGACGGCCGCCACCGGCCGGGAGCGGGGTGGTTCGGCAAGCGCGAGCGAGCCGTGGGTTCGCGTCGCGCCGTGCTCGCCGCCGGGAGAGGGGAGAGAGGACGCCACCGACGTGTGCACGTTGCTGGCCGCTGCGTGCGGTCCCCGTCCTCCGCCCCCGCCGCCCCCTCGCGGCGGCGCCGGGGCGGGCGGTGGAGCGCCGCCGAGGCGCCGCTCGAGATCGCCGACGCGGGCCAGCAGATCGTCCAACGGCAGAAGCGGCGGCCGGCGCGCGAGCCGCACGAGCGCCATTTCGAGCGCCGTGCGCGGCTGACCGCTGCGGACCACGTCATCGTAGGCGCGGGAGAACCCCTGAAACAGGCGAGACAGGTCGTCGACCTCCGCGCGCCCCGCCTGCGCGACGACGTCCGCGACTTCCTCGTCGGCGAGATCCAGGAGCTCCTTCAGCGATGGCCCCGCGCCGCCGCTGCTCGCCGTCGCGCACACCTTCGCGACCACCAGGTTCCTCAGGTGCGCGAGGATGTCCTTGGCGACATGAGGCAGATCGAACCCCTGCTGCGCGAGCCGGTCGACCACGCCGACGCATGCGGCCGCGTCGCCGCCGACGAGGGCGGTGCCGAGCTCGTGGAGGATCTTGCGGTCGGCCACGCCGAGGACGCGCGTCACGTCGGCTACGTCGAGCTTGTTGCCGCTGAATGCGATGACCTGGTCGAGCAGGCTCATGGCGTCGCGCATCGACCCGGCGGCCTCGCGCGCGAGCACCTGGACGGCCGCGGCGTCGGCCACGATGCTCTCCAGGGCAAGGACCTGCTCGAGCCGTTTCGCGATCGTCTGGGTTCCGATCAGCTTGAAGTCGTAGCGCTGGCACCGCGAGAGGATCGTGACCGGGACCTTGTGCACCTCGGTTGTCGCGAAGATGAACTTCACGTGCGGAGGCGGCTCCTCGAGGGTCTTCAAGAACGCGTTCCACGCCGCGTTCGACAGCATGTGGACCTCATCCACCACGTAGACCTTGAACCGGTCGCGCGCCGGCCGAAAGCTCATGCCCTCTTGCAGGCGCCGCACCTCGTCGACGCCGTTGTAGCTGGCGCCGTCGATCTCCTGAACGTCGAGGTCTTGACCCGCCGTTATCTCAAGGCACGGCGCGCACGCGTTGCACGGCGTAGCCGTGGGACCGGCCTGCTTGCCATCGGGCCCGACGCAGTTGAGGCACTTGGCGAGCAGTCGGGCGCTCGTCGTCTTGCCGACGCCGCGAACCCCCGTGAAGAGGAACGCGTGCGCGACGCGCCCCGAGGCGATGGCGTTGGCGAGCGTCCGCGCGACGTGATCCTGGCCGACCAGGTCCTCGAACGTCTGCGGGCGATACTTCCGTGCAAGAACGAGGTAGCTGCTCACGGCTATCGCACCGCTCTTACAGCGCGCGACGGCTGCGGGCAACGGCCGCCGCCTGCCGCTCCCCGGCCTGCGCCATCCGATGGATCCGGGGCCGCGGCAGAGCCCGCGGACCTCAGCCCTTGAGCTCCTTCAGTAGCTCCGGGACCGCGACGAAGAGGTCTTGCACGAGCCCGTAGTCGGCGATCTGGAAGATCGGCGCCTCCGGGTCCTTGTTGATCGCCACGATCACTTTCGAGCCCTTCATCCCGGCGATGTGCTGGATCGCCCCCGAGATGCCGACAGCGACGTAGAGCTGAGGAGCTACCGTGCGGCCCGTCTGACCGACCTGCAGTTCGGGAGGCGCATAGCCTGCGTCGCACGCGGCCCGGCTTGCCCCGAGCGCTGTGCCGAGCGCGTCGGCGAGCGGCTCGAGGACCTGCTTGAACTGCTCTTTGAGCGACCGGCCGCCCGAGACGACGACGCGCGCTTCGCCCAAGTCTGGGCGCTCGCTCTTGCCGACCTCGAGCTTGACGAACTGCACTCGAGCCGCCGCGGCGTCGTCCGGAGCGCGGGGCACCGCCTCGATGGGGCTGGCGCCACCAGACGGCTCGGCTGCGGGAAACTCTGTCTGGCGCACGCTGACGACGTGCACCGGCGTGGCGATCTCCAGCCAGGAGAAGGCATTGCCTGCGTACGTGGGGCGCCGGTACCGGCGGGCGCCGCCCTCGACCTTCACGAGGTTGATGTCCGGTGCGTACCCGGCGCCGAGCTTGGCCGCGACGCGGGGCGCGAGATCCTTGCCGAAGGTGCTCGCGGGCAGGACGACGGTGTCCCATCCGCCATCCTTGGCGATTTTGGCGACCGTCGGCGCGACGCGCTCGCACACGTAGTCCTTGAACGAGGGGTCGTCGACCGTCAGCACCTTCTGGGCCCCGAAGGCCACGAGGTCTTTGGCCGCCTCGCTCGCGCCGGCGCCGAGAGAGAGGACGGCGAACGGCGCGCCAACCTGCTTTGCGAACGCAATCGCGCTGAACGTCGACTTGCGAACCTTGCCTTCGGAGAGCTCCGCTACGACCAACGTGCCGGCCATCACACCACCTTCGCTTCCGTCTTGAGCTTCGCCACCAGCTCTTTCACGTCTTTCACCTTCACGCCGGCCGCGCGCTTGGGGGGCAACTCGGCGGCTCCGTACTTGACCTTGAGCGTCGCGTCGGCCGCGACGTCGGCGAGCTTGAGCTCGGCGAGCGGCTTTTTCTTGGCCGCCATGATCGCCATCAGCGCCGCGAAGCGAACGCCCTCGGGATATGCGTGGGTCGCCGGGGTGTGCTTCGACTGGACGCTCTTGGGCTTGACGATCTTGTCTAGCACCGTCACGACGGCCGGAAGGGTCACGCGCACCTGCGCCGTCGCGCCCTCGATCTCGCGGCCGACGAGCAGGGCCTTGTCGTCCTCGCTCTGGATGTGGCCTACGAAAGTGGCCTGGGGCCACCCGAGGTACTCGGCGAGCATCTGCCCGACCTCGTTCGACTCGCTCTCGGCCTGCTGATAGCCGAGCAGCACGAGATCCGGCTTCTCCTTCTCGACTATGCCTTTGAGGCCTCGAGCGACCAGGTCGCCGTCGAGCGCGTCGTCGGTCGCGTCGACCCGGATGGCCCGATCGGCGCCCGTCCCGAGCATCGCGCGGAGCATCTGTTCGGCGTCCTTGGGCGCGAACGTGACCACGACGACCTCGCCGAGGCGGGCCTTCGTGTTGGTGCCGTTCTCGGTGAGGCGCAGCGCCGTCTCGAGCGCGTAGTCGTCGTAGGGGCTCGGCTTCGGCTCGAGGCCGGTCGTGTCGACCTTGCCCTGGGCCGAGAGCTTGATCTTGTTCAAATTGTCCGGGTCGGCGACCCGCTTGACCGCAACGAGGATCTTCACCGCGTCTCCTCCGGTGGTGAACGGCGATTCAACTTGCGAGTCGATAGAAGGAGCCCGGCCGCCTGTCAACCGGTACGCGAGCGGGGGAGCGTCGATCGTGTAAGTTGACGGCGAATGCAGATTGCGACCGACTACCTGGTCATCGGCAGCGGCGTGGCGGGGCTGTCCTTCGCCCGCGAAGCGGCGCGCAACGGCGACGTGCTCATCGTGACGAAGCGGAGCGCGGACGAGTCCAACACGAAATACGCCCAGGGTGGGATCGCGGCGGTGCTGGGCGCCGCCGACTCGTTCGACGCTCACGTGGCGGACACGCTGCGCGCGGGCGCGGGCCTTTGCCATGAGCGCGCTGTGGAGGTCGCCGTCACCGAGGGCCCGTCGCGCATCAAGATGCTGCAAGAGGTGGGCGCCAGGTTCGACCGGACCCCGGGCGCGACGGACGACGCGGACCTGGATTTGCACATGGAGGGCGGTCACAGCGCGCGCCGGGTGGCGCACAGCGCCGACATGACCGGGCGCGAGGTCGAGCGGGCGCTATTGGAGGCCGTCCAGGGGTCGGCGCGCGTACGGCTCCTCGAGGGACATACGGCGATCGACCTCATCACCCTCGCCAAGTACGGCGGGCCCGAGGTGTGCGTCGGCGCCTATGTGCTCGACGACGTGACGGGCCGCGTCACGACGATCCTCGCGCGAGCGGTCGTGCTCGCGACCGGCGGG
Source organism: Myxococcales bacterium (assembly GCA_003139415.1). Classification (GTDB taxonomy): domain Bacteria; phylum Myxococcota_A; class Polyangia; order Polyangiales; family Polyangiaceae; genus Palsa-1150. The sequence continues at coordinate 2,969 of PLIR01000199.1, read as the reverse complement.
GCGGGCAAGGTTTACCTCTACACGACGAACCCCGACGTGGCGACCGGCGACGGCGTCGCGATGGCCTACCGCGCCGGGGCCGAAGTCGCGAACATGGAATTTTACCAGTTTCACCCCACCTGCCTCTATCACCCGCAGGCGCGCCGCTTTCTCATCACCGAGGCGATGCGCGGGGAGGGGGCCGTCCTTCGCCGCTTCGACGGGAGTGCGTTCATGAAGGACCACGACCCGCGAGGCGATCTCGCACCGCGCGACGTCGTCGCCCGCGCCATCGACTTCGAAATGAAGAAGACGGGGGCCGAGCATGTGTGGCTCGACATCACGGACAAGAAGCCGGCCTTCGTGAGGGAGCGCTTCCCCAACATCGTCGAGGAGTGCGCGCGGTGGGGGTTCGATATCACGTCGCAGCCGATCCCCGTCGTGCCGGCGGCGCACTTCATGTGCGGCGGGATCACGACGAACCTCGAGGGACGGACGACCATCCCGGGGCTATGGGCGATCGGCGAGTGCGCCTGCACCGGCCTTCATGGCGCCAATCGCCTGGCGTCGAACTCGCTCCTCGAGGGGCTCGTCTTCGGCCACCGCGCCGCCGAAGCGCTCGCGACGTCGCTCGACAGGAGCCGCCCCTGGCCCGAGGTGCCAGGCTGGGAGGTCGGCGGCGCCGTGCCGAGCGAAGAGGCGGTGGTCATCACCCACAACTGGGACGAGCTGCGGCGGCTCATGTGGAACTACGTCGGCATCGTGCGATCGGACACGCGCCTGCGGAGGGCTGCACGCCGCATCGACCTCTTGAACGAGGAGATCGACGCCTACTACTGGAAGTACTTCGTCACGCGCGACTTGCTCGAGCTCCGCAACATCGCGACCGTGGCCAGGCTGATCGTCGAGTGCGCGGCCGGCCGGCGGGAGAGCCGGGGCCTTCACTTCACCATCGATCACGCCGGCGTCGACCCCAAGTTCGCGCGCGACACGGTGGCCAAGCGCGGCGTCCCCGCACACCTCCGAGGGCCGTGAACGTCGCCGGGCGCCGTCTCCGATGGCGGCGCGCTAGCCTGTAGTCCGAAGGCCGACAGTCCGGGCGGACAGGCCCTAGACGACGGCGTTGGAGCTGAAGAGCGGCTCGATGAGCGCGAACCGCACGGTGGCCGACAGGCGGTACCGCGTCCTGCCGTGCTCTCCCGCGTCGCGGACTCGCTCGATCGCCGTGGCGTCGCCCAGCAAATCTCGCACGCGCGAGATGAGGACGCGGACGCGATGCTCGGCGTCTGCGCTCTCGGGGCCGGGACCCCCGGCGGCGCGCAAGATCTCGTCGGCGCTCAGACCCTCGCGCGCCCTCCGCAAAAGCTGTACGACGAGCGGTTCGAGCGCCCGGCGTCGCTCGAGCGAGACCTCGCGATCGTGCACCCGTAGCGCGTGGGTGAGGGTATCGACGACGAGCGTGGCGCCCTCGGTCGCCTTCGCGACCTCGGCCAGCGGCACGCGGGTGACCTTGAGCGGTGTGGTCACGTAGATGAGCGTCTCGCCTTCGGTCGGCTCGGGGATCGCGTCCATCTCGGTCGACGAGGGGCGGCCCGGCATCATGGCGATCAGGTGCGCGCTGGAGAGCCGTCCCGACGGCGGTGCCGTAGAAACCACCTCGGCGTTATAGGCCTCGACCAGCGCGATGGCCTGCTCCGCGTATCGAACCACCCGGCTGTCGCCGCTCTCGAGCGCCAGCTGCCAGAGCGCCAGCGAGGCTTCTCGGTCGGGGAATACCCAGCCGTGCCTGTCACCCGAGAGGGCCGCCCGCTCCACGGCCATCCGGGCGGCGCGCTCGTCGCCCATGGCGAGGGCACAGCGCCCGACGACCAGGTTCAAGGAGCCCGTCACGAAGGCGTCGGGCAGCTTGAGCACGTGAATCATGGCCTGCTCGAGCGCCTCGCGAGGCTCTCCACAGGCTTCCAGCGTGCGTGCACGGGTGGCGACCAAGTCTTGGTCGTCGACCGCATCGACCACGGTGAGTTCGGCCCTCAGCTTCTCGGCCTTGGCGAGCCAGAGTTTGGCCGCCGGCGTGCGCCCGAGCATCGCAAGCGCCCACGCGCGGTGGACGCCGAGCTGGTAGCGGAGCATCGGGTGATCGATCTCTCCGAGCACCACGAGCGCCTCGTCGATGGCCTGCAACGCCGCGAGGGCCCGGTCGGCGGCGATCTCGACGATCGCGAGCACGTCGTGCGCATCGGCGTGCCGCCAGCCCGCCCCGAGCTCGTGGGCGACGTCGATCGCTTGCGTCGCGTGGTGCCGTCCCTCGTCGAACCGGCCGATGCTCCCGAGCGCGATGGCGAGGTTGCCGTGGGCGCTCATGGCCGCCGCCGATCGCGCCGGCGCCCGCGAAAGGGCCGCCGCGTAGTGCTTGGCGGCAGCGCGCGGGTCGGCCATGCGCATCGACAGGTGGCCGAGCGTCATCGCCACGGGGGCGCGCCACTCGCTCTCCTCGAGGCGCTCGGCGACGTGCTCGGCGAGCCGCAACGCCTGAGCGGCGTTCGGCAGGCGATCGAGCTTGAGTTCGAGCTGCGCCTGCGTGACGTGCAGATCGAGCTGCTCGCGCAGGCCGGCCCCTTTGGGAGCAGCCGCCAGCGCGCGCGCGGCGATGCGGAGCTCGGCCTCGGCGTGGTCGCTGCGGCCGTCGACCGTCGCCAGGTTGGCTCGTTCGATCGCGAGGCGGGCCACGTCGAGAGGCGTCCACGAGGACGGCGCGCTAGGGAGCGACGCGGCGAGGTCGCGAGCGCGGTCGATGCGCCCCGTCTCCCGATAAGCGCGGAGCAGGCGGACGGCCAGGGATGGATCGGACCGGTTGCGCACCGACAGGACGCTCTCGATCCACGACACGATGAACGGCGCCTGGTCGGTTGCCGCGAGCCGATCGAGCAGCTGGGCGCAGGCGACGATCGAAATGCCCTCGGCGCTGGGCAGCGACGGAGTAGGGGACGACC
>PLIR01000386.1 GCA_003139415.1 Myxococcales bacterium | reverse complement strand
CGACGGCGCTGGCGACGACCTCGCCGAGGTCGAGCGCCGCCCGCTCGCGGGCGCCCTGCACGGTCGCGCGCGCGAGGCTCGCGACGGCGAAGAAGAGCGGCACGAAGGCAAGGAGCATCAAGCCCGCGAGCGACAGGACGATCTGCAGCCTCAACCCGAGCTGCGCACGCGGCGGCGATCGCAGGGCGCTCGAACCGGAGGGGCCGATGTCGCTCACGAGGCTGAAGCTACGTCATTCGGCCGCCCGGGCCGCCTCTTCGACGACGTCGACGACGAGGACGGCCGCCGCAATCTCGCGGTCGAGCGCGTATACCGTCTCGTCCAGTTCGACGACGACGACGGGGCGCGTCTGCTGCACGCGCAGCTCCGCGCCCGGGAGGATGCCCAGCGACGCGAGCCGGTTCACGCGAGCCGGGTCGGCGTCCACCGTTCCGACGACGACGCAGTCGCCCGCACGACAAACGACGAGACTTCGGGCGGGCGAGAACGTCATCGGGCGGGCTCCCGTGCGGGCCGGCGGCGCAGCAAGTTCGTCACGAGCGTCACGAGCTTGGATTCCGGGGGAAACTCGTATCCGCACGATGGACACGTGACCATCCCGCATCCTCCAGCGACGGGGCAGCCGCTGCGGCACGCCGCGCCTTCGTCCTTCGTGAAGGGATGACCACACATGCCGCAGTCGATCACGTCAGCCTCCTCCGAAAGCGCGATAGCCGAAGCGCACGACGGCGCCGACCGCGACGGCGTACGGGAAGATGAACGCGCTCATCCCGCCGGCGACCTTCCACCCGCGCTCCTTCGCGATCATGAACACGTTGGCGATGCACGGGATAAAGAGCGTGATCGTCACCATGGAGACGGCGACATCCGCCGAGGAGAGCTTGCCCGCGCGCGCCAGATCCAGCAGACCCGCGGCGCCGAAGTCGCGCCGCAAGAAGCCGACGAGCAGCGCCTCGCTGACGCGGTCCGACAGTCCGCCGGCGGCCGTCAAACCCAGGACGTGCTGCACGATGGGTGCGCCCGCGCGATGCACGAGGCCGAGCAGGTGCGTCGCGTCGAGGACGAAGAGCAGGGCCGTGCCCGCAAGAAACAGGGGAACGGCTTCCTTCAGGTACCACTCGATCCGCGCCATCGTCTTGGCGGCGATGTTCTGGAGCATCGGCTGCCGGATGGGCGGCATCTCGAGCAAGAAGTCGCTCTTGTCGCCGGGTAGGACGCGAGCTGCGACCCAGCCGACGCCGAGGAGCGTCCCCAGCACCACGGCGACCCAGACGAGCGTCGCGGCTGCGGAGGTGCGCTGCATGAGCGCGAAGATGACGCTCAGTTGCGACGAACACGGAATCCCGAGCGCCAGGAGCAGAGTCACGAGCATCCGTTCCTTGCGCGTCTCCATGATGCGCGCCGTCAGCGTCGCCATCGTGTCGCACCCCAGCCCGAGGACCATCGGCAAGACAGCCTTGCCGTTGAGCCCCATCCCCCGGAGGACCCGGTTCGACATCACCGCAAGGCGCGGCAAATAGCCCGAGTCCTCGAGCATCGAAAAGACGAAGAAGAACGTCGTCACGACCGGCAGGACGATGGCGACCGCGTACGTCATCCCCATCGTGATGAGGCCGTACGGCCCGACGAAGAACGCCGTCAAAAGCGGGATGGCGATCCAGGCGAAGCCCCGGTACGCCCACCGGTTGAGGGTCCCACTCCAGACGCGCGCCTCGGCTGCGGCGGTGTCGCCGCGAACGATCACGCCGGCTTCGGTAGGGGTCACCTCGAGCGCCCGACCATACACGTCGATGCGCGCGTCGGGGTCGGGGCGGTAAACGCCGTCTTGCTTGCGCTGGGCGACGACGCGAACGGCTCCCCCGCCGGCGTTCGACGCGACCAGGCGCTCCGTACCATCGGCCGCGAAGTCCTCGACGTCAGCCGCTTGCGCGCTCGACGCGACCGAGAGGGCGACGCGCGCGCGAACCTCGCCGAACACGCGCTTCTCGACGAAGTCGACGGCAGTACCTGCGCCGAACACCCCCACGATTTTGTACGCGAGCAGCAGCACGACGGCGAGGATGGGCCATCCGAGCAGCGGGTCCGTCGAGGCATGCCCGATGGCGCGCGACCAGGCAGCATCTCGCGCGTCTCCAGCGCGGGCCGCGAAGGCCAAGGCGGACAGCCCGACGACGGCCCCAAGGTATATCGGCGCCGTCGAGTAGGTGCGCTCGAACACCCTTTCGATCCCCGAAGCGGCCCAGTAGGCAAACCAGCCTGCCCCAAACGCCGCGACGACCTTCCACGTCCCGGATCGAAGGCGCATGTGGCGGCGAAGAACGGCGACCCCGAGCGCCGCGGCGGCGGAGAGCACCACCAGACCCCCGACCGTCCAACCCGTGAAGAGCGCGCGCGAGAACAGGCGCCCGATCACGTCGAAGAAGCCGAAGTCGGCGAGCGGATCGACACGCGCGGAGGCAGCCGCCGTGAGGCGGGCCACGCCGCCGTCGTAGGTCAGCGCCGCAACGAGCGCCGCCGCGGCCGCCGTCAACACGCAAGCGGTCCACCCTGGACGGCCTTCGAGACTTCGCGATTCGGCTCCGACGCCGCGCCGCTGGACGGTGCGGACGATGGTCTGCACCCGGGCCAGCCGGAGACGGCTGAGCAAGGCGAAGAGCGGGACGCCGTGGGCTCGAGCGAGAGCCTTGCCGCGCTCCGCGGCGACCCGGATCGCCTCAGGGCCGACGCCCGCCACATCCACGAGCGGCGTGCCGACCCCCCGCTCACCCGCGAGCAGCATCGTTGCCACGGCGCGCTTCGCGACCGGCAGGGGGCCCTGCAACGCAGCCTCGACGTCGGCGATGGCAGCCTCGACGTCGGCGGGGAAACTGGGCGCGCAGGTGAGCGGCGCCCGGATGTCAGGCGCGGCCGTCCGAGGACCCGCCAGATAATCGCGGACCGCGTCGAGTCCTTCGTCCTCCGTCGCCGTGGAGGCGCTCACGCGGATGCCCGCGAGCTCGCGCTCCAAAGCAGGGAGGTCGATCGAAATCCCGCGTGCCCGTGCCTCGTCGAGCATGTTGAGGTCGAGGCAGAAGGGGACCCCCAGCTCGGCGAGCTGCAACGTGAGCAGCAACGTGCGAGACAGATTCTTGGCGTCCCCCACCTGGACCAGGGCGTCGTGGGTGGCCGTGAGCAGGAGGTCCCGAGTCACGCCCTCGTCTTCGCTCATCGGCACGAGGTTGTGCGTCCCAGGGGTATCCACCACCTCCCACGGATCGTCGCCGAACCGGGCGGGCGCGCTCGAGATCTCGACCGTCGTCCCCGGGTAATTGCTGACCGTGACGTACGTGCCCGTGAGGGCGCCAAAGATGACGCTCTTGCCGACGTTCGGTTGGCCGACGAGAAGCGCACGACGCCGGACCTTCGACTCCTCCGCCCTTGGCGGGGCCTGGATGCCCACGGCCCCGCCGTGCACCGCGGTCGACGCCGGCGGTACAGGGTCGAAGTTGAAAGTCATATTCGAAAAGATGAAGCAAAAGCTTGGTGCTGGCAAGGGTTCTCGGCCGCACCGTCCGCCGCGCGCCGCCTTAGCCGCGCGGCCGGGTCACGATTCCGAACGCCTTCTCGACCGCCGCGGCAACGCCGCCCCCCGTCTCCGAGGTCTCGCTCAGCACGTCGGTGGCTCGCGTCTTCACTTCATCGGGCGCTTGGCCCATCGCGAACGAGCGGCCGGCGACTTCGAACATGGGAAGGTCGTTCACCCAGTCGCCTACGCAGACCGCGTCCGCCAGCGCGATCCCCTCGCGCTCCGCGATCCACCGGACGGCAGTCCCTTTGGTGCCCCCGGAAGCACGCGCCATGATCGCCCACGTTCCCACGTGCGGCTCGCGCCGAAGAGGAAAGTGGACCACGAAGACGGCGCCGCTCAGATCCCGCCCGAGGTCGCTCGCGGCCTGCATGACATGCTCGCGTGAACCGAGGGCCACCACGGCGGTGACCCCCTGCTGCGTGCCCCAGAGCGCGTGCTCGTAGACGTCGACCGCCGGCCGGATGTCCGTCGACCAAGTCTTCACATAAGGAACGAAGGGGTGGCCGCGGTGGTCGTGACCGATCGCGTCGTCGGCGAACACGAACGTGGCGAGCCCTGCCCGGGAAAGCGCGGTCCGGAGGAGCTCGACCTCGGCGCCAGACACTCCGCGGTGAACCAAGGTCGCGTGATCGCCCGCGTGCACCACGTGGCTTCCGTCGGCGCAGCCGACCGGACCGGACAAACCCAGCGCGGCCGCAGAGGCGCGTGTCCCCGAGTAGAGCCTCCCGGTGGCAATGGTGACGGACACGCCCGCCGCCCTGGCCGCGTGCACGGCTCGGACGTCGCGCTCGTGCGGCCGTCCGGTGATGTCGAGCAGCGTGCCGTCGAGGTCGATCGCGAGCAGGTGGCGGCGCATCGCGGGTGGCCCCGGAGCGGCAGCGCCCCGCGCGGGCGACTTCAGTTCGCCGGCTCGGACTCGGCGTACACCGAGACCTTGCGCTGCGTGCGAGAACGCCACTCGTATTTGACGACCCCGTCGACCAGCGCGAAGAGCGTGAAGTCCTTGCCCAGACCGACGTTGCGGCCCGGGTGAATGGTCGAGCCGACCTGGCGAATGAGAACGCTGCCGGCGTTCACCCGCTCGCCGCCGTAGACCTTGACTCCGCGCTTCTGGGAGTTGGAGTCGCGCCCGTTGCGCGTGCTGCCTGCACCTTTTTTGTGAGCCATGGCACTACTCTTTTCCGTTAGCTGACGATGTTCGTGATTTCCAGCGCGGTAAACGGCTGCCTGTGGCCCGTCTTGCGGCGGTAGTTCTTGCGGCGGCGGAACTTGAAGATGATGAGCTTTTTGCCGAGGCCCTGACCGACGATCTTGGCTTCTACCTTGGCGCCGCCCACGAGCGGCCGGCCAAGCTTGATCGCCGCCCCGTCGAGGCCACCCACGAGGAGCACACTGTCGAAGGCGATCGCGTCGCCGACGCTGCCGGGCAGCTTCTCGACCCGGACCTTGTCGCCGGCGGCGACCCGGTACTGCTTCCCGCCCGTCTTGAATACCGCGTACATGAAAGCGCCCTCTTGAGCATGCCGCGGACCGAGAGCCGCGCGGCGGGGTTATCGAGGGCCGGCAGTATAGGGGCAGTCGCCCCGTTGTAAAGTCGAGCCTGATTTGGGGCGCCCCGAGCGGGCGGCTCGGCTCCCGTGCTACGAGCGCCATCGGTCCTTTCCATGCCCGCCGGTTATCTCGCGCTGGTCCTTCACGCGCATCTCCCTTTCGTCCGGCACCCCGAGCATCGGCGGCACCTCGAGGAGCGTTGGTTTTACGAGGCGCTCGTCGAGTGTTACCTGCCGCTGCTCGATGCATTCGACCGCCTGGAGCGCGACGGCGTGCCGTTCGGTCTGACGATGAGCGTCACTCCACCGCTCGCGTCCATGATGCGCGACGACCTGCTGCGCTCGCGCTTCGCCGAGCATCTCACCCGCCTCGAGGAGCTCGCGGATCAAGAGATGAAGCGTCTGTGGGGCGACGAGCGCTTCGCCCCCGTGGCGACGTTTTATCGAGACCACTTCGCGCGGATGCGCGCAGTGTGGGATCGCCACCACGGCGACGTCCTCGGTGGCCTGGTGCGTCACTGGGACGCGGGTCACCTCGAGCTTCTCACGTGCTCGGCGACGCACTGCTACCTGCCAGGGATGTTGCCGGCGGCCGAGGGCATCCGGCCGCAGCTACAGCTCGGCGTGGCCGGGTTCGAGCGCATCGTCGGGCGACGTCCGACGGGCGCGTGGCTCGCCGAGTGCGCCTACCACCCGAGCTTCGACGAGGAGATCGCTCGAGCCGGGATCCGGTTCACCATCCTCGACACGCACGGCGTCGTGCACGCACGGCCCCGACCGCCCTTCGGCGTGCACGCGCCCATCTGCAGCCCGAACGGCGTCGCGTTCTTCGCGCGCGACGCGGAGTCGAGCAAGCAAGTGTGGTCGCGCGACGAGGGGTACCCGGGAGACGCCTTCTACCGCGACTTTTATCGAGACATCGGCTTCGACCTCCCGGAAGATCAGCTCCGGGGCGAGGTCGCGGGTGACGGCTCGAGGCTCATGACGGGCCTGAAGTACTACCGGATCACCGGCAAGGGCATCGAGAAGGAGGCCTACCAGCCCGGGATCGCCCGCGACAAGGCGTGGCAGCACGCCGGCGACTTCGTCCACAACCGCGCGCGCCAGGTCGCTGCCCTCGGGGGCGGTGGGGCGATGCCGGTACCGCCCATCGTGGTGGCTCCTTACGACGCGGAGCTCTACGGGCACTGGTGGTTCGAGGGCCCCGCATTCCTCGAGTCGGTCTTTCGCCGCCTGCCCGAGACGAACGGAGAGGTGGAGCCGATCACGCTTCGTGCCTACCTCGATCGTCATCCGCTGTGCGTGGAGGCGACCCCGAGCGCGAGTTCGTGGGGAGCGGGAGGCTACGGCGAGGTGTGGGTGGGACCCGAGGCGGGATGGACGTGGCGGCACGTTCATCACGCCACCCGCTACGCAGCTTGGCTGGTGCGAAGGCACCGACGAGCCGGCGGCAGGGTGGGCGAGGCGCTCGATCAAGCCATCCGCGAGCTCCTTCTCCTGCAGTCGAGCGACTGGCCGTTCATCATCAAGACGGGGACATCCACGCGTTACGCCGAAGCTCGCGTGCGCGCCCACGTTCACCGCCTCCGGCACCTGGGCCACCTCGTGGAGACGGGCACGGTCGAGGGGAACGACGGCATCTGGCTGGACGAACTCCGGAGCCGCGACAACTTCCTTGCGGCCGTGGGCGGCGAAGACTTGCGCGCGCCCTTCGACAGCTAAGAGCACTCGCGGACGCGTGCGCCGGGAGGGCCGCCACCGCGAGCGCGGCGCGGGCGCCGCAGGATGCTAACTTCGGCCCATGCCGCTTCGCCTCGAGGGCACGTACACCGCCATCATCACGCCGTTTCTCGACGAACCGGGCCAGCCGGTCGACTGGGCCACGCTCGACGCGCTCGTCGATTCGCAGGTGGCAGCCGGCGTCGCGGGCATCGTGCCGTGCGGCACGACCGGTGAGAGCCCCACGCTCTCGCACGAGGAACACGGCAAGGTCATCGAGCGCACCATCAAGCGCGCGGCAGGCCGGGTACAGGTGATCGCGGGCGCCGGCTCGAACTCGACGCGAGAAGCCGTAGCGCTCGTGGAGCATGCCGAGCGCGCGGGCGCGGACGCGGTGATGGTGGTGGTCCCGTACTACAACAAGCCGACGCAAGAGGGCCTGTTCCGCCACTTCGTCGAGGTGTCCGCACACACCAAGCTGCCCGTCGTCATCTACAACATCCCGGCCCGCTCCGTGGTCGACCTCGCGCCCGAGACCCTCGCCCGCATTTGCGCGGCCTCGCCCAACGTCGTGGCCACCAAGGAGGCGACGGGCACCGTGATGCGCGCGCAGAAGCTGGCGCAAACGATGGGAGATCGGCTCGTCGTGCTGAGCGGCGACGACGCCTTGACGTTGCCGATGGTCGCGGTCGGCGCGCGCGGCGTCATCAGCGTCACGTCGAACGTGCTACCGGCCGAAGTGACTCGCGCGACGCGGCTTGCCCTCGACGGAAAGCTCGACGAGGCGCGCCGCGCCCACCTGTCGCTGCTGCCCGTGCACGAGGCCATGTTCATCGAGGCGAGCCCCGGGCCCGTCAAGGCGGCGCTGGCGTTGCGGGGCGTCGGTACGGGCGCGGTGAGGTCGCCCATCGTGACGCCGACGGAGGGGTCGCGAGCCGCGATCGGTGCCGCGCTCGAAGCGTACGCGCGGAGCGCGCGCTGAATGCGCATCGCGGTCGTCGGGGCCAACGGGCGAATGGGCCGCGCGGTCGTCCGCCTCGCCGTGACGGGCGGCCTGGACGTCGCGTGCGCAATCGGCGCCGGTGACGTGGGACGCGACGCCGGAGAGCTCGCGGGCGTGGGTCCGATCGGGACGAGCGTCGTCGACGGATTCGCGGTGCTCGAACACGCGAAGGCCGATGTCCTGGTGGACTTCTCGTCCCCCGGCGCGACGGCCGCGCTTTTGCCCATCGCGGCCAAGGTGGGCATCGGCATCGTAAGCGGGACCACGGGGCTCTCGGACGCCGGGCGCCATGCGCTCGAGCACGCAGCGACCCGGGTGCCGGTCCTCTGGGAACCGAACATGAGCCTGGGCATTTTCGTCCTTTCCCGGCTCGTATCCCAGGCGGTCGCGGCGCTCTCCGACTGGGACATCGAGATCGTCGAGACCCACCATCGCGCAAAAGTGGATGCTCCGAGCGGCACCGCCCTCCGGCTCGCCGAGGTGGCGCAGGGCGCCCGCGCGGGCACGCGCCTGGTGCACGGGCGGCAAGGAACACCGGGGGCGCGGGCGAACGCCGAGATAGGGATGCACGCCCTTCGCGGGGGCGACGTGCTCGGAGACCACACGGTGCACCTGTTCGGTGGCGGCGAGCGCATCGAGCTCACGCATCGTGCGACCAACCGCGACGTGTTCGCGCACGGCGCCCTTCGCGCCGCTCGTTGGATTCACGGGAAGAAGGCGGGACGCTACGGCTTGGCCGACCTGCTCGGTTGAACCCCGGCCGCCTCGACGAGCCGGTCGAGGGGGACGGTCTCGAGGCGCCTGGCGTGGACGGCCTCTAGAATCTCGGGCAAGGCCCGGATGGCAGCCGGTTCCCGATCCCCACGCTCCGGGGCGTCGTGCAGCAACACGATCGCGCCATCGGACAGGCCCCGTCGCACCCTGGAGGCCACGGCCGCCGGGCGTGCGCTTGCGAGGCCATCGAGACCGGCCACCGACCAGCCCACCACGACGAGATCCATCTCGTCGGCCACGCGCGCAATGGTCGGGTTGGTGTGGCCGATGGGCGGACGGAAGAACGTGGGGCGCTCGCCCGCGACGCGTTCGATCGCGGCCACACCGCGTTCCAGATCCTGACGCACGCGGCGCTCGCTCCGGAGCGCGAACAAGCGGTCGTGCGCGTACGAATGGAGGCCCACGCCGTGACCGGCGTCGAGGATCGCCCGCAGCACGTGCGGGTACGCCTCGACCTTGTGACCCGTGACGAAGAACGTCGCCACGGCGCGGTGATTGGCGAGAAGCTCGAGCACCCGGAGGGTCCAGACGGGGTGCGGGCCGTCGTCGAACGTCAGCGCGACCCCCCGAGCGCCCCGCGGCCCCCGCACGACCGTGTCGGCATACATACGCAGCCGAAGCACGAGCACGCCCGCGAGCCGCAAGGCGATGTAGCCGAAGAGGGCGCACGCAGCCCAGCCGAACGGCACGGGCCGCACGGCCAGGGAGTAGCCTGTCGTGGCGAGGGCGACCGCCGTCGCGCCATACAGGGCAGCCCGGGCAGGAGGCATCACCGACGAGCGCGACGCGGATCGAGCTCCGATACGTCCGAGTCGGCGTGATCGGGCGCCGCACCCGCCTGCTTCGACGCCGCGCCGGGGCCGACGCGCTTGCGCGCACCAGGCGATCCCGCCCCCGGCGGCGCGTCCGGGACGTTGTCGAGCCCGAACAGCGCCCCCAGGGTCGCTGCGATGAGCGGAATGGAGACCTCCGGCAACTCGCCGATGGGCGCCGTGCCGCCGAGCCACGCGGGGCCGGGAATGGTGACCCCCCACCGGCGCAGCGCGAACATGGCCCCCACGCCGAGCAGCGCACCGAAGAAGGCCTTGACCCCCGCCTCGACCTTTGCCCCCGCCGCCCAGATCGGCTTGCCCGCGACCATGCCCGTCAGCGCCCCAGCCACCGCCGCGGAGGCGAAGGCGATGGCGAAACCGCCAGGAACGACGAAGCTCGTCCCGATGAGCCTCGCCAGGCCCGCCGCGAGCCCCGCTCCCACGACGAGGCCCACCAACATCCCGAGGATCAGGCGACGGAGCATCGGGTTACAGGGTGGCCATAGGGCAGCGGGACGTCAACGACGGGCAAACGCATCGGCGAGACGGTCGGTGAGATGCGTACGGCGCTCCTCACGGCGGCCTCCCGCAAGCGCAATGTCGAGGGCGCGAGGGTCGCAGACGAGGACGACGAGTCGCTTGCCCCGGGTGACGGCCGTGTAGAGGAGGTTCCTGGACAGCATGATGAAGTGCGTCGTGAGGAGGGGGACGACGATCGCGGGATATTCGCTGCCCTGAGACTTGTGTACGGTGCACGCATACGCGAGGACGAGGTCGTCGAGATCCGACGCTTCGAGCGCGACGTCGCGGTCGTCGAAGCGCACGGTCATCCCGACTTCGTCTGGTTCGATGCGGACCACCCGCCCGACGTCGCCGTTGTAGACGTTCTTTTCGTAGTCGTTGCGGAGCTGCATCACCTTGTCGCCCGCGCGAAAGGTGCGCGATCCGCGAACGAGGGACACGGCGTCTTGCCCCTCCGCCGTGCGAATGGCAGGATTTAGCGCGGCCTGCAACGATTGGTTGAGGGCAAGGGCGCCGGTGGGCCCCCGATTCATCGGCGTCAGGACCTGGATGTCTCGGATCGGGTCCAGTCCGAAGCGGGCCGGAATCCGCGACGTCACGAGCTCGAGAATGGTCTCGCGGGCCCGCTCGGGGTCGCTGCGCTCGATGACGAAGAAATCGGCCTCCGCGGACGGCGCCGCGGAGACCGGTGGCTGGCCTTCGTTGATCCGGTGCGCGTTCGTCACGATCAAGCTGCGCGCAGCTTGACGGAAGATGGTCTTGAGGCGGACGCAGGGGACGCCCCGCGAAGCGATCACATCTCTTAGCACCGCGCCCGGACCCACGCTCGGCAGCTGGTCTACGTCGCCGACCAAAAGAAGCCGGGTGCCCGGAGCGATGGCCTGACACAGAGCGTCGGCCATGGGGAGGTCGAGCATGGACGCTTCGTCGACCACGATCGCCCCCGCCTCGAGCGGTGCGCTGCGATCCCGCTTGAACCGTCCCGACTTCGGATCGAACTCGAGCAGCCGGTGCAGCGTGGTCGCTTCGGTGCCCGTCGCCTCGCTCATCCTCTTGGCGGCGCGGCCCGTCGGGGCGGCGAGCCGGACGTGGACGCCGGCGTTCGCGAGAACCGCCAGTATCGCGCGCACGATCGTGGTCTTGCCGACGCCGGGACCGCCGGTCACGACCAGCACCTGGTGACGCGCGGCCGCTTGGACGGCCTGCCGCTGCTCCGGGGCGAGCTCCATGCGCGCCTGCGATTCGAACGCGGCCACGGCCTGGGGGGCGCCCGGCAGCGGGGCCGGGGCGGCGCTGGCGAGTTCGACGAGCCGGCCGGCGAGGCGAACCTCGGCGGCATACGTGTCCGCGGCGTACACGCGGCGATCGCCCTCCGGCAGTCCTGGTTCGAGCGCCACGTGGCCCGAAAGGAGGCTCGCCTCGAGCGCGCGGGCGAGGCGACCGCGGACGTCACTGTCGTCCTCGCTCAGGCCCAGCATCTGGGCCGCCCGGGTGGTCACCTCGGCCTCGGAGGTCCAGATGTGTCCCGCGAGCGTCAGGTCGTGCACCACCTGGAGTACGCCCGCGTGCATCCGCTCGGGCGAATCGGGGCGGACCCCGATCGTTGCGGCGATGCGATCCGCCGTCTTGAATCCGACGCCGTTCACCTCGAGCGCCAGCCGATACGGTTCGCGCGACACGACGTTCATCGCGTGCGGCCCGTATCGCCTGACGATTCGCGCAGCGAGAGAAGCGCTCGCACCGTGAGCTTGCAAGAACACCATGACGTCCCGCACCGCTCGCTGTTCGCGCCACGCGCGGGCCAGCGCGCTGCGCCGCTTTGGCCCGAGCCCGTCCACCTCCGCGAGCCGCTCGGTCGCCTCGTCGAGGACGCGCAGGGAATCCAGGCCGAACGTCGCCACGATCCGCGCGGCAAGCTTCGGCCCGACGCCCCGGATAAGGCCCGACGCGAGGTACCTCTCGAGCCCGGCGAGCGTGTCCGGCGCCAGCTCGACGAGCGAATCGACGCGGAGTTGCTCGCCGTGCTTGCGGTCGTGTTCGATGCGACCTCGCACGCGCACCCGCGCCCCGACCGGGGCGGGGGGGAATGTTCCCACGACGGCGAGCCGCTCGGCTCGCCCGGTCACCGCCACCTTCAGTACGCGGTAGGCCGACGTTGGGCTCTCGAAGGTAACGCGCTCGACGACCCCTTCAATGGTCACGTTGGATGTTTTCAGCGTCACGGCCGTCTATACGAGCGATGTTCGTACGGAGATCAGGTGTAGAGGCAGGCGGCGACTTGCCCGACCGGCCTTCACGTCGTACGTTGGCGCCGCCTGTCGACCCGATGCGCTTCTTGGCGCGTTCATCGCAGAGCGACCCAACCGCATGACGATGCGAAGTAGCCCGGCGCGACGCGCGGTACGAGCAGCCCTCGGCCTGCTGCCTTTGGTCGGGGCGGTGCTGAGCATCCTGGGGATGCTCCTCGTCAAGACGCGGCCAGAAATGTGGGGCGCGGCGATCGCGGCTTGGATGCTCGGGTGCGTCACGCACCCGCTCGGCGCGATTGTCCTCATTCAGGCGTTCTACACTGCGCTCCAGAGCCTGCTCTGGCAACGGTACCGTCCGTTCGACCGACCGCGCGACGCCGTGTGGCCCAAGGTGACGGTCGTCATCCCCGCGTTCAACGAGGGACCGATGGTGCAGCGGAGCATCCGCTCCGTGGCTCGATCCGACTACCCGGCCGACAAGCTGGAGATCATCGTCGTCGACGACGGGTCGCGCGACGACACGTTTTTCCACATGCAGCGGTTGCGGCGCGAGTTTCCCAATCTCGTCCGTCTCTTGCGGTTCGCGAGCAATCGCGGCAAGCGCGCCGCTCTGGCCGAGGGCTTCCGCGAGGCGTCCGGCGACATCTTGCTGACGATCGACTCGGACAGCGAAGTCGAGCCGCGCACGATTGCCGAGATGGTGACGCCGTTCCTGGCGGACGAGCGCATCGGCGGGGTCGCCGGGCGGGTGGCGGTGCTCAATCGAGACTCGACGATCAGCAGGATGCTGGAGGTCCACTACGCGCTCGCGTTCGACTTCGGCCGCGCGTCGCAGTCCGTGTACCGCGCGGTGGCGTGCTGCCCCGGGGCTCTTGCGGCATTCCGCCGAGCGGCCGTCGTCCCCCACCTGGCCGAGTGGACGAACCAGACCTTCTTGGGACGTCCGGTCGGGCACGGCGAAGATCAGGCGCTCACGAACATCGTCCTTCGTCAGGGCTACGACACCGTGTACCAGCGCCGCGCTACGGTGCACACGCTGGCGCCGACGACGTACCGTCAGCTATCGCGCATGTTCCTGCGCTGGGACAGGAGCTACATCGTCGAGGGTTTCTCGTTCGCGGGGTTCATGTTCACGCGATACCGCGACCGGAACCGGGTGCTCCCGATCGTCACGTTCGTCGCGTCCAACCTGCGCCTCGTCCTCTTCACGTGGGGCCTGCTTCAGCTGCCGTTCGCGTTCGCGGACGATGCGTCGACTCACATCCAGGCGGCCGTGGCTCTCTCGCTCGGCGCGCTGTTCTCGGCGGCTTACTACCTGCGCATCGAGCGGAGCTTCCGCTTCGCTTACGGCTTGCTGTACGCCATCTTCAGCGCGTGCTTCCTGCAATGGATCCTGCCCTGGGCACTCATCACCGTACGTGACGAGCGCTGGGGCACGCGATAACGCGATCGCGCGTCGCTCTACGGTTGGCTGGGCGACGGTTGCAGCGCGCGCCGTATGGAGCCATCGGGAAGCGCGTAGCTCTCCGGCGAGATCGGGTCGCCGATCGGCGTGAGCAGACCGGTCTCGCCCAGCAATCGCAGCATGACGCTCGCGGCCTCCTGCGCGCGGCGTTGCACTTCGGGTCGGGCCAAGCTCTCCATCATTCCGCTCGAGGCAAACTGGGCAAGGATGCTGTGTTCGGCCACGTGACGGAGCTCCGACACGGGGATGGGTCCCCTCGCCGCGAGGGCGCGCAGGATCGCGCCCGCTGGCCCCGTGCGCTCGGCGATCTCGGATTCGACCCAGACGCGTAGGGGCGCGCCCTCGGTCTCTTCGCGGGCGACGGCTTCGCGGGCGCCCTCTCGCCCGACGTTCACGGCACCCAGACTCCCCTGACGGGCGTGGTCGGCGTCGTAGAGCTCGAGCAACGACGTGCCGATGCGGCGGAGCAGCAACGGCACCCCCTGCGATTGCTGCACGATGTAGTCGAGCGCGTCGTCGGCGAACCGGATGCCCTGACGCGCCCCGAGGCCCCGCATCATGGCCGACGCCGCCTCGTGGGACAGGCAAGGCACGCAGAGAGAGGGGAAGGCACCCATGATCGATTGTTGCCCGAGCGTTCGCAAGGGAGCCCAGAGCAGCGGATGCAGCGCGCCGCACAGCAGGACGCCGACCGAGCCGCCCCCGGTCTGCGCAGAGCTGTCGCCCAGCGCGTTGCGCAGCCGCCCCAGCAGGATCGCGAGCACGTCGAGCGCGTGCCCGACGCGCTTCGTGTCCATCGCGAGGACCTGTTCCAGCTCATCGACCACGAGGAGCATCGGCGGCGGGCGTCCGTCGGCAAAGGGGGCGCAGGCCGCGCAGAGATCGCGGACCGCCCTCGTCAGAGCCGCTGCGTCCACCTCGCCCGTGGGCGCCTCGGGGATCGTCGCCGCGGGGTAGAGGGTGCGGGCGGAGTCGACGAGGCGCGCGCACAGCGATCGAAGAATCGCGTCGACGGCGCGCGAAGGATCCTCGTCGAAGGCGATCTCGTGGTGAAAGCCTGCGAGGTCCACATAGGCGGAAAGGCCAGGGAGCCTACGGGCGACTTCGAGCGTCAACGACGACTTGCCGAACCGCCTCAAGCCCGTGATGACGACCCACCGCCCGGCGCGCGTCTCGGCGAGCAGTCCGGACACGAGTCGCTCACGGTTCCAGAACTGACTCGAGGACGTGATACGGCCGCGCACCTCGAAGGGATTCCCGCGCAGGGACGTCTCCTCCAGGAGGTCGAGGAGATCGCCCGATACCCGCGCCCATTCGAGGCGAGACACCGCGACAGGCAGCACGTGGACCGTGCGGGTGCCGCCCCTTCCGGCCCAATCGAGGACGGCTCGGACGGCGCCGAGGTCGAGCGACGCGGCGTCGTCGTGCAGCACGAAGACCAGACGGGCTCCGACGCGGCGGCATACGTCGACAGCATGCTGGATGTGCTGCTCCTGGACCTTGGCACCGCGCACCCGCACCACGCATGCGTCGTGACCCCAGCGCTCCCAGGCGGCATCGCGCGGCAGCGCGACGTGGAGCACGTCGTTCCGGGACGGCAGGATGAATCGCAGTCGATCGGCGGTCGACACGAACCCGAGGGCGCTCATTCGAGTCTGCGTCCGGCGCGCCCAGTTGGTGAACGACCTTCGCGCGCGGCGCATGCGCCCGCCCCAGAGGACCAAGCCCACGATCGCGAGGACGCCGGCGAACGAGGATGCCGTGACGCGCTGGTAACGGACCCAGCGCTGCTCGAGCCGTTCGCGCAGGTCGCAGTCGTAGACGGTGCCGTGCTGGAGCGTGTCGCATTGCTCGCACCGTGAATCGGCCAGCATCAGGGCGCGGCATGCCGACTCCCTCGAAGCGATGTGCGCGATCCAGCCCGGCACGGTGGCGGCCTCGGAGAAGCGGCGGAGTTCGAGCGGCGCTCCGCTCCGATCGGCGCGCCAAGGGTCGGCGTCCAGGGATTCGCCGAAGCCACGGGCGAGCGCCGCCAAGGTCGCGAGGTTGTGGGCGAACGAGTCCTCCGAGCCCACGCGGTTCTTGCAGGCGCTGCGCAGCTCTTCCAGCGGGGTCGCCTCGGCGTCCCGCTCGCGCGTGATCATCCCGGCGACGGTCGGCGGCCGTTCGAACGAGGGCGCGATGCTCGCGGCCTGTCCCTCCCAGAGCATGCGCGCGTACTGACGGCACAAGGTGAGCGGGACGTTCGAGTCATCGCTCTGCGACGCGAGGGACGTCCAACGGGTGATGGCCGGGCTCACGTCGATCGGAGGCGCGACGCATGCCGTCGGCGCGGGGATGCGCTGCATCGCCCGGACGGCGCGCCCGCAGGCGTCGAGGAGGGTATCGTCACGAACGCCCGCGCGGATCTCGTCGACCCGAACGAGGGATCGAGAGTCGAGCTTTTTGGGGCTGGGGAGGGCCGTGTTGAGCCACGCGCTGAACGAGGCGACCGGCCCGCCGCCGCCTTCGCCCAGGAAGCACGTGAACAGCTTCGCTTGCGCGGCGCTCGCCACCTCCGAGAAGTCGCTGTTGGGTGAGGTCCCCGGGGACGCCGGGAAGTCCTGCACCCAAGCCAGCACGGTCCCCGGCTCGACGTTGTGGCAGTCGGCCGCCCATATGTCCTCGACGCGTTGGCGAAGAAGCAGAGGCCCGGTCGACTCGAAGACGCCCTCGAGTTGCCGCGCTCGCCTGCAGCCGGCGGTCGGCGACTCCTCTCGGCAGCGGCTGATCAGCTGATATGCCTGGACGAGCCGCAACGCGGCCGAGAGAGACGGCCCCTCCTGACCCGCGGACGCGACGTGCTGCGCCTCTTGGACGAGCTTCGGATCCAGCGGATCCTCCGACGCAAACCAGCCTTCGACGCTGGTCGGCCCGCCCGATCGGATTCGCTGCCAGGAGTGCGGCGCCGTCAGCTTGAGGGCTTCGGTCAAGAGGCGCCGATAAAACACGGGGTCGTGCGGTGCGGATCCGACGAGCCGGGAGACGAGCCGCTCGGCCGTCGTTGCGCCGAAAGCCGCGGGCAGCGTATCGGACTCTCCCGCCGCAAATGCGGCGACCTGCGCAAGGGCGACGTCGGCTTCTTCCCATCCTCGGAGGAGTTGACGCAGGCGGCTCTGGTCTGGACCGGGGATGCAAGAGCCGACGTTGGTGACGCGACCGTCGAGCAACTTCTGCGCAAAGGTCGCCGCTTCGGAGCAGAGATTGGCCTTCGCGGTGGTGCAGGCCTCCACGTGCTCTTGCGACGTAGCGAGCTTCTGATTGGTCGAGTTGACCTGCTCCACGCACGCGTCGCGGTCGGCAGCGACGCTCTGCCGATCGCTTTCGCACGACTGCAGAAGCTGCTTGGCCTCCTCGACGCGCTGTTCGACGGCCGAGCAGTTCGGCGGGGGATCGACGGGGCCAGCGGCCAAGGCGGACCGCGCGAGACCGCCAAGAACGAACGTTGCCGCGACGACCGCGTTCAGCGACGCTCGTAGACCGAACATGGGGCGGACTTGCACGGAAACAGTCGGAGGAAGCGGTCAGGCTGGCGCGTCAGCCATTGTCCTGCCGGAGCGGCGTCCGCGGCGACGACGATGCGGGCGTTCTCCTGCGAGAGAAGCGCGCCGATCGATTCGCCGCCAAGGTTATCCGAGATCCAGACCGCTCGACGAGTGAGCGCACTGTCCCACGCCAGGTAAGGGAGTTCCATCGACTGGTCGAAGGCAAAGCTCTCTCCGGGCTCGAGCCGACGCCGCGCCGCGGCAAACGGGGTGGGCGGCCCGTCCGCCCCAACGGCTTCGGCGCGCTCCTCATCGGACATCCGAGCGTACGCGAACAGAGGCGGCCCTTCACCTGATAGACCCGGCAGCGCGTAAGCGACCTGCCCGAGCGCGACGGCCCCGAGCGCGAGACCGAGCCACGGGGCAACGCCCGACGGCACCCTCGCCAATCGAGGTGCAGCCAGAGCAAATACGAGCGCTGGGAACGCAAGGACGTAGCGCGCCACCGCAGGGTCCGGGGTTGCCACGGTGGCCAGTAGACCCGCACCCGTCAATCCCGCCTGCCGAGGGGCGGCCCGCGTTTGCCACAACGTCACCGCGGCTGCGGGGAGCGCGACGAGGAACAGGGGCCCGAACCCACCGATGCGCATGTCGAATACGGGAGGGGCCGTCAGCGCGGTCCACGATCGCGCCACGCGTGAGAAAAGCGACCCGTGCAAACGCGGTGCGGCGGCGCCCGAGTCGAGGAGGTGCTGCATCGCGCTGATCCCGGGCAGGTGGAGGGGCCCGATCGAGACGGCGACGGGCCAGACGGGGTTGCCATACCGAATGGCGTTGCTCGCGAACGCGCCGCCGCCGAACACGACGACGAGGACCAGGATCGCCGGCGCGATTCGAGCCTGCCCTTCCCAGACGGCGACGACGATCAACGACGCCCCGATGATCACGCAGGCGAGCGGCGCGCTCGGCTTCGATCCCAGAAACAGGCCTAGCGCGACCGCGCCGACGAGCAGCCTCCGAACGACAACGGCTTGGCCCTCCGTTCCGGGGCGACTGGAGGCCAAGAGAAAGTAAATCGCCACGAGCAGCCAGGCGGCGCTGCCGACGTCGACGTAGTCCGTTGGCATCTGCAGGAACACCGCGGGCAGCACGACCCACGCGGTGCCCGCCGCGAACGCCTCGGGTCGAGGCGCCCCCATGCAGCGCGCGATCGCGACGACGGCGCCAGCGCCGAGGAGCGCGAAGGGCACCTGCGCCAGGTCGACGAGGCGATCGTCCGGCAGCATCGCGCGCAGCGCGATCATGAACGTCTCGATGACGTGCGGATACGTCGACACGTAGGGCATGTCGTCGGGGATTCCCTTGGAGCCGCGCCCTTGGAGGACGAAGTTCACGTAGGGCAGGTGGTAGCCGAGCGCGTCCCATTGCCAGACCGGCAGCCAGTACGCCGCGAGCACGGTGAGCGCGACGGCGACGGCCGAGGCGATCACGAGAGGGGCCGTCGCCATCGTGACAAACGGTCGGCGAGGCTCTCGACGGCGCGGACGGGGCAGCGCCGCGGCGGCCAGCGTCGCCAGCACGAGGGCCCCGAGCAACGTGCCTCGATGAAGATGCTGCGCGAGGGCCAAGCCTTGGACGACGGCCATCGTCGTTGCACCGAAGAGCGCGGCCCCGGCGAGCGCTCGATCCGGAGCGGAGCCATCGGGGAACGCGGCCCCACCGAGCCGCCAGCCTACGAACGACGCGCTGGGGGCGGCGATCGGAAGGAGGCCCAAGCAGCCAAGCATCGGCGTCGCGTGGCCATAACGGGGGACGCCCGGCCCCGCAAGGGAGCCGAAGAGCCCGCCGGCGTGTCAGGGGCCGGGCGCCTTCGGCACCTCCACCGCGCCTTCCTCGAGGCGCACGTCGAGCGTGCAGGCGGTCTGGAGGCGGACGCGATGCGTCAGGGGGTGAGTGAGCACGCAGATCGGGATCGACTGTGCCGGATCGGGACCTTGTACGAACTGAATGGCGCCTCCGGGTAGGAGCGTCGCGCTGAACTGCACGCGCCCACCGTTGAACGAACCGCAGCCGTCGACGAGTTGATTCATCGCGGCTTGGGCGAGCTTGGCGTTGTCGACGCCGAGGTGCGCGCACCCGTTGACCAGCACCACCGCCGTCACCGTGTGCGCCGCGGGCGGCGGAGCCGGCGGAGCGGCCCGAGCGGCGCACCCGGCGACCATCGCGTGGGCGCCGACCACGAAGCACCTCCGACGCCAGCCGGAGCGCCTCGCCTTCTCTTGGACCATGAACACTACCGTAGAACAAAAAGAGCGAGGCCCCGAAGGCTCAACGCCCTCGAGGCCTCGATTCGCTTCGCTGCCTGTCGTGGTGGGGGGGGGGGGGGNNGTTGTGAGGAGCGCCCTAGACTAGGGGCTCAGAAGTCGCCGTGCCCGTGCCCGGCGTGACCGCCCGCCGCCGCCTTCTCCTCCTTGGGACGCTCGGCGACGAGGCACTCGGTCGTCAGCATGAGACCGGCGACGCTGGCCGCGTTCTGGAGCGCCGTGCGGACGACCTTCACCGGATCGATGACGCCCATGGCGAGCAGGTTGCCGTAGGAGTCGTTCGCGGCGTTGTAGCCGAAGTCGTCCTTGCCCTCGCGGACCTTGTTGACCACGATCGAGCCTTC
>PLIR01000212.1 GCA_003139415.1 Myxococcales bacterium | reverse complement strand
GCGTTCGCGCCCGCGCCCGCGCCCGCGCCCGCGCCCGCGCCCGCGCCCGCCGCAGCGAAGTCCTGCCCGCGATCAGCACTCTGCGGCCACGGGTACGCATCCACCGGCGGGTCGTACACGGGCCGGTCCAACGAGGCCATCGCCGCCGGGTTGGTCAGCCGCCCCGCTCCCCCCAGATCGATCCGTCGCCACCGCGACCCGTCGTGAACCTCGACCCATGCGTGGGCCTCGTTCTCGACCAGCCGCGTCGGTATCCCGAGGCTCTGCGACGTCACGAGGAACGCGAAAGCCCGGTGCCGGCAGACGCCCTTCTTCGACAGGGCGAGGTCGAGGTAGACGCTCGCCCGGCCGCTCGGCGGGTCGTCAGCGTCGGTGAAGCCGCGGAAGTACTGCACCATTCGAGCGATGGCGTCGCGCGGCCGCATCGCGCGGCTGACGCCGATGACCCGGCTCACCCTCGCTGCCTCCCGCGCCGCTCGCGGGGGCAGCGACGGCACGACGGGCAGATCGTTCCACCCTGAATCGATCAGAGGGCCGCCGAACGCCGCCCGGGCGACGGCCAGCTGCATCACGAGGCGCGCACGCACGGGCGCGCGAAGGAGCAGGGGCTGGAGAAACCAGTTGTCGGCGCCGTCGCGCACCATGCGGTACGCGACGTCGACCGCGCCGGATCCGAGCCGCGCCCGAACGATGCGCGCCCCCGGCGCCACGCTCGGGATGAGCACGTCGCGGTCGGGCGTGAGGTCGAGGACCATGTCGGCGAAGAAGGTCGCCTCCTCCGGCTCGGGCGCGGCCGTCGCGCCGACCGGCATCCGGACCAGGTGCTGGTCGTAGACCCGGAGGGTGTAGTCGTCGTCCACGGCATCGAAGGCTTGCAGGCGCTTGAAAGGCGCCGTCGAGGGCGTGAAAGGGTCGTCGTAGGCGTTGATGTCGGGCCGCTGCGTGTCTCGATCGGGGACGAACGTGGGGCTTCCGCTCGCGCCGTAGAGGCCGTCGGACCCGGACGGATTGCGCAAGGGGTCTGGCGCGGCGACGATGACGCCCGCGGGCGTGCGGATGGCTGCGGGCATCTCGCCGGCGAGTACGACGCCCATGGCCAGATCCTCGCGCGGGTCGGGCGCGATGGGCTCGTGCTCCACTGGTGGAGCATCCCCGACGCGCGCGCGAGCGGGCGCGGGCACCCCCATCGCCGTCATCGCGAGCAAGACGGTCATCCTCTGGGCCGTCCTCCGCGCCTTCACGACGAATCGGCCCCGCATCTCAGGGCCCGCGCAGCCAGCCGCCAGGCTCGTAGAAGTACGCGCCCTCGCGCACCGAGTACCGCGGAGCCCGCCAGAGCAGCCCCGGGGGCGCGCTCTCCCAGTGGCCGGGGATCCAGGTGTACTGCATGCCCGTCCAATGCCAATATCCGGCCACCCAGACCATGCGCGTATTGGGAGGAGGCGGCCTCATCTCGCTAACCGGTTGCGGGGGTGGACCGCCCACCGCGACGCCGTTGGGCACCGGGACAGCGGCCTCGACGACGCACCCGCCGAGCAGCGTCAGCATGGCCCACGAGATGCACGCGCCGAAGGCTACGTTTCCCATGGCTCGGGACCTCGTTCGAGGCAACTTCGGGCGGAGTCTACCATGAGCGAATCCGACCTTCGACGCGAGCTTGCCGCCCTCCCCACCGAGCTTCGGGCCCGCCTCGACGCGGCGGGGTTCGACGGGGACCGCCTCGTCACCCTCGCGGCGCCCCTCTTCGCACGGGCCCGCGGGGAAGCCGCGGTCGACCGGGACGAGCGCAATCGCGTCCGGGGCCTGGTCGAAGCCCCCCGCGAGGGCGACATCGTCGTTCACCCGAGCCCGGGCTCCGCCGAGTACACGCGGCTCGCGTCCATCGGGTCCGCGGCCATCGCCCGGGGCGAACTGGCCTTCTGCGTGCTGGCCGGCGGCATGGCGACCCGCATGGGCGGGGTGGTCAAGGCGCTGGTCGAGGCCCTCGACGGGTCCACGTTCCTCGAGCTGCGGCTGCGCGAGAACCGCCACTGGTCCCGGCGCGCCGGCGTCGCCGTGCCGCTGTGGCTCATGACGAGCGAGGCGACGAACGCTCCGATCCGCGCTGCCCTCGCGAAGTACGACGCCCCGGCGCACGTCGCCACGTTCACGCAAGACCTCGGCCTTCGCCTCACCCGCGAGGGGGGGCTGTTCTTCGGCGAAGACGGTCAGCCCAGCACCTACGCTCCAGGACACGGCGACCTGCCCGACGCCCTGCGCCGCTCCGGCCTCTTGGAGGCATTCCTGGCCAGGGGGGGCAAGTACGTGTGGATCGCCAACCTCGACAACCTCGGCGCCACCATCGACGAGGCCCTCCTCGGGCTCTTCATCGACGGCGGACGGGACGTCCTCGTCGAAGTCGCCCCCAAGGTCTCGGGCGATCGCGGCGGCATCCCCGTGTGGGCCGACGCCGACGACGGGGCGGGCCGGCCCGTCCGGCGGCTGCAGGTGCTCGAGGAGTTCCGCTTGCCGCCGGGCTTCGACGCCGCCACCGTGCGCGTCTTCAACACGAACACGTTCCTCGTCAAGGCCGAGGCCCTGGCGCACACGAACGTGGGCTACGCATGGTTCGAGGTCGAGAAGAAGGTCGGGGGTCGCGTGGCCGTGCAGTTCGAACGGCTCCTGCAGGAGCTGACGGCGGCGATGCCCGCCGCCTATGCCCAGGTCCCGCGCGACGGGTCTGCCTCGCGGTTTCTCCCCGTGAAGGACTTCGACGAGCTCGCGAAACGCCGCGACGAGATCCGCGCGGTCGCCGCCGCGCGCGGGATGTCAGAACAGACCTGACCACGCGAGGCCGTAGACTGGGGCGGCCCCGCGGCGCGTGACGCTCTCGCCGATGACGCCGGGGACGGGGACGCCGCCCGGTAGGTCGATGTCGGCCTTCGATCCCGCGGTGCCCACGTCGCGCGTCAGCCACCACCCGAGCGCGCCCCCGCCGAGGGCCCCGGCAATCCCGGCCGACAGCCAGCCGCGGACGTCTCCGGGCTTCGGGTTCTGGAAGATGAGCGGGCTCGCGGCCGCCGCGCCGACGAGCGCGCCGCCGCCCACTCCGAGATCGATCAAGAGCACGCGCGAAGGAGACGTCGTCACTTGCGTCGCGAGCAGGCCCGCGCCCACGAAGCCCGCCGCTGTCCCGACGCCCATGCCGGTGGAGCTCGGGGTGCCCTTCGCCGTCGACCCCTCGTCGAGGAGCTGCACGGCGGCCCCGAGCACCAAGCCGATCGCCGCGCCCGAGTGCACGAGCATCGCGTCGCCGTCGTCGAACGGAGAGCGCGTCAAGGCGACCGCCGCGAGCGTGACGCCCGCGAAGCCCCCGCCGACGGCCCATGCGTAGCGCTCGTCGGTCGGCTGCACGTTCGTCCCGACGGAGAGAAAGTAGGCCGAGGCCGCGCCCCACCAGCCGCCCGCGGCGAGGAACCACGCGCCGCCCGTCGTCACGTCCCACTCGTCGGCGACGAGGAGCGCCCCGCCGACGCCGATGCCCGTGCCGAGCGCGAGCAGCGGATAGAGGACGCGCGGGTCGTCCGAGCCGCTCGCGCGCTGCGCGCTGTAGGCGGTGAACCCGCCGAACAGGCCCGCGTTCACGGCGAGCACCGCGCGGCCCTGCGACCGCAGCGGCGTCATGATGCCCTGGGTCGACCCCTTCGCCGCCTGCTCGCGCTCTTGCTCGAACGTCGCTTGCGCCGCCGTCACCGGCGTCAAGAGATCGCGCAGCATGACGAGGCCGCGCACGCTCACCGAATCGGCCGGGACGGTCTCGACCCGGACGCGGAGCTCGTGTCCCTTCGGGGGCACAGCGACGATGCGGACGACGTAGTCCCCGCCGCTCGCCGCCTCGACGCGCGGGCTGACGACCCACGTGCCGTCTTCGGGTGTCCCCGTCTCCGCGGACCGGGCGGCGCGCTCGACGAGGTCCTGATCGCGCATGTGCCCCGGTGCTGGGCCGTCGTCGGCCACGAAGAGCGTGAAGCCGAGGTCCTGCACGGCGTCGCGCAGCGTCGCGTCGAGCTCCTGCGCATGCGCGAAGACGTCGCGCTCCGTCTGCGGTTGCGGACGATGAAGCGGCGCCCCGCTCGGCCCATCGCCTGCGGGCACCAGCGTCGGCCAGATGACGACCGGCGGCTTCGTCTCCGCAAGCGCCGCCGACGCGAAGGCGGTCAGCGAAGCGAAGGCGAGTGCGAACGGCCCGAGACGCATGGCGTACCCCGACGGGGCAATCGTGAAGGTACCGCTAAAACATCACGACGCCGCGGACCCAGAGGTCGACGATCGTCGTGTCGTCGACCGAGAAGCGATGGCCCGGCAGGTCGATGACGTCGCGGTGGTCGGGGTTGGGCGAGCCGAGGACCGTCGTCGTGCCGCCGCTCGTCGTCGAGCAAGGTCCCGCGAAGTCCGGCACGGTGTTGTTGGGCGTGCACGTGTCGGCCGCCGTGACGAGGTGCGACTGCGCGTACGTCAGGGCCGTGCCGACGGAGAACTTCACGTACTCGCCCGCCTGGTACGTGGCCGACGCGGAGAACGCGAAGCTGCCGAACGCCTGCTGCTCCGTGATGCCGCTGAAGTACACGTTCTCGGTGGCAGGGTTGGCCACGCTGGGATTGGTCGCGCTGATCGGCGTGCCCGGGTTCGGGTTGTAATAAGACGAGGGGTTCGGCGTGCGGAGCGACGGGGCCTGCGACGATCCGAGCGCGTCGAAGAGCTCGGAGTACTCGCGGCCCGGCGAGTGGTACGTCCCCTCGAACCGGAAGTCCGCGCTCAGGCGCTGGAAGGACTCGCGCTGCTCGAACGGGACGACCTCCATCCCGATCGTGAACGAGCCGAGCAGGGGCGGCGTCCGGTCGAGGTCGTTCGTGGGGTTCCACGCCTCGAAGTCGCTGCGGCTCTGCGCGAAGTCGGCCTGCACCCGGAATCCGCTGTACGGCTCGACGTACCCGAAGCGCCTGGACCACGTCGTGTGGACGATGATCGAGTCCATGCCGCGGCTGATCCCCGGGTCGCGGTTCACCGTGGGGTTGGAGGGGTCGGGACACTCGACGACCCCAGGGGAGGGGTTTGCATTGCACGCGTGCAGTGGAGTGCCCACGGCGAGGCGGCCTTCGACCCCGACGACCCACGTCGGCTTCGTGATGTCGCGCTGCTGGTTGTAGATGGCCCAGTCGAGCCCCGCCGAGATGTAGTCGACGCCGCTCCGCGTCGGGCTGCTGAACGGAACGGAGAAGAGCGGCTGGCCGCCCACCGGGTCCGCGAGCAGCATCGGGTCGACGGCCGCCGATCCGTTCAAGTCCCCCATGCTCTGCGACCAGCTCAGGATGACGGGCACCCGCAGGATGAGCGCGAAGTCGCGGTAGATCCCCACATCGGCTCCGACGTCGAGCGTCGACATCGACGACGAGTACTTGGCGATGTTCTCCGTCGCGGGGACGAAGCCGCCCGTGGAGAGCCCCGCCTGACCGAGCGTCGTCTCGCGACGGATGCTGGCGTGCTTCCACGACTGGTGAAATCCCACGAGGAGGTTCAGATCGAACGGATCGTCCCCGTCGAACGCGTCGGCGACGGAGGTGATCTCCGCCGTCTCGCTCATCAGGCGTGGCTCGCGCGCGCCGACCGGCTCGTCCGCCTCTGCCGAGCGGGCAGCCATCATCAGCACGAGCACTCCCGCGACGCCCGCCTCGAGCCGAATCATTCCCGCTCTCAGGGACGCTATCGGTCCGGCGTGAAGCATGTCAATGGGTTACGGGGGAGGCGCCAGTGCCCCCGCCGCTCTCCGCTCCTTTGCCTCCGCCACCTTCTCCTTCTTTGCCTCCCTTGCCCGGGAGCGGTACGGCCGTCCATGCCGTCACTGCATCGCCCAGCGAGGCCTCGAGCGCGTCGCGCGACGCGGCCGGAGGCAACGTGGCCACGCGCAGAGAGGCGACGGCGCAGGCAGCCCGCGCGAGCCGGCGGCCGTTGACCTGCTCCGTGATGGCGCTT
This sequence comes from Myxococcales bacterium, assembly GCA_003139415.1. Taxonomy (GTDB): domain Bacteria; phylum Myxococcota_A; class Polyangia; order Polyangiales; family Polyangiaceae; genus Palsa-1150. Next base: position 23,209 of record PLIR01000212.1, on the reverse strand, counting down.
GCCTCGGGCAGGCCGACGCTCGGGGCCATCAGCATCGCCCCCAGATCGCGGGATCGATCGGCCAAGGTCGTGCACTGCTCGACCGCAGCGCGCGCCCGCGCCGTCGCCGAAGGAGCCGCGGACGCCTCGAACGTCAGCGTGCCCGCGGTGACCCTCTGCCATCCGTCGCTCTCCGTCCCGGCGTCGTCGATCAATCCCCCGTCGCCGAGCCGCGCGCTCGCGTCGTCGGTGCGCCACGCGAACGCGGTGCCCGACACGAGGGCCGTACGCGTGGCCTTCGACCCCACCTCGATGCGCACCTTGGCCGACGTGTATCGGACGACGGCGAGTGGAGTCACCACCCACTCCTCGGCCCCGGGCGTCTCGCCGGCGCCGAGGATGCTCTCGAAGGCGCCCGAGGCGACCCACGACTCCTCCCTGCGGCCGACGCATGGCCTGACGCGGCCCGCGCCGAGGAACGTCGTCTCGCGCGTCGTCCGCGGATCCTTGGCCACGAGGTGAGAGGCCGGTCCGAGCAGGAGCCACGATTCGACGGGGATCTCTTGCTGCGTCACGAGGGCCAATCCCGCCGCCGCGTCCGACCCCGACTTGCCGTGGGCGGGCGCAGGCTGCGCGGCGTCCTCCGCACGGACGTCGCCCTCGAGGCCGACGATGCGGCACGGCTGGTGCGCCATCGCCGCGGCCACCTCGCCCCAGTGCGGTCGCGGGGTGCTGCTCGAGGACGCGCTCGCCGGGGGAGTGGACGTGGCGGCGTCGGCGACGGGGGACGCTCGCTCCGTTCGCCCGCACGCGCCGAGCAAGGTGCACACCGCGCAAGGCAGCGCGATGGCCCCGAGGACCGGTTCACGCATGGCGCGTCACGCGCCGCTGACCGGCGAGGGCGTGGACTCCTCCACGTCGACATCCGGGAAGATCTCCGCCGTCATGTCCTCGGCCGCGAGCTCTCGCTTCGCGTTGTGCAGTTCGCTCGACGTCTGGTCGAGCCGGTCGGCGAGGACACCGAGGAACTGCCACAGCATCTTGACGGCGATCTCGTGCTCTTTGCGCAGGATCTCGAAGAAGTCGGCCCGGCGGATCGCGATGAGCGACGCGGGGCCAACGGCGGAGACCGAAGCCGAGCGAGGCACGCTGCGAATGAGCGCCATCTCGCCGACGTGCTCTCCGGGGCCGAGATCGAGGAGCGTCTGATCGCCGCGCGAGACGCGGACTTTGCCGTCGAGCACGATGAACAGCTCGTCGCCCTTGTCGCCCTCGTGGATGATGACGTCGCCGTCCTTGTAGTCGCGGACCTCGACCGATTGCATGACGCGGAGCAGCTCGCGCTCGGCCAGCCGCGAGAAGAGCGGCATCTTCGACAGGACGTTCCGCTCGAGGGCGAGCCGCTTGGCGCGAGCCGTGTCCGCGGCCCCCTCCTCGCCGACACGCACGACGAGGCTCGTGATGTTGTCCTTGCCGCCGCGGTCGTTGGCGAGCGCGATGAGGGCCTTGACGCTCGCGTCGCCCTCGAGCCCGAGCGGCGACTTCAGCTCGTCGGCCGTCTCGAGGTATCCGTGCAAGCCGTCGCTCGCAAGCACGAGGACGTCGCCCGCGATGAGCTCGATGACGAGCGTGTCGACCTCGACGCGCTCGTAGACGCCCACGGCCCGCGTGATGGCGTTCTTTTGCTGAACCTTCTCGATCTGCTCGCGGGTGAGCTTGCCGCGCTTGATGAGCTCATTGAAGACGGTGTGATCTTCGGTGACTTGCTGCACGTTGTCGCCGCGCGAGAGGTAAATGCGGCTGTCGCCCACGTGCGCGATGAACCCCTGGTGCCCGACGATGACGATCGCGCTCAGCGTCGTGCCCATGCCGCGCTTGGCCGTGTCGGTGCGGGCCTCCTCGTGGATCTTCGAGCAAGCGCGCTGGACCGCGTGCTCCACGAGGGCCACGACGTCCTTCGTCGTGACCTTGCTGGCGCCCGTCGCGCCGTTCGCGTAGTCGTCGAGCAGCTCCTTCTCGCGCTTGATTTCCTCGTGCACGGTGCGAACGGCGATGGCGCTCGCCACCTCGCCGGCCGCGTGCCCACCCATCCCATCGGCCACGATGAAAAGGCCGAGCTTCTTGTCGACGAGGAAGTTGTCCTCGTTGTGGTCCCTGACCTTGCCCACATCGGTGGCGGCGTAGAACCGGATGGAGTCGCTCAGCATCGACGGCCCATGATGCCACGGCAGGACGGCCGCCGGGAATCCAAGAAACCCGAGCGTGCGGGGCCGGCTTGCCCGCCCCGCTCGCAGCGTCCGTGTGCGCGTGTAGACTAGCCTCTCGTCCGATGAGACTTCTGCGTCCTCTGGCGCCGCTCCTGGCGGCGGTCCCCTACCTCGCGGCGTGCACCGTTCACCGGGGGGCCACGTCCGCCGCGGCCACGCCGGAGCGGGCCATGCCGCCGCAGGCCGCGGTGAGCGACGACGACTTCTCCGTCGCCGTTCACGACCTTCTGCTCAGCGCGCCGGGGTCCGTCGAGCGTGCGGTCCGCCTCGGCGCGGTCGAATCGCGGCAGATGGCGCGTGCGGCGGCGCGGTTCCGTGCGCGCAGCGCCGATCGCGGCGTCGTCGCCGTGAGCGGCGGGCTCTATCTCGCGCGCGTGGGCGAGCCGGTGCAGGGGATGCTCGGCCCAGACGGCCCGGAGGCCATTCGGGGCGCCGTGCGCGAGCTCGCGACGCGCGGCGACGAGGGGCGCTCCCGCGCTCTCTACGATCTGCTCCTGCAGATCGGGCCCGACGCCGACACCAAGCACCACATCGAGGCGCTCGACACGTGGACGCACGACGCCATCACGACGGGGGGCCCCTTGGAGAGCGCCGGCGCCCTCGAGCGGGTGGCCGTGCGCCGGCGCTTGCTCGAGCCGAGCGACGCGGCCCTCACCGACGCGGTCAAGGCGACGGAAGACTGGCTGGGCAAGGCGGTCGCGCTCCGCGATCGCTTCCGCCGAACGCACGTCCAGCCGGCTCGCGAAGAGGGCGCCGAGGCGTGGCGCGCCCTCGAGACGGGGCCTCTGGTGCTCGCGGCTCTCTACCTGCGCGACGCGAACGCGGCGGGGGCGCTCGCGGCCATCGACCACGCCCAAGCGCGCGACCTGCTCGAGGCCGAGCGACCGCAGTTCGCCGTCGCGCTCGAGGTGGCCGCGCAGGAGCGTACGGCCGACCGCTGCATCGGCCTTCTCGGCCAGCTCAGGACGCTCGTCGCTCACGAGCCGGGCCACGAAGAAGAAGAGTTCACCGACGACCGCGACACCTTCGGCGCGGCCGCCTTCGCCACGGCGACCGAGTGCTACCGCCTCGATCCCACGGTCCCGCAGGTGGCGCTCTCGCTGGGCGTCGCGCTCGAAGAGCTGGGGCTCGCCGAGGCGACGCCCACGGTCCTCGGAGAGACGCTGCGCGCGCACCCCGACGCGAAGACGGCGAGCGAAGTGCTCGCGCTCTCCCTCGACGCGATGGCCGTCGAGGAGGACGCCGGCGACACCGACGCGGCGCGGCGCGCCTTCAAGGCCGCCGAACCGCTGCTCGACGTCGTGTCGGGCGTCGCGTTCGCCGGCGCCATTCACCCAAGCCCGGCGCGGCTCCGGGCAGCGATGGGCGAGATCGATCTGCGCGAGGGGCGGATCGACGAGGCGCGCACCTTGCTGACGCGCTCCGCCGCCGAGGAGAAGTCCGGCGCCGTCCTCCTGTCGCTCGCGCGCATCGAGTGGCGCGATGGGCAGACGCAGCCGGCCCTGCAGCACCTGAGCGACGCCCTTTCCGCGCAGGACGCGGCTCGCGACCCCGCGCTTCGGGGCGAGATCCTGCTCTTGATGAGCGACGTCGCCCGCGACAAGGGCGACGTGGCCGGCGTGCGCACGCCGCTCACCGAGGCGCTGAAGGAGCTCGTGCAGTCCCGGGGCGGTGGCCCCAACGCGGATCGCGCCCGGGTCGAGCGGGTGCTCTCGCGCGTCCTCGATCGCTTCGGGGCCGCGCAGCCCGCCCAGCGCGCGCTCGAGCGTGCGTACGCTGCCGCCCCCGGCGACCGGCGCCAGGCCGCGCAGACGATCGAGCTGCTCGTCGGTCGCGCGTTCGTCCGCGGCGACTTGCCGGCCGCGCGCGAGGGCCTCGAGCGGGCGGTCGGCGCCGACCTCGACGGCGACGACCTCGTGTACTTCGCCCTCTGGGTTCGGTTGCTCGAGCGCCAGCTGCACGCGGCGCCGTCGGCCGCGGTGGATCGCGCCTTCGGCGCCGTCACCGAGGACGGGCGATGGGTCACCACCCTGGCGCGCTTCGGCGAAGGCAAGCTGAAGGGCGACGATTTGATCGCCAGCGCCAAGACCCCGATCCAGAAGTACGAGGCGCTCTTCTACGCCGCGATGGATCACCGCGCCGCCGGCGACACCAAGGGCGGCGACGATCTGCTGCGCCAGGTCGTCGCCGGCACGGGCGTCGAGCTCAGCGAGATGAACCTCGCCCGCGATCTCCTCGATCCGGGGCGCTCGCAGCTCGCCGGTCCGCTGCCTCCCGACGTCGCCGTTCCGTGAGAGGGCGGTGACCGTCCTCGCGCAGGAGCTCTGGTCGGAGCTGACGCCGCTGCGGATCCGGGCGCGTCAGGTGGCCCAAGGCATCTACGCGGGCGCGCACCGCAGCGCCCTGCGCGGGGCGGGCGTCGAGTTCGGCGGCTATCGCGAGTACGTCCCGGGCGACGACCTGAGGTGGCTCGATCGCCGTTCGTGGATGCGCCATCAGCACTTGCTCGTGCGTCAGTTCGAGACGGAGACGGATCGGACGCTATGTCTCATCGTGGACGCCTCGGCGTCGATGGGGTTTCGCGGCCCGGGCGCGCCGGCCACGAAGATGGCCTTCGCTTCGCTGCTGGCGGCGGCGCTGGCGCGCATTGCTCTCCGCGGGGGCGACCCGGTCAGCCTGGCGTACCTCGCGGGGCGCGCCGCGGAGCCGGTCGGGCGGTCGAGCGGGCGCGAGCAGTTCGAGCGTGTCGTCGCGTCGCTCGACGCGGCCAAGCCCGACGGGGACGCCCGGGTCGATCGCGGGATGGTGGACCGCGCCGTCGCGTGGCTCGACCGGTCGGCGCGCCGCGGGGCCATCGTCGTGGTCTTGAGCGACTTGATCGACCTGCCGGAGGATGCGGCCGATCGTCTGTCCGGGTTGGTGTCGGGCGGACGCGTCGTCGTCGTGGTCCAGACGCTGTCGCCCGCCGAGGCGGATTTCCCCTTCGAGGGCCCCATCCGGTTGCGGTCTCTCGAGGGCGACACCGTCGTGGAGACGGACGCGGAAGGCGCGCGCGACCGGTACCTGGCGGCGATGGCAGCGCTGGCGGCGAAGTGGCACGACGCCGTTGTCGCGCGCGGCGCGCGATTCGTCAGGGCGAAGACGACGGACTCGCCGGCTCGCGTCCTTCGCGACATCGTGCGCGCGGTCCGGTGAGGGGCGCGTGGCCTTCGTCTCGTCGCTCGCGCTACTCGCCGCCCTTCTGGTGGCGGTCCCGTACGCCGCGCACCGCCTGCGCCGTCGCCGCGCCGAGGATCAGCCCTTCCCGCCGGCCCGCCTGGTCGCGCCCTTGCCGCAGCAAACACGCCGGCCGTCACGGCTCGAAGACCGCGCCCTGTTCGCGTCGCGCGCGGTTGCCGTGGCGGCCCTCGCGGTGCTGGGTGCCACGCCCCTCATCCGTTGCTCCCGCTTGTCGGTGCAACGCAACGGCGGGGCATCCGTAGCGCTGGCCCTCGTCGTCGACGACTCGATGAGCATGCGCGTGGCCTTCGCGGGGGACAACGGGCTCTCGCGTCTCGAGCGTGCGCGCCAGGGGGCGCGCCAGCTCCTCGCCTCCGCACGTGAAGGTGATGCGATCGCGGTCGTGCTCGCAGGCGCACCGGCCCGGGTGTCCCTCGCCCCGACGACCGACCTCGGCGCTGCCCAGCAGGCCATCGACGGAATCGTCGCGAGCGATCGCAGCACCGACCTCGAAGGGGCCCTGGCGCTGGCGCGTGGCGTCGTCTCGTCGCTGCCACAAGTCGACCGGCGCATCGTCTTGCTGAGCGATCTTGCGGACGGCCACCCCGATGGACCTCCGCTCGACGATCCCGGCGAGGGCGGCGGTGGGGCGCCCGTCCCCGTGTGGATCGCGCTGCCGGAGCTGCGCGGCGACTCCACCGACTGCGCGCTGCTCCGCGCGGACAGGCGCGGGATACGCGTTCATGTCACCGTCGCGTGCGGCCCGGGCAAGAGCGCCGCCGGGCGCGACGTCGTGGTCGAAGACGCCTCCGGCAAGGCGCTCGGTCGCGGATCGATCGGGCACGGCTCTTCCGGCGAGGTCACGGTCTTGCTCCCGAGCGACGACGCGGTCCCCGATCGCGCGCGGCTGACTGGCACGGACGCCATCGCCTCCGACGACGTGGCCCCTGTCGTGGCCGAAGCGAGGCGTGGGGCCATCGCGGTCGTCGCGGACACGAGCGGCGAGACCGTGGCGACGGGCGGCGCACCGATCGTGGAGCAGGCGCTCGCGTCGCTCCGGGCGGACGTCGACCTCCGGCCCATCCCGGCCCCGCCCGATCGCGCCGCCGACTTCGCCGACTACCTCGGCGTGCTGCTCGACGATCCGCCGGGCCTCACGCCCGAGCAGCGGCATGCGTTCGCAGGGTTCCTCGAGCGGGGCGGGGTCGCGCTCGTCGCGCTGGGGTCGCGTGCGGCGGCGGCGCCGCTCGGGGCGAGCCTCGACCCGATCCTGTCGCGGGCCTCGGCGTGGGTTCCGGTCGATCGCTCGGCAGGCGCCGACTTGGGCAGCGCCGTCGGCCCGCTCGTCGGATCCGTCCAGAGCCTGGCGGACCTCGGCGCCGAGCGGCGTGCGACGCTCGACCCCGACGACGCCCGCGCCTTCGAGCGGCTCGTCAACTGGACCGACGGCGCGCCCCTCGTCGCGCGGCGCACGATGGGGCGCGGCGAGGCGTGGATCGTGACCTTGCCCTTCTCCGTCGACGCGAGCGACTTGCCGCTGCGCCCGGCCTTCCTGGCGATGCTCGAGGGATGGTTGCAGGTGGCACGACAGCGCGCGACGCCGCGACGAAGCGACGTCGGGACGCCGTGGAAGTTCGCGGGCGCGGGGGACGTGCGGGTCGTCGGCCCTCAGGGCGACGTGTCCTCCATCCGCGACGACGGCGTCGCGCGTGTCACGCCGTCGCTCGTCGGCCGCTACCGGATCGCCGTCGACGGACAGGACGAGGCACGAGTCGCGGCGCCCGACGAGCGAGAGCTCGACCTTCGACCGCGCCCGTACTCCCCGGCGGCCGCGGGTGCGCGCGCGTCCGGCAGCCGCGCGTCGGTCGACGCGAGCGGCGAGGTGGCCCTCGTCCTGCTCGGGTTGATGGCCCTCGAGATGGGCTTGCGACTGTGGTCGCGTGGCCGGGACGGCGCGGATTCGCTTGCCATGGCTCGCTCCGATGAGGCCTGATGGGTAGGGCGATGAGATGTCCGCTCGCGGTCGCCGTACTCCTCGCCGGATCCCTGGCGGGCTGCCACGGTGCCGGCCCGTACGGCCATGCCCCGCAATACGCGCCGCAGGGCGACGAAGACGCGATGGTCAATTCCGCGCGCGAGTACGACCCGGTCATGGTGGGGCGGCAGCCGGACGAGTGGCGCAAGGGGACCGTCGTGCTCTTCGGAGTCGTCGAGAAGCGCGCTGCCGGGCCGGGCGGGCAAGCTCTTCTCACGCTCTCGGTGCGGCGGCTGGAGATGCGCAACCTGTGCACGACGGCCACCGACGACGACTCGTGCCGCGTCACGGTGAGCGACAAGGACTTCGGCGTGGTCCATGCGCTCGTCTCGCTGCGCGGCGACGACGACATCGGGCCGCGGTCGGTCAGCTCGCGGTCGCTCCTGCGCGTCGTCGGCACCATCGGGCAAAACTCGTCCCCGGCGGACGGGGGCATCGTCATCCACACGTCGTGGTACCGGCACTGGCCAGCGTTTTCGTACGTGACAACCGCCAGCGCGTCGATGATGCGGCAGTAGTGAAGAGGGGAGGGTGAGCGACAAGTGCTCGTTGCCTCTCCCGACGGCACGCTGCGCCTGCCAGCCCTCGCGACGGCTCACTCGCACGCGTTCCAGCGTGCGCTCCGCGGGCGCGCCCAGCGCCCCGCCGCGCCGGGGCACGACGACTTCTGGAGCTGGCGAGAGGCGATGTACGAGCTTGCGTCGTCGCTCACGCCCGAATCCATCCACGACGTGAGCCTCGTCGCCTTTCGCGAGCTCGCCAGCGCCGGGGTGCGCACCGGCGGCGAGTTCCACTACGTTCACCACCAGCCCGACGGGACGCCCTACGACGATCGCACGATCCTTGCCGACGCCGTGATTGAGGCAGCGAGGCGCGCCGGTCTTCGCATCGCCCTCCTGCGTGTCGCCTACCACCGCGCGGGCCCTGGGCGCTCTGCCGAGCCAGGGCAGCGGCGGTTCTGCGACGCCGACGTCGACGACGTCCTTCGCGACGTCGAGGCCCTGCGTGCCCGGTGGTCGAGCGACGCCGACGTCGTCGTCGGGATCGCGCCGCATTCGGTGCGCGCCGTGCCGCCGTCGTGGCTCTTGCCCCTGCGCGACTACGCGGCGGGCCACGCGATGCCCTTTCACATGCACGTCGCCGAGCAGATCCGCGAGGTGGACGAGTGCCTCGCGGAGACCGGCCGGCGCCCCCTCGAGCTCCTCGCCGACCACGGCGTGCTCTCGGACCGCTTCGTCGCCGTCCACGCCACGAACGTCCTCCCGCACGAGGCCCGCTTGCTTGGCAGCGCTCGCTCGTATGCGTGCATCTGCCCGACGGCCGAGCGCGACCTCGGCGACGGGCTCGCCGATCTCACGATGCTGCGCACGGCCGGCGTCACCCTGTGCACCGGCACGGACAGCCACGTGATGACCGACCCCATCGAAGACCTGCGCTCGCTCGAAACGAACGAGCGCCTGCGGACGCGGACGCGCGTGACGTCGCGTGTGCCGTGGCCTGCCGAGGCCCTCTGGCGCGCCGGCTCCATCGACGGCGCCCGCGCCTGCGGCTTTGGCGGCGCTGGAGGCCGCGTCGTCATCCAGCGGGGCGCCCCGGCCCTCGCGCTGGTCCACGACTCCGTCCTCCTCGACGCCATCGTCTTCAGCGGGGATAAGGGCCTGATCGCCGCCGTAGAGCCCGGCAGCTAAGCCCCGCTTGCCAGTTGCCCTTCATGTGGGCGATAGTGCGGTGTTGCTATGTCTGCCGCTTTCCGCTTGACGACAGCGTTCGAGCCTAAGGGCGATCAGCCCACGGCAATCACGCAGCTCATTGGCGGGCTCGAACGTGCAGATAAGCATCAGGTTTTGCTGGGGATTACCGGTTCTGGCAAGACGTTTACGATCGCCAACGTCATCCAGCAGTCCGGGCGGCCGACGCTCATCCTGGCCCCCAACAAGACGCTCGCTGCCCAGCTCTACGGCGAGATGCGCGAGCTCTTCCCGGAGAACGCGGTCGAGTACTTCGTCAGCTACTACGACTACTACCAGCCCGAAGCGTACATCCCGTCCACCGACACGTTCATCGACAAGGACGCGATCATCAACGACCAGATCGACCGGATGCGCCACTCGGCGACGGTCGCACTCTTGTCGCGCCGCGACGTCATCATCGTCGCGAGCGTGAGCTGCATCTACGGCATCGGCAGCGCCGAGAGCTACCACGGCCTCGTCATCCAGCTCACCGTCGGCGAGTCGCTCCGCCGCGACACGCTGCTCCGGCAGCTCGTCGACATCCAGTACGAGCGCAACGACGTCGACTTCCACCGCGGGAGCTTCCGGGTCCGTGGCGACGTCGTCGAGATCTTCCCGACGTACGAGCAGGAGACGGCCATCCGCATCGAGTTCTTCGGCGACGACATCGAGTCGATCAAAGAGGTCGACCCGCTGCGCGGTCGCGTGAAGACGACGCTCGAGCGGTACGCCATCTACCCCGGCTCGCACTACGTCACGCCTCAGGCGCAGATGCGCCGCGCCATCACCAGCATCCGCGAGGAGCTGCTCGAGCGGCTCGACTTCTACGACAAGGCGGGGCGCTTTCTCGAGAAGCAGCGGCTCGAGCAGCGCACGCTCTACGACCTCGAGATGATGGAGCAGATGGGGTTCTGCCAGGGCATCGAGAACTACTCGCGGCACTTGTCGGGCCGCAAGGCGGGCGAGCCGCCCCCCACGCTGCTCGACTACTTCCCCTCCGATTTTCTCATCGTGATCGACGAGTCGCACCAGACGGTGCCGCAGCTTCAAGCCATGTACCGCGGCGACCGGGCGCGCAAAGAGACGCTCGTGGAGTACGGCTTCCGTTTGCCGAGCGCGCTCGACAACCGGCCGCTCCAGTTCGAAGAGTTCCAGCAGCACGTGCGGCAGGCGATCTTCGTGTCGGCGACGCCGGGCGAGTTCGAGCTGCGCGAGTCGCAGGGGGTCATCGTCGAGCAGCTCATTCGCCCGACGGGGTTGACGGACCCGGAGATCGAAGTGCGCCCGGTGGCCGGCCAGGTCGACGATCTGCTCGGCGAGATCAAGCTGCGCTGCGAAAAGAACGAGCGCGTGCTCGTCACCACGTTGACGAAGCGTATGTCCGAGGACTTGACCGAGTACTACCGAGAGCTCGGCGTGCGCGTGCGCTACCTGCACTCGGACATCGACACGCTCGAGCGCATCGACATCCTGCGCGACTTGCGGCTCGGCGAGTTCGACGTGCTCGTCGGGATCAACCTGCTCCGCGAGGGGCTCGACCTGCCCGAGGTGTCGCTCGTCGCGATCTTCGACGCCGACAAAGAGGGGTTCTTGCGCAGCCCCCGGTCGCTCATCCAGACGATCGGGCGCGCGTCGCGCAACGTCAACGGGCGCGTCATCATGTACGCCGACTCGATCACGCCCGCGATGAAGACCGCGATGGGCGAGACGAACCGCCGGCGCGTGGTGCAAGAGGCCTACAACGTCGAGCACGGCATCGTGCCGCAGACGGTCGTGCGCGCGATCATGAACATCAACCCCGCCAGCGGGACGATCGACTACCTCAACGTGCCCAAGCTGCCCAAGGGCGCGCGTGACGAGTCGGGCGCCACGAGCGACATCGAAGAGCGCATCGCCGCCATGCGCCTCGAGATGTTCACCGCCGCCGAGGATCTCGACTTCGAGAAGGCCGCGCGCCTGCGCGACGAGCTGCGGCGCCTCCAGGGCGTCGCCGGGGTGCAGAGCGACTCCAAGCCGCCCGCGACTGCGTTCGACCCGTACGCCGGCAAGAAGGCCAAGCGCGGCACGGTGAAGGCCAAGGCCGCGCCTGCGCGCAACGGACGGCGCTACAAGGTTCGCTAATTCGTCAGTGTCCGACGAGGCCGTAGAGGGCCGCGAAGCTGCCGCCGTCTTCGTGAGCGGTGGCTCCATACAGAGGCTGCGCGCTCGGGCCGCCGTCTTCGGTCCCGGACGACGCGTCGGTCGCGGCATCGGAGGTGCCCTCGGAGCCGGGGGTTGCATCCGCGCCTGCGCCTGCCTCGGCGACTGGGTTGCCCTCGCTCCCGGCGTCGCTCTCGCCGCCGTCGGCGACAATGCCGGGCGCCCCGTACAATGGCTGGGCTGTGCCTTCTCCCGGGGAGCCCGAGGACGACGACGAGCACGCGGGCGTGAGGGCCACCCCCGTGCCGAGCGCGAAGAGCGCGGCGCGGGTGAGGCGCGCGCGAGGGGCTTGCCGAGCCGGGGTCGCGCGGAACGCGTCGCTGAGCGCCGCTCGGCAGAACGGGCACGCGGACTCGCTGACGCGCACGTGACGCGCGCAAGAAGGGCAAGCAGCAAGGTGCGGTTGGGTCATAGTGGCCTCCTAGGAGACTATCACTCAGGGAGAACGGGGCCGCCGTAAGGCGGCAGGACATGGATTGCGCCGTCCTCGCCGATGGGGCCGAGTCCGTAGGAGGCGATGGCCATGGGGCCGTCGTAGGTCGATGCGGCGTCGGAGGGTCCCGCGTCGGCCGGCTCCGCGCCCGCGTCGGTTTGAACGAAGATGCCACCCTCGGCCGGGGCGCCGTAGTGGGGCTGGGCGCCGATCATCGAACCGTCGTCGTCGCCCCCGCTGCTCGACGCGTTGCCGTCGGCCTGCGCGGCGTCGGAGTCGACGGGCGTGCCGGACGGCGTCGTCATCCCTCCGCAGGCCGTCGCTGCCGTGGCCGCGCTCGTGCCCAGCGCGAAGAGCGCCGCCCGTGACAGGCGCGCGCGCGGCAGCTCGCGACCCTTGAGCGCCGCGATCGACGACGGGAGGGTGGCCTGGCAGAACGGACACGACGCCTCGTGGACGCGGACGTGACGCGCGCAGGACGGGCAAGGCGTGAGGAGCGGTCGGGTCACGACGCGCCTCCCGAGCGGGCCGGCGACGCGACGTCCTCGACCACGATCTCGAAGAGGCCGTAGTCGAACGGCTGCCCCGGTGCTTCGGCCACGCGCACGATGCGTTCGCGCTTGCCCTCGCGCGCCATCTCGAGCGCGCGGTGGTGGCAGAGGGGGTTGTTGCCGGCTTTACCGAACGCGACGAAGCTCGTCCACGTGCAGCCGCTCATGCACTCCTCGGCGTAGTAGCAGCTCGCGCAGAAGCCCCAGAGGTCGCGCGTCGTGCGGTCACGAGTGAAGCGCAGCGCCTCGGCGCGCTCCCAGATGTCTTTGAGCGAGGCGTCGCGGATGTTGCCGCCCGTGAAGGGCGTCGACGGCAGCGAGGGGCAGCCTTTGATGGCGCCGTTCGCCTCGATGCCGAGCGTCGCGCGGCCGGCGCCGCACGAGCCACCGTGTCCGCGGAAGTAGTGCCCGCGCAGGAAGGACTCGTACGGCCCGAAGTAGCCGATGTTGTTGCCGGGCCAGAGCCGCACGCCGATCGCGTCGCCGCGCTTCTTGAGCTCGGCCAGCACCGGGAACAGCTCGAGCAAGTCGTAGGGCTGCAGCAGCACGTCCGGCTCGTCGGCGGCGCGCCCCATCGGCACCGTGAGCTGGATCTGCCACGCGCGCACCCCCGCCTCGGCGATGGTCTCCAGGATGTCCGGCATGAGGGGCATCGAGAGGCGGTTGATCTGCGTGTTGCACGAGAGCTTCAAGCCGGCTTGGCGGATGGCCTTCATCGCCTCGAACGCGGACCGGTAGGACCCGGGGACGCCTCGGAGCCGGTCGTGCGTCGCCTCGTCGCCGTCGATGGAGACGCTGGCCCCCATGAGCCCCGCGTCCTTGGCGTGGGCCACGATGTCGGCCGTGAGGCCCCGACCCCCCGTCGTCGTCGTGCAGATCATGCCTCGCTGACGGATCGCGCGGATGATCTCGAGCCAGTCCTGCCGCAGGTACGCTTCGCCGCCGATGAGGGTGACCTCTTTGACGCCGAGATCGGCCATCTGCATAACGAGGTCGAGCGCCTCGGCCGTCGTCAACTCGTCGGGGCGTTCGCGGCCCGCACGCGATCCGCAATGCCTGCACGCGAGGTCGCACGCGAGCGTGATCTCCCACACCGCGTAGATCGGACGATGGCGCCGATCGATGTCGCGCGCCTCGGCGGCGAGCGGCAGATGGCGAGCCCCGGGCAGCGCGTCGGGCGCGATGGGCAATCCCCGCTTGGGACGGGGGCGCACGAGCTCCGACGCGCGCGCTTCGACCGAGAGCGGATCGGGCTTGTCCACGACTTCAGGATAGAGCATGCGCCGTTCCCGCCAGCGAAATCGCGAAACCTCGCGAAATTGCAGCGCCGCGGCGGTACCCTGCCACGACACTTGGTTCCGATCGCGCTCCCCAGCGGCACAACGTGGCACCTCCGCGCCGAAGGGAAAAAGCTCTCTTATCGCGCGCAGCTGCCGGGCGCGCGGGTCTACGATCTCGTCGGGCGGGGGCTACGCACAGCCCAGAGTCGCGGCGTCGGCGCCGTCGATCGCCTGATGTTCGCGCTGCCGGCGAGCTGGCTGGTCAACAGCCCCGCGGTGTCGAAGGTGCTGCGGAGGTGGGCGCTTCCGCCGCACGACGAGACGTGCCTCGCGCTCCTCGAGGTGCTCGAGGGCGGGCCGGACGCGTGGGCAGAGGACGCGGGGACGGCGGAGAGCGTGCGGCTCGCGCTGGCGTCGCTCGGCGACGAACCGTACGTCGTCGAGGCCGTGAGCAAAGTGATGGCGCTGCTTGTCCCGGACGCAGTCCCGCTGATGCCGGCGCCCGCGCGGGCCTTCGTCCTCGGCGAGGCGGACAAGGACCATCCCGACGCGTTCATGCGAATCGTCGAGTGGTTCGCGCGCACCGTCATCGAGCAACGCGCCGCGCTCGAAGCCATCGCCCGCGACCACACAGAAGTGCAGCTCACGGCAGGCGGCGTCCTCGATCGCCTGCTCTGGTTCGACTCCGAGGGCCACCGGCATTTCCCAGCGGTCGAGTGAGAGGGAGCGCTACGCGTCCTGTGCGATTGGCAGGCGCACCGTGGCCGGGCGTCGGGCTTTGGTCACGGGGGCTTCGCGCACTTCGGCTAGGGCGCCATCGATGCGGGGGAGGACGGTCTCGTCCGTGTAGCGGATCAGGTGCTCGCCTTGGATGGCGAACATGAACGCACGGCGCAACGCGTGGCGGCCGCGACGGAGGCCGCTCGCGAGCAGGCGCCAGAAGTGGAGGCGCCGCTCGCCCAAGATGCCGATGTGCAGGATGGCGCGCGCTGCAGGCGCCAGGTCGCGAGGTTGGAAGCGGCCGCCCGCCGTGGGAGCGCCGACCGTCTCGACCGCACGCCGGCAGCGCGCGTAGTAGCCGGGCGCCGAGTACAGATCGCGCATCAGCTCGCGGTACCCGGTGAGCAGCGGCACATCGCCCATCGACGTCTCGAAGTTCGGGCGGGTGAACGCGTCGCCGTTCGATGTGTCGCGCAAACGCCCCTCGCGCTCCAGCCGCCGCCACAGTTGCGTCCCCGGCAGCGCCGTCAGCAGGCCCACCATGGCCAGGGGGATCGGCGAGCTCGTGATGAACTCGCGTTGCGCCTCGAAGGCCTCCGGCCCGTCGGCGTCGAAGCCGACGATGAACCCGCCCATGACGTCCATGCCCGCACGCGTAATCGTCTCGACGGCTTCGCCCAGGTCGATGCTGACGTTCTGCGTCTTCTTCGTCTCGCGGAGCGAGGCGACCGAGGGCGTCTCGATTCCGAGGAACACCGAGTCGAACCCGGCCTCGGCCATCATGCGGAGGAGCTTGGGGTCCGCGGCGAGGTTCACGCTGGCCTCGGTGTAAAATGAGAACGGAAACCCTTGCTGCTGTTGCCAGCGGGCCACCTCGGGGAGCAGCTGTTTGACCGCGCGCTTGTTGCCGATGAAGTTGTCGTCGACGAAGAACACCGATCCGCGCCAGCCGAGGCCGCGCAGGGCGTCGAGCTCGGCGAGCACCTGAGGGGGGCCCTTGTAGCGGGGCACGCGGCCGAAGATCTCGATGATGTCGCAGAACTCGCACGCGAACGGGCAGCCGCGCGAGTACTGCACGGCCATCGCCTGGTAGAGCGAGACGTCGAGCAGGTCGAACCGGGGCGTCGGCGACTTGGAGACATCGGGCCTCGATTCGGGCATGGAGGCCAGCAGGTGCGGCTCGCCGTCCTGCTCGACCGCCCGAACGACGGCGTCGACGCGTTCTTCCACCTCGCCGAGAAAGATATGGTCCGCGTCGTCGAACAGTGCCGGCGACGTCGTGACGGCCGGGCCACCGACGATCGTCTTTCGTCCGAGGGTTCGAGCGCGCCGGATGACCTCGAGCGCGGAAGGCGTCTGGACGAGCATGCCGCCGACGAGCACCGCATCCGCCCACAGAAGCTCGTCGTCCGAGAGCTTCGCGACGTTGAGATCCGCCAGGCGCATCTGCCAGCGGTCGGGAAAGAGGGCCGCGACCGTCAGCAGGCCCAGGGGCGGGAGGGTCGCTCGCTTCCCGATGAAAGGCAGGCTGTGCTGAAATCCCCAGTACGTCGTCGGGAACTCCGGGTAGACGAGCAGGACGCGCGTTGTTGGCGAGTGCGGCTTTCGAGTCATGGTTTCGTCCCTTGACGTCGCGATGACCGTGATTCGGGTCGCCCGCGTTCGATCGACGCGGATTAGCGTCGGTCGACGTGTGCAAGCGACGCGCCGTCCACGGCGCACGCACCTCCCCGCGTTCGACCCCGATTCACGCGCATCCGTCCCAGCCGCTTTGGCAAAATGCGAATCAGGAGAGGCAGCCACGCAGCCAAGCGCGAGCGGGCCTTCTCTAAGCAGCTAGTCCCGAGGCGAATCGCTTGATGGCGTGGCCGCCGATCGTGCTTAGGTTGGTTTCATGACCGCTCTTATGGCGTGCAGTTGTTTCTTTCTCCTGTTCGCGTGCCTCTCGGGGAGGCGCACGCAGCTGCGGCTCGCGGTCGCGCCCTACGGGCACCGATAGAGGAAGGCGATTTCCGTCGCACGTGGCCGGCATCAGCGGCTACGAGGTCGGTCGGTGTCCGTTGCGGTAGGCTCCGCCGTCACGGGCAGGCGAATGCGCCCTCGAGTTGGCAGGTGCCCGTCGTGCCGCCGTCGGACGTGACGAAGCAACGCGAGCTGCTGATGCAGGCCGGTCCACTCGCGATGTCGCACACCCCTCCAATCGGGATGTTCGCGACGCACGCCCCGCGAAGGCAGGTGCCGGCGATGCACGACGCCGATTGGTTTGCGACGACGCCGCAGGCCGCGCCCGGCGGTTGCAGCTGGGCTGTCTCGCACTCGCCGGTCAGGGCGTTGCAAGCCAGGCCCGCGTAGAAGTCGCAACCTGCTCCCGTGAACACGCACGGGCTGTTCGCGGTGGCGACCCCGACCTCGCAGGTGCCCGGGGCCGTCGCCGTCGCGCCGACGCACGTCACGCCGTCGAGGCACGGCTGCGAGGCGCTGCAGCTGGCACCCTGCTCGGCATAAGCGGCGCAGGTCTGCGTCGCGGCGACGCACGCGAGCGACCGCGGGCAGACGAACTCGGCGCACGAAGCCCCGACGGGAGGCATCGCAGCGCACGTACCGCACGCGCCGTTCGGCGGGAGGGCGCAGTAGCCGCTCTGGCACTGCTGATTGACGCCGCAGGACCCGCCGTTGGCGAGCGACCCGGTGGCCGTCTGGCACGCGGGCGGCACGTTCTGGCCGTAAAGGAAATCGCTGCACAACCATGTCGACAGGGCGTCGACGCAGCCCGTGGCCTTGGCCGGCGAAGCGCCCGTCGAAGGCGCGCGCTGCGAGTTCAGGCACGTGCCCAATTGCACCGTCTGACACGTCGCCGTATCGCCGAACCGGTTTTGGAGAGAAGTAGCCGAGCAGCTCTGCAGGTAGCTGCACATCTGGTAAGCGAAGGTCTGGCACGCTTGCTCGGCCGCAGCCGTCGCGCCGCCGGGTGAGCCGTCGACCAACGTCGAGGCATCTCGGGCGGGCGCGGCGTCCGCTCCGATCGGCGCCGTCTCGACGGCGGGGCTGCACGCCGCGCCGACCGCCGAAGCCCCCGCGGTGCACGCGACTGCCGCCCACGCGCGAAGCGCTTGGAGGGTCACAGGAACGACCCGTAGTACGCCGGCAACATCGGTTGCGCCGGGGGCGTCTTCGCCTCGAATCGCAACACCGGGAAGACGCCGGCAGGAACGAGGTAGAGAAACTGGCCGTCGAAGACAGCGCCCACGTACGTGCCCGGACCGGCGTCGCCCGGGGAAATCCGCGCGAGATCGAGCGTGGACCACGCGCAGTCGGCTCCGAACGTGCTGGAAGTGTCGTAGCGCGTCAGCGACGTGAATCCGCTGCCCGCGGGGACGAAGTAGACGAAGCGGCCGTCGAAGGCCGCCCCCGCGAAGTCCGGCGTGGCGGCGTCCGCGGCGAACTGGCGCGTGACGTCGTAAGTCGACCAGGCCGAGATGGCCTCGAAATTCGCCGCGGTGTCGAAGCGCGGGACGATGCCGAAAGCCCGCGGGGCCAAATACACATACTGCCCGTCGAACGCGCCGCCCATGAAGCCCGTCAGGAGACCGTTGACGGTCGTGAGATCGATGGTGCTAAAGGCCGAAGCCGCGGTGAAGTCGCCCGCGGTGTGCAGTCGTACGGCGATGCTGTTGTCGCCGCCATGGATCACGGAGTCGAGTGCGTCGTTGGCGCTCGGCACCAGGTAGAGCGAAGTGCCGTCGAAGACGGCGCCGAGGTATCCGATGACTTGCGGACCGAGCGACGAGAGGTCGAACGACTGCCATTGTGACGGGTCGTCGAACGCGCTCGTCATGCCGGCGTCGGTCATGCCGGCGTCGGTCATGCCGGCGTCGTTGGCGGGGAGCGCGGAGACCGCGGCTGCCCCGCCGTCCGGGGCGGTCGTGTCGTAGCGCACGATACGGCCGAAGGGCAGGCCGTCGTTGTGCGGTACGAAGTACACGTACCTTCCGTCGAAGCTCCCGCCCCAGAACCCCGCGACGGGGGAGCCGGCGTCCGGGACCAAGGTCGACAAGTCGAACGTGGTCCACGACGCGGCGGCGGTGAACGGTCCGGTCGTGTCGTACCGGGCGGCGACGCTCTCGTGCACGGTGCCGGAGAGGTAGGGGACGTAGTAGACGTACCGCCCGTCGAAGACGGCCCCCTCGAAGCCGCCCTGGATGCCCAGCGCGGACACCAAGTACTCGGTCCAAGAGCCGACGTCCTCGAAAGTGCCCGTGGTGTCGTAGCGCGCCTGGGTGGTCGCGCGCCCCGCGAGGTAGACGTAGCGGCCGTCGAACACTCCGCCCGAGAAGGCCGAGGGATGGGGCAAAAGGCTGGTGGCGAAGGCGCTCCAGGCGGTACTGCCCCCGTCGTCGTCGACCGCGCTCAGCGGGGAGTACGTTGCGCCGGAGTCGTCGACGCCCTCGATGTCGGCGCAGTGGGTCGGGCTCGTGGCCGCCTCGAGAGCCGCGTCGGCCGCGGCGGCGCCTTCCGAGCTCGCGCGGTCCTGCGCGGGCGCGTCGGTCACGGCGACGTCGGCCGCGGTGGCGTCGGTCCCTCCGGCTACGGTGTCCTCTGGCGGAGGTGGCTGCAAGCCCAGGACGGCGCTGCACGCCGGAGCCGCTCCGCACAGGATCGCGAAGGCGACGCGTGCCCCACGCCGCCGCGAAGTCACAGCCGACCTCCGATCGTGAGCCCGCCCCCCGCGGGCAGGACCGAAGGGGCGATGTGCCATGCCGTGGCGTTCACCGCCGAGGCGCCGGGCGGCGCGGTGATCCACAGCACGACGCCGGCGGCGATGAGCGCAGCGCCCGCCGCGATGCCGATCGTCGCGCCCGTCGCGTTCTTCTGCGCCGTGTTGTAGTCGTCGGCCGCCTGCGGGCGGTTCGGGCAGCTCGAGGCGCTGCAGTTCGCCTGTTCCTTGCTCTGCGCCGACGAGGCATAGGCGCTCCATGCGATCCCCATCCCGAGCCCCACGAGGCCGACACCGCCCGTCACGACGGCCAGGGTCTTGCGGCTCGTCCAGGAGCCCGGGGGCAGCGGCGCCGTTTCTGCGGCAGGCGGGGGCGAGGTCACGACGACGGCGGGACCCAGGACGACGCTCTCGACGCGATCCTTCTCTCCTTCGCGGACGACGAACGTCTTGTCGAGAGGTGGCCGGCCGGCGGTCTCGAATCGGAAAGTGTGTTCCCCGGGATCGATCGACAGAGGCCGGCCGTCGAGAGACGCGGCGAGGGGAGCGCCATCCATGGTGACGCTCACCGCGACGAGGTCATTGCCGCCGCCGTCCTTCGCGGCAAAGACGAGCGTGGGCATGGCCGCCCCCACGGCGTCGATGCGCTGGGTGCACTCGGTCCGCACTTCGCTCGGGCAAGAGGGATCCGAGCAGCCGGCGAGCCTCTTGAGCGCGTCGTGCAGCTTGCCGCTCTTGCGCGACGTCAGCGCCCGCTCGATCGAGTCGATGCACGCGGCGTCGTCCGCCCGCGCGGGGGTGTCGAACGAGCCGCCGATGGCGAGCGTGACACCGAGCAGCAGTGCCGGGCGAAGGCTGCGAGCGGCTATCGGCATTCTTGTTTGAAGTGCTTGATCCCGTCGGTGTCGAAGTAACTCACCGTACGGCACTCCGGCGCCGCCGTGGAAGACGGCGCGGCGGGCGGCGCCGAGGCAGGGCGGGCAGGCCCCCTGGACGACGTCGCGGGTGACTTGGGCGCCGGCGCGACTGGGTGCTCGGACGTTGAAGCCGGCGGCGCTTGCTCGCTTGCCGTGGGCGCGAGGGCCAAGCTCGGCGCGGGAGGAGGAACGGCTGGGGGGGGCGGCGACACGACCGCGAGGCTTCCCGTCGCCGAATCCGAGCTGGGAGCGATCGCGGCGTGCCTCGAGCGCTCCGACACGAGGACCGCACCCACCACGAGGGCGGCCGTCAGCAGCCCCACCAGCACTCCGGACAGGAGGAGCTTGCGGCCGCCCGATCGCAGGGGATGGGACGTTGAAGGCGAGAACGTCGATCCCCCAGGCCCGCTCGTCGCCGGTGCCGACATCGAAATCGGCGTCGTCGCGGGGGCGAGGCCGAGCACGTGCTCGATGCGCTCGACCGATTGCTCGCTGCGCGTGGGGGCGAAGGGCAGGAGCGCTCGCGCGAACTCGGCGACGTTGGCGAAGCGCCTCGATGGTTCCTTCTCGAGGCAGCGGTCGATGACCCGTTCGAGTCCGACGGGCACTCCCGGGCGCACGCTGGAGATCGGCTCGGCCGTTTGCTGGAGGATCGTCCCCACGAGTTCGGGCATCGACTCGGCCGAAAATGGCAAGAGGCGCGTGAGCATCTCGTACAGCACGACGCCCAGGCCCCAGATGTCGGCGCGGTGGTCGACGGACGTGGCCGACACGAGCTGTTCCGGCGACATGTAGCTCGGCGATCCCATGAGCGCCGACGCATGCGTGAGGTTCGCCTCCGGGCCCGTGGCCGGCGCCTTCGAGATGCCGAAGTCGAGCACCTTGATCATGGGCTTGCCCGTCGGGCGCTGCGCGAGAAAGAGGTTCGCGGGCTTGAGGTCGCGGTGGACGATGCCGAGGGCGTGGGCCTCGGCGATGGCCTCGCACGCCTCGAGGACGTACCCGACGGCCTCGCCGACCGGCAGCTCCCCTCGCTCGGCGAGGACGCGCGCCACGTCGCCTCCCTCGAGGTACTCCATCACCATGTAAGGCGAGCCCTCGTGCGTTCCGACGTCGAGGACGCGCGCGACGTGCTCGCTCTGGATGCGCGCCGCGGCGCGCGCCTCGCGCAGGAAGCGCTGGACGATCTCGACGTTCTCCGCCATGGCCGGCAGGAGAAACTTGAGGGCGACGCGCTGTCCGAGGTGCTCGTGCGTGGCCGCGACCACGATCCCCATGCCGCCTTCGCCAAGGACGCGGTCGACGCGGTACTTGCCGCCCACGACGTCGCCCATGCGGATCGGATGCTTCGACCCTCCGTCGGTCACGGGCGCCCTCGCCTCCGCAGGTTCATGGTTGGCTTCTGCGGCCCCCCGCTCAGATCCGATCCGTCTCGCCTCGAGCCGTCAAGGCGTCCACGACGGCACGGACATCCTGCGCCCGTTCACGCGGGATCACCAGGACAGCGTCGTCCGTCTCGACGACCACCAGATCGCTCACGCCCACGAGCGCCCACCGCTTGCCCCCGCTTCGTCCCGTCAGATCGCGTACGAGGTTGTTCTTCGCGTCGACGGCGACCGAGCCGGCTGGAAGGACGTTGCCGGCGGGGTCCTTCTCGGCCATCTCCCAGGTCACCTGCCAGCTCCCGACGTCGTTCCAGCCGAAGCTGCCCGGGATGACGGCCATCCTCTCGACCTTCTCCATCACGCCGTGGTCGATCGAGATCGACGGCAGGGTAGGGAACACCTCGGCAAGAACGCGCGGCTCGTCGCCGCTCCGCGCCGCCGCGTCGATCCGCTCGAGCCCCGCCGCGAGGGCCGGCAGGTGCTTGGCGATGGCGGCCATCATCACGGAGGCGCGAAAGAAGAACATCCCGCCGTTCCACAGGTGCTTGCCGCCGCGGAGGTAGCCTTCGGCGCGCTCGCGGTTCGGCTTCTCGACGAAGGCTTTCGCGGCGTGCACGCCGGGAGCGACAGCGTCGCCGATCTCGATGTAGCCGTATCCCGTCTCTGCGCGCGTGGGGACGATGCCGATCGTCGCCATCCANNCACGGCGATGATGGCGTCCGGATCGGTGCGGGCGATCGTCGCGCATGCCCAGCCGATGCAAGGCGCCGTGTTCCGGGCCACCGGCTCGGCCAGCGCTTGCGAAGGGACCGCGCCCGGGATCGCGGCCAGCGTGGGGGCGACGAGCGCGGCGCTGGTGGAGATCCACAGCCGTTCGAGGGCGACGAGCGGCGCAATCCGGCGGGCCGTGGCGGCGATGAGCGGCTCCAGCGCGTCGCCCGCCAGCGGGAGCAGTTGCTTCGGGCGGCGCCGCCGAGATGCCGGCCAGAAACGGGTGCCCGAGCCTCCTGCGAGAATCACCGCGTGAACGTGGGACATTGCCCTCTTCGTACCACGGGCCCCGGCCGCGTGGCAGGATGCAACCAGCCCGTGGCCGCCGCCGTTGCGTTCGACATGCATTTGAAACATGGGTTGTGCATCGGCGTACGGATCCCTGCGGAAGACGAAGCCGTGCTCGCCCTATCCCGGGAGGCTCTCTTGCCCGAAGAAGCCCGGTACGCCGAGCGGCTCGCGCCCCTCGTGCGGCGCACCTGGATTGGCGGCCGGGTCGCCCTGCGCGAAGTGTTCGGGCGCATGGGGATCGACGCCCCCCCCGTGATGCCGAACGACCGCGGGGCGCCCGGCGTGCCGATCGGGATCGCCGCCTCGATCACCCACAAGGCGGGGCTCGCCGTTGCGCTCGCGGCCCGGGAGTCGTCGGCGCACGTCGGCGTGGACCTCGAGCTCGACGTTTCGCGTGCCCACGACATCGCGCGGAGGGTCCTGACGGCCGACGAGCTCGAGGAGGTCGCCCCTCTCGCTCCCACGGAGCGGACGCGCGAGGTCTTGCTCCGGTTCTCCGCGAAGGAGGCGATCTACAAGGCGCTCGACCCGTTCGTCCGGCGCTTCGTCGGCTTCCAGGAGGTCGCCGTGCGTCCGTGCCCCGACGGCAGCGGCGCCGTCCAGGCGGCCCTCACGCGCGGTGAGGGGCCCTTCGCGATCGACGTCACGTGGCGTCGCTTCGACGGCGTGGTCCTCACGACCGCCCGCGTGGTCCCCCGTTTGCTGTCATCCTGAGCGA
>PLIR01000318.1 GCA_003139415.1 Myxococcales bacterium | reverse complement strand
AGAGCGCCGCTTCGACGCGGGTGATCGCGGGCTGCGTTTCGCGCGACATCATCTGGATCCGGCCGAGCGTCAGCGGGACGCCGCCGGAGACGCACAGCCTCACGATCACGTCGTGCGCGCCGTCGGCGTCGACCCCGGGTGCAGGCAGGAGGCTCCGGACGCGCAGCACGGCGACGCCCCCGAGCGCGTATTCGCGTCGGAGCTGCGACTCCTTCACGTGCACGACGATCCCCGCCATCTGCGACTTGCCGAGGAGCGCCTGCGTGCCCGGCGTGCGTCGCGCCGCCGTCTCGATCGCAAGCGCCTCGCCGTTCTCGTCGGCGCGGGGCTCGGACGACGCGCCGGACGCCGGCAAGAGGTGGGCGTCGACCGCCAAGGGCGTGCCCGGAGCGCCGAACGCGATGTAGAGATCGAGCGGCCCCGACACCCAGTCGCCACGCGGGAGGTTCACGTCCTCGACCACGACCACGTGGTCGCGCGCCGCTTCGACGCGCACGCGACCGACGCTCGGCAGCATCGGCAGCGGGGGGGCCGGATGGACCCAGAGGTGCGGTGGGGGCGGCGGGGGAGCCGCGGGTGGATGCGCCGATGGGTGCGGTGGCGGCGTCTTGCCGGGCGTGGGCGACTTGGCGGGCACGCGCGCCATCAGGGCAAGCACGACGAACGCCGCGGGGTGGGCGCGGGTCATCCCAGCGCCTCCTCGAAGGCGTGCGCCAGGGCGTCGGGCCCCGTGTCGAGGCACCCGTCCGGCAGCGTCTCGTACGCCGGCGCCGCGGCCTGCCCGACGAGGTGACGCCATGCCTTCGGGTTTCTGAACCAGTCGGTGTCGAAGGACTCGCGCATGGCGCGAGCCTCGTCCGCCGTTTGCAGCCGGGCCACCCACCGGGCGGGTTCATCATCGCGCACGGCCGGCCACGCCCCGCGCATGCGTGCTTCGAGGGGGGATCCGAAGAGCCGTTCCCCCATCTCGTCGAACACGTCGCGCGGCGGCTGCACGTCCGAGCTCCCGAGCACGATTCGCGCGGCGTCGAGCCTGGCCGCCACGAGCGCCGTGCGGGCGAGAACGCGGCACTGCGCCCCGGCGCTCGCCTCCCCCAACCCCAGAGCGCGCCGGTGGAAGTCCACGTTTGCCGCCAGCGATCCGAAGAGAAACGCAAACCGGTGTGCGCCCACGAACGCCGGATCGCTGCGCACGGCGAAGGGCGCGGCCCGCGGCGCCGCCGCGACCCGCACGGCGTACCCGAACGACTGGAGAGCACGGGCGAAGCTGGAGGCCCCCAGCGGTGCGGGCAACGGAGGCACGTCGATGCGCATGCCACCCGCGAGGCCTCCGAAAAGGTCCGAGAGCCACCGCGCGGTCAGTCGCGCAGGCCATCCGTCGCCCGCCTCGCGCGCGACGGCGGCATGAAGGACGTCCGCGGCGTCCGGGCGATCGACTCCGCGCAGAGACTCTCGGCGGACGACGCGCCACACGTCGTCGGTCGCGTCGAGATATCGGCGCGCCGACTTTGCGAGCTGCCCCGACACGCCGGGCGGAACGGCCGCGTCCCAGGGATGAGAAAAGCCCAGCCGCCGTGCCACCTCGTCCCTGCGCTCGGTGCGCGCGCGTCGGACGTCGGCGATGGGCGTCGCCATCTCTGCGGCCGCCGCCAGCCACCGCCGCGCTCCCGCCGTCGTGCGGCTCTGCACGACGCCGCGCCAGGCGCCCCGCCAAGAAGTCTCACCGCCTTCCTCCACGTCCAGGTTCGATCGCGGCGCCGTCTCTTCTCGCGCGACGGCGATGTCGTCGGGAGCTTCGAGGCGCGCCTGGAGCAGGGCGGCCACCCACCGCCGAAGCCCCGTTCGGAGGGGCTCGTCGGCCGGGCTCACCGCGAGCGCGCCCAGCGCCTCCCACGTGGACTTGCCCGCGACGTGACGCAGGCCTCCGAAGGGATCGACGCGCTCGACGTCTGGATCCGCAGCCACTTCTCGCCGCCATCGGGCCAACGCCGCGACGGCGCGGGCCACGTCCCTGTCGAGGGCAAGCCGGTCGTCGACGTTGAATTCACCCATGGATCGACGCGCGGGGGAACTCGGCGCCCTGTTCGGCGAGGCGGGTGACGATCGCCCCCTCGAGCGACGCGAGATCGTCCAGCCGGGCGACGACGCGCGCGCGATCACCGCCGGCCGCGCGCACGGCCAGGTCGACGAAGGTCCGATAGTGTCGAGCCTCCGACGCGAGCAGGTCGGTCCACAGCGCGCGCAGATCTTCGTCGTCGGTTGCCGCGGCGAGGAGCTGGAACCGCTCGCACGAGCGAGCCTCGATGAGGGCACCGACGAGCAGCCTGTCGACGAGGGGAGGGACGGACGAGCGAGGCAGCGCCGCAGTAGCCCGCCGCAGCTCGGCCGCGTACTCGTCGACCTTGGGGGGGCCGAGAGCGACGCCACGTTCGGCCAGCACCGCCACCACGCGTCCGAAGTGCTCGATCTCTTCGCGGGCGAGGGCCGACAGGGCCAGCACGAGATCGAGGTCGCCCGAGTGGCGCATGGCCAGCGAAAGCGCGTTGGTCGCGGCCTTCATCTCGCAGTGGGCGTGATCCACGAGGATGGCGTTCGCGTCGCGAGCCGCCGCCATCGCCCACCCCCCGTCGGTCGGCATCTTCAGGCAGAGCATCGGAGACGCGCCACGCTAGCCGGGGCCCGCGCGTCGCCGCAAGCCGAGCATGCCGCCCACCACCGATGCCGGGACCGTAATCAAAGGAACGATGAGCTCTCCGGGGGCCGGCCCGAGCGAGAGCCACGACGCAGCCGTGGCCGCGATCGCCGCCGCAAAGCCCGCAAGCGTCGCCTCCCGCAGGCCCGTGCCGGCGGTCCCCCAGCGGCCGACGAGGTAACCCCCCGCGACGGCGCCCGCGGCAAGGGCGACCGCGTACGCGACGGGAATGGCCACGCCCACGGCCAGCGTGCTCGTCCCCCCGCGCGCCTCGGCCCGCGACGCCAGCCGCGATGCGAGCGCGCCGGCGATGGCCGCCGCCGGGACCCAGACCGTGATGATCGCCAGCGCCCCGAACACGATCCATTGCCACGCCGGCCGCGGGGGACCGTCGTCGTCGGCGGGACCGGCCTGGAGCACCGGAAGGCGCCTCTTGCCGTCGCGCGTCGCGGGAGCCATGGAGGCCAGGGTACCGCTGCTGCGGGCCGCCGTCCCGACGGGGCAAACCAGCGTTACCACCGTATAGTGAGGTCATGCAGGAGCTCGACCCGGACGCAGCGCTGAGCGTCGTCCGAGTCCGCGTCCGCTTCGGTGAGACGGACCTCATGGGGATCGTCCACCACGGCAGCTACGTGTCGTACATGGAGGTCGCCCGGATCGAGTGGCTTCGACGGCGGGGAGTGACGTACGCCGACTGGGCCGCGCACGGCGTCCATCTGCCCGTCGTGGAGCTCTCCCTGCGTTATCGTGCGCCGGCACGATTCGACGACGAGCTCGACGTCCACACGTCGCTGGCCGAGATCGGCGCGGCAAGCGTCCGGTTCCATTACCGACTCGTGCGCGTGATCGACGATGTGCTCTGCACCGAGGGGTCGACGCGGCTCGCATGCATCGACGCGCGGCATGCCCTGCAGAGGATCGGGCCCGAGGTGGCCGACATCCTCCGGCAGCCGGAGCTCTCGCGATGACACGAAGCGCGTGCGGCGCGCCTCAACGCCGCACCGGCTCGCGCGCTACGCGCACCGTCATCGTGCTGTCGCCGCGCCGGACCGCCACGAGCACGTCGTTGGCGACGGGCCCGTTCAGCCGCGCCCGAGCATCCTCCATCGTCTGAACGGGCACGCCGTCGACCGCGAGCACGACGTCGCCCGCGGCCAGGCCAGCGCGCTCCGCCTCGCTCCCGTCGACGACCGACACCAGAACGACCTCCGCCGGCGCGCTCGTCTCGCCCAGCGTGACAGCGACGCCCCCGCTGGTGGAGCCGGGATCGCCGGCGTCGCCGGATTCGTCGGGGCCCGGAACGACGACGAGGTGCACGCCGTCGGTGGTGCGCCCGGACGTGACGGCCAACTCGCTGGACCGCGCGCGTCCAATCCCCGGCGCGTACGCCTCCAGTACGGTCGCCCCTTCGGCGACCTGACGGAGGGAGAACCGGCCTTTGGCGTCGGTCACCGCGAAGGCGCCGCTGGCTTCGCCGCGTGTGCCTGCCACGAGCCACGCGCTGACGTGCCCCGCGCCCACTCGGGCGCCCGCCACCGGGTCTCCGCGCGCGTCGACGACGTCGCCCTCGACGATTCCCTCGGCCTCGAGCTCGACGCGCGGTATCGCGTAGGCGCGCCGTCCTCCCTTGTCGGGAATGCTCAGCGCCAGGACAGTCGGGGCATAGCCGGGAGCGCGAACCTCCAGGCTCGCGCTTCCCGGGGCCAGCGCCGACAGCGAGAAGGCGCCCCCCGCGTCCGTGCGCGTGCGTCGGACGCCGAGCTCCGTGCGCAGCGTCACCTCGGCGCCCGCGACGGGATCGCCGCCGCGCGCTGCGACGACCTCGCCCGCCGCAGACTCGGCCGGGGCCATCTCGATGCGCAGCGACTCCTCCTTCCCTTCGGTGGTCACGATCCGCGGCGCCCGCGTCGGCGCACGCACCTCTACGCGCAGCGGCAGCCCGCGCATCGCCTTGAGGGTCGCGTCGCCATGCGCGTCCGTGAACACCGTGGTGTGGACCGGCGCCTCGGCCGACACGGAGCTCGCGCTCACCTGCGCAGTCTCGATCCCGAAGCCGCGGTCGTCGACGACGCTCACGGCGAGGCTCTCTCGCTTTTCCGGCAGGCGTACGACGATCTCCTGCCGCCCCGCCTCGGGGATCGCGACCGCGACGCGCGCCTCCGGCTGATCGTCGTCGTCGGATGCGACCGTCAGGTCTACCGAGGCCGGAAGCGCGGCGAAGGCGAACGAGCCGTCGCTCGCGGTGCTGGTCGTTCGTTCGAGGGTCCCCGTCGTCGCCGAGACGATCACCCGGGCGCCCGCGACGGGCTGATCGCGCGCGTCGAAGACGCGGCCCTCGAGCGACCCCCCTTGATGCATCACGACCTCGACGTGCGCCTCGCCGCCCGGAGCGAGCGTGACGACTGTACTCTGTGCCTCGACGAACTCCGGGCTCCGAACGATGGCGCGTACGCGCCCCGGCGACGCGGGAGCCGCCCGGAACGTCCCGTCGTCGCCGGTCACCCAATCCGCCATCTCCGTGGGCTCGGAGGCTGGCGCGCGGAAGGCCGGCGCCAGGTGTCCCGCCATCGGAAGCGCCGGCACCGGACCAGGCACGACGCCAAGCTCGCCGGCAGGGACCAGAGGAGCGAGCCCGCCGACCATGGCGTCGAAGTGCGCCGCCTGGAAGTTCGAGCGCCGCGGGTTCTCGAAGATCGGCCCGCCGCTCAAGTCCGTGCCGGCGATTTCGATCGTCGCGCCCGCGATGGGCTGTCCGCGAGCATCGACGACGCGTCCCGTCAGCACGCCGGCGCGCACGAGCACGACCCGCGTCTCGCCCGGGGGAGGGACGGCCACCGCGATCGCGCCCTTCGGCACGAAGCCGTCGGCGCGAGCGGTCAGCGTGGCGGGGCCCGCGGCGATCGGACCGATGCGCGCGTGCCCCGTGGCCTCCGTCGCGACTTCGAGGGGGAAGGGTGAGAGGCCGCCTTCGGCCAGCGTCACCCGCGCGCCTGCGACGGGTTCGGCGTCGGGTCCGTCGCCATCCGTCACATGCACGCCGACGAAGTACCCGCGCGCGAGGTGGAGGGTGACAGCCTTGTCCTCGCCGCGCCCGATGCCGACGTCGAGCTCGATCGGCGACACGTCATCGCCTTTGGTGGCTCGCAGGGCGTAGGTTCCCGCCTCGAGGCTGCCGATGCGTATGTCCCCGCCAGCGTCCGTGCTCGTGGCTCTCGGTGGCCAGAGCGTCGCGCCAGCGATCGACACGCGCGCGGAGGCTGCCGGCTGATCGTCGGCGGCGACGACGTGAACGCGGATGGCGCCGAGCTTGCGCAGCACCAGCACGATCGGCTCGCCGTCTCGTCGGGCGCGGGCCGTGCCGTCCTCGTACCCTGGCGCGCGCCCCGTGATCCGCCACGGCCCTTGCCCGAGGCGCCCCACACGCACGCGTCCATCCGGCCCCGCACGCGCACCGACGGGAAGGGGCTCGCCCCGCTCGACGACCTCGAGCTCGGCGTCGGCGACCGGCGCGCCGAGCTCGTCGCGCACGCTCACGTCGATTGTCTCCTCTGGGGCCAGCGCGATCGTCACGGTGCGCTCCGTCTTCTCGACGAGGACATGGGTCGACCCGCGCGCGCGTCCGGGTGCATCGGCAAGGATCCATGCCTCGCCGCGAGGCAGACCAGCGAGCCGCGCATGGCCGGTCGCGTCCGTGTCGGCGGATCCCGTCGGAACCGCGCGTTCGTCCACGATCGAGAGCACTCGAATGCGGGCACCCAGGATGGGCGCACCGTCTGCGCTCGCGCCTACCGACACGTCGACCGAGCCGTCGTGCGCCGGGTGCCGGACGTGCCTCGCATGCTCGCGCTCGAGGGGGCGGAGCGGCGACCCTGGAATGCCGCCGACGACGAGCACCGTCGCCATCGCCGCGATCGCCGCGCGGACGGCGCGAAACGCAGCGGCAGCGGAAAGGGTCACGTCCGGATCCCGATGCTACGCTGAGGGAGGATGGGGTGCGGACGTCACGGCTTCCTCATCTTAGTAGGGGCCTCGGCCATCGGTGCTGGCGGCGGTTGCGGCAACGAGCCGCCCCTCCCGTCGCTCCTCGCCGATCGGCCCATCGACGCGAGCAGCTCGGTCGACGCTACCGCGTCATTTGCGGAGCCGGCGACGGCCCCCCCGATGTGCAACCTTGGCCCGGAAGGGGGCGTCTGCGCCTGCGTGGATCAACCGCTCGTGGTCGACGCCCCGACGATGTACTTCGCGCTGGATACCTCCGGCAGCATGAGCGACGACAACAAGTGGCGGAGCGTGCAGCTCGTCGTGGGCAATCTGGTCACGGCGATCGGCCCGCGCGCGAAGTTCGGCGCCGCGACGTTCCCCAACGAGCGCTCGACCGCCGGCGACGGGTGCGCGCTCGGCACGGAGGTCTTCGCGCCTACCGAGGGGGATCCCCTCGCCGGCACAGAGGGCCCCACGGCGCAGTCCCTGCTCTCGGTGCTTGGTGCGATCCCCGCCCGGGGTGGGACGCCCACGGCCGCGACGCTCGCGAGCCTGACCCCTCACCTGCTCGCCCTGCCCGGAACGACGTACCTGATCTTGGCGACTGACGGCGGCCCCAACTGCGACGCCGCCGTCGCGTGCGATGCCGGCGGCTGCGAACCGAACATCGAGGCCGACGACGGCTGCTCGACCAACGGCCCGAACTGCTGTGCGCCGGCCAATGGCGGCACCTACGAATCCTGCCTCGACGGGCAAGCCACGATCAACGCCGTGAAAGCCCTCGCCGCGGGGGGTATCCCCGTCTATGTCGTCGGAGCGCCGGGCAGCGAGCCGTACGCCGAACTCCTCGACGAGCTGGCGCAGGCCGGAGGCACGGCGCGCGGCGGCGAGCCGCAGTACTACGCGGTCAGCACCGCCACCACCACGGCCTTCACCGCGGCCATATCGAGCATCGCCGCCAAGATCACGGGATCGTGCACGCTGCAGCTCAATCAGGTGCCGCCCGACCCCGACCTCGTCAACGTGTTCCTGAACGAACAGGTGCTCGCCGCCTCGGGCGCCGATGGCTGGACCCTCTCC
This sequence comes from Myxococcales bacterium, assembly GCA_003139415.1. Classification (GTDB taxonomy): domain Bacteria; phylum Myxococcota_A; class Polyangia; order Polyangiales; family Polyangiaceae; genus Palsa-1150. The sequence continues at coordinate 2,098 of PLIR01000318.1, read as the reverse complement.
GGCACCACGGTGACGATCCTCGGCTCGAGCTGCACGGAAATCCTCAACGGCGACGTCCTCGACGTCCGCGTCGTCGCCGGGTGCCCCACGCAGCTCAAGTAGCTGCGGCCTCGGGCCGTAAGCGTCCTTGGCTCGGCGAGTCTCAGTGCAGCGTGTGCCATCGCCCGTCGTGTTCCACGACCGGGATCGAAGGCACTCGCGACGGGACGTCCTCGTCGCCCATCGTCGCCGCGATGGTCGGTCCCCGACTTGCGCGAGCGCTCGCCATCACGGCGTCCGCCTCGGCCTCCTCTTTGGCCCACTCCGCGAGCTTGGCCTTCGCGCGCCGCCGCTTCTTGATCCAGGCCGCGACGGCGAGCGCCGTCATCACGGCCCAGAGCAAACCTCCCCCCGTCAGCGTCGGGATGATCCCGAAGCGGCGGGTCAGCTCCTCGCGCCACTCGTACTCGAGCTTGCGCACGTCGACGCCGTAGGCGTCTTCGAGGGTGCGGTCGAACGGCATCCCCGACCGCGCCTTCTGCAGCAATGAACCGAAGCGGGCGCGATCCGTGTCGCGCATCAGGAACCGGACGAAGTCGGCCGACTCGGCGTACGCTTCGGTCACCTCGTAGTGGTCGCTCGGAAACCCCCGGTCCAGGTCGGGGAGCGGCAGCAATCGGTGGCCGACCGTCGCGTCCCACAGCGCCTTGGTCCGCATGTAGGGCGACTCGCCCGACTCCCGAATGGCGACCCCTTCGTCGAACCAGCGCGGGACGTGGTGGAACGCGACTGCCTCCGACAGGGCCACGTGCGACAGCTCGTGCTTGAGGACCTCGGCCAGATCCGGCGCCTCCCACGTGTCCGGCGCCTGGAGCGCGAGCAGGACGGTGTGCAGCGCTGGGTAGGCGACGCCGGCGGCGTAGTCCGGTACCTGCACCCCTTCGGGAGCGAGCGCGACCATCTGGTCGGGGCTGCGCGCGATGCGGACGACCACGTGTTCGAGCACCGGTTGCCCGAAGTCCCCGGCGAGTCGGCCCCGGAACTCGTCGGCCTCGCGCAGAAGGGTCTCGCCGCGTTCGCGTACGCTCGATGGCAGGTCGAGCTCCATCCAGCCGTGATCCATCCGGATAAAGTCGGCCGGGAGAGCCGGCAGCTTGGCGGCAGCCGGCTGCATCACGAGGATCTCGTCGCGCGGCGGCGTGTCTCCCGAATCTCCCGCCCGGGCCGCGCTTGGCCATCCGAGCCCCACGAGGACGGCGCAACAACAGAGGAATAGGCGCCAAGCCAGCGAGCCCCGTGTCGTCTGACCGTTCATCAGTGCGGTACCTGGGCTTCAAGATGGATCGTCGAACTGCCGCTGTCTCGCGTGGCGAAGAAAACGGCTCCCCCGGCGAGGGCGGCCAGGCCGAGCGCACCCCAGAACCAGGCCGATTCGTAGAAATGTCGAGAGGATGTCGGCTCCGGGGGGGCCTCGTGGGTCGCCAGCGCCGCCGCGGGCGAGGCGGACGGGACCTGTCCGAAGGTGCGGTCGAGGGAGCGAACGGCCGCTGACCACGGCATCGGCGTGGCCGGAGCGCCTGCTGGTGCTTCGTCGGGCGCGTATGTGGCCCCGTCAAACACGCCCGTGCCGCCGAGAAAGACGCGCGCCGAAGCGGGCAGCCCGGGTTCGTCCGCCGCGGCATGGGGGATCTGGGGCCGCACGACGACGACCCCGCGGAGGTCGAATCGGTGAGCGATGCCGTCGAGCAGGGTGCGCGAGGGCGCGTCGTCGCCGTGAACGGCGGCCACCGTTTCGGCGAGGTCGCGCAGGTCCTGGTCCGCGCCTGGAGACGGCGGCTCGCCGCAGAGGATCCGGGCGTGCGCCTCGTCGATCGACTCGGGCCGGAGGGCGGGGTCCGCGTAGAGCTCCTGCGCCAGCCGCCATGCGGAGTCGGTCGCGCCGGCAAGGGCGACGACCCCGAGACCGACTCCGGTAACGGACGCCCCGGCAGGGGGAAGAGCCGCAGGAATGCTGGAGGCTGCCGGTGCGGACGCGGTGGGGGGCGCGGACGCGGTGGGGGCCCCGGACGCGGCGGGGGGCGCGGGCTGAGGCGCGTCGGCGCGGGCGACGGCGGGGCCC
>PLIR01000233.1 GCA_003139415.1 Myxococcales bacterium | reverse complement strand
TGCCACCGGTCGTCATCGAGGACGACGTCGCGCGGCCCGATGCCGGATCGACGGCCGGGTGTCCCGCCGAGGCGGTCGCCGCGGGCAAGCAGGGATCCATCGCGCGGCGGTGGGACGAGCAAGCGCTCGCTGCGATCCGGCGAGACCTTCCGCGGCCGACGGTGCACGCGCGAAACCTATTTCATCTCTCGTCGGCCATGTGGGACGCGTGGGCCGGTTACGACGCAAAGGCGACGGGTGTCTACGTGAGGGAGCGGCACGCCGCCGGCGATCTCGTCTCGGCCCGGCGCGCCGCGATCAGCTACGCGGCGTACGACGTCCTGGCGCACCGCTACCAGGCCGCCGTGGGTGGCGCGATGACGCTCGCCTGCTTGCGCGCGGTGATGAAAGACCTGGGCTACGACCCGGCCGACGCGCACGAGACCGGCGACGACCCGGTCGCCTTCGGTAACCGAGTCGGCCACGCGATCCTCGCGAGGACGGCCGACGACGGAGCGAACGAGCAAGACGACTACGCGGACCCCGTCCACACCCCGAGCGACAACCCGCCACTCCTTTACGATGGGGTCGGCACGAGGCTGACCCATGCCGATCGATGGCAGCCCATCAACCTGTCGGTCGCCGCGACGCAGAACGGCATCATTCTCCCGGCCGGAGTGCAGGACTACATCGGCTCGCATTGGGGCAGCGTGAAGCCCTTCGCCTTGCGGCGCGCCTCGAGCGCCGTCGCGTGGGAGGATCCGGGGCCCGTGCCTGGGGTCGGTCCGGCCATGAAGGACTGGATCCTGGAGGTCATCGCCAAGACGGCCAGCGTCGACCCCGGGGACCCTCGGACGATCGACATCTCGCCCGGCGCTTACGGTCACAACTCGCTCGGCGCCAACGACGGAAAGGGCTGGGACAAGAACCCCGTGACCGGGTCGCCCTACCCAGCCCAAATCGTGCCGATCGCGGACTTCGCGCGCGTCATGGCCGAGTTTTGGGCGGATGGGCCGAAGTCGGAGACGCCTCCAGGCCACTGGAACACGATCGCCAACTCGGTGGCCGACGCAGCGGGCTTCGAACGGCGGCTCTTCGGCAAGGGCGCGTCGCTCGATCCGCTCGCCTGGGACGTGCACGCGTATCTCGCCCTCAACGGAGCAGAACACGACGCGGCCATCGCCGCGTGGGACGTCAAGCGACGCTTCATGACCGTGCGTCCCATCTCGCTCGTCCGGTGGATGGGGGCCAAGGGCCAATCCTCGGACCCGGCGGGGCCGTCGTACGATCCTGACGGCCTTCCGCTGGTGCCCGGCCTCGTCGAGGTGATCACGAAGGCGAGCAGCGCGCCGGGGCAGAGGCATGCGCACCTCTCGTGCTTCGTGGGGCAAGTGGCCGTGCGCGACTGGCTCGGCGAGCCCGGCGACCGCAACGTTCAGGCGTCAGGTGTTGGCTGGGTGCGCGCCGTCGAGTGGATCACCTACCAGCGACGCACGTTCGTGACGCCCGCGTTCCCCGGGTTCATCTCGGGCCACAGCACGTTCAGCCGCGCGGGGGCCGAGGTGCTCGCGAAGCTCACGGGCAGCCCGTTCTTTCCCGGAGGCCTCGGGGAGTACGTCGCACCGAAGGACAAATTTCTCACCTTCGAGAAGGGACCGACGACCGACGTGCGCCTGCAGTGGGCCTCGTACTTCGACGCGTCGGACGAAGCGGGTCAGTCGCGCCTCTGGGGCAGCATCCACATCGCGCCGGACGACTTCGCAGGAAGGCGCGTAGGCCATCGCGTGGGCCTGCGCGCGCTGGAGCTCGCGTCACGGTACTTCGAGGGTGCGGGTGACGGTGCGATCGGCCGCTGAGATTCCCCGGGCGGATCACGGACGCCGTGCGGATGCCGCTTCGACCAGGCCGAGGCGTCGCAGCAGTGGCCCCACCGTGACGCCGTTGACGAGGATGGAAAGGAGCACGACGCCGAACGTGAGCTCTTCGACGAGCTCGCGCCCCGGGAAGCCCTCGGCGAGCGACAGCGCGAGCACCATCGACAGAGCGCCTCGCAGGCCGCCCCACGCCACGATGACGCTGTAGCTCCACGGAGCCGCCTCGCGCGTACGGCGCGTCGCGCTCGCCATGAGAAAGACGATCGCGGCGCGCGTGGCCATCACGGCGGCGTACGCGAAGAGGATGGCGCCCCAGGCGTAGAGCAGGCGCTTGATTTCGACCTGGAAGCCGATGAGCAGGAACACGAACGAATTGAGGGCAAACGCCACGTACGACCAGAAGGACTGCACCGCGATTCGCGTCGACGCGCTCATCCCGCGCGGCGCGCCGTAGCTGCCGCAGAGCACTCCCGCCGTCACGGTCGCGAGCACGCCCGACGCCCGCAGCTGCTCGGCGAGGACGAACGAGCCGTAGGCGGCGATGGTCGTCAGCGTGATCTCGACGAGCGGGTCGTCGATCCGGGCGATGAGCTCGGAGATGCCGAACCCCAGGGCTGCGCCGACGAGGAGCCCGAGCCCCACGACGCGCGCGAACTCGGCGGTCGCCCCCCAGGCGCTGACGCCCGAGCCCGTCGCGAGGCCGAGCGCCATGGCGTAGAAGACCACCGCCGTCCCATCGTTGAGCAAGCTCTCTGCTTCGACGACCACGACGAGGCGCTTCGGTGCGCCGAGGGTCCGGAACAGCGCGACCACGGCGATCGGATCGGTCGCCGCGATGAGGGCGGAGAAGACCAGCGCGCCCCGCCAGGAGAACGAGGTCGGCAGGCCGACGGCGCCCGCGGCAACCGAGAGCAGCGCGGTCGTGAGGGCGATCGACACGAGCACGCCGGGCACGGCGAGGCCGACGATCGTCACCTTGTCTCTCCAGAAGTCGCGCGCGTCGAGGTGAAACGCGGCTTCGAACAGCAGACCCGGAAGGAGCGCGACGTAGAGCAGCTCCTTCGTCAGGTGCGGCGCCGGTACGATGCGCGTCGCACCGAGCATCAAGCCGACGATGACCAGCGCCACGGTGTACGGGATGGGCAGCCGCCGCGTCACCATCGCGACGCCCATGGCGATCGCGAAGAGAAGGACGACGGTCGATGCGACTGTCATCGACGATCGGGCTAGCCCGTTGGTAGCGCGGGCGCGACGGTCGGATGCGGGAGTTGCACGTCGGCGATCCTACCGCAATCGTCGGCCGGACGGCTTCGCGTCATGGCCTTGCTGGCTGTCTCGGGGGTGTTAGCGTCGCTGTCGGCTCCGATGGTGTGGGACTCTTCGCGCATCGATCCCGCGAGCTGGCCGAGCGCGCTGGTCTTCTATCGACAGCTCGAGGCGAGGAACGAAGACTTTCGGCTCCTTCGCGAGCTCATCGAGCACGTGAACGGACGTCCGTATGCGGCGTCGCTCGCCTGCGCGACATCGGGCACGGCGCTGCTCGTCCTGCCCCGGTCTCGTCTGGACGCGAACGCCAAGGCGGCCTGGGTTGACGAGGCCGTCCGCGTCGATGTCGACCTCGGCGGAACGACCCGGCTCATCCCCCACGACCCGCGCGCGGCCTCGACCGCGACGTTCGCAACCGACGGCCGCGTCCTGGCGCGGGCTTTCGAGCGATTCCTCGAAAAGGAGAAATGGTTCGAACAGAACCGGCCGGCTTAGCTTGAAACACCCACGGACGATGCAGGCTTGGTGTCGTTCTGCGCCGTGTCGAGTGTCTCGCGGACTTTGCCCAGCAGCGCTTCGGGCGTGAAAGGCTTGGGCAGGAAGGCGAACCCCGGCGGCAGGACACCGTTGTGGTAGGCGATGGTGTCCGCGTATCCGGACATATAAAGAACCTTCATCCTGGGCTGTTGCGCCGCCAGTCTGCGAGCCAGATCGCTCCCCGTCATCTTGGGCATGACCATGTCGGTCAGCAGCAGTTCGATGGACGTCGAGTGCTGTTCGGCGGCGAGGAGCGCTTCGCCGGGGTTGCTCGCCTCGAGCACCTGGTAGCCCTGGCGACGCAGCAGCTCGTGGGCAAGGTGGCGCACGGCGTCGGAGTCTTCCACGAGCAACACGGTCTCGGTCCCCCGCAGCGCGGCCGAAGGCGCCAGCGGCGGCGACGGGCTTGCGGCCGCGTCGGTCCGAGGGAGATAGACGCGGAACGTCGTCCCTCGACCGAGCTCGCTGTACACCGAGATCGCGCCCCCGTTCTGGCGCACGATGCCGAACACCGTCGCGAGGCCCAGGCCCGTGCCTCGGTCCGCTTTCGTCGTGAAGAACGGCTCGAAGATCCGGTCGAGCGTGGCTTTGTCCATGCCGGTGCCGCTGTCGCTCACCGCCAGCAGCACGAACGGCCCCGTTTGGACGCCCAGGCTCGCGGCGTGTCCCGCGTCGACGTACACGTCCGCGGTCTCGACCACCAACTTGCCGCCCGCCGGCATGGCGTCGCGCGCGTTGACGACGAGGTTGAGCAGGACCTGCTCGAGCTGGACGGGATCCGCCATCACGTTGCCTGCGCTTCCGCGAGTCAACGTGGCCAGCTCGATGTGCTCGCCGATGAGCCGGCGTGTCATCCGCTCCATTCCCGCCACGGTATCGGCAAGGCGGATGACGGTCGGGTTCATCAGCTGCTTTCGGCTGAAGGCGAGCAGCTGCCCCGTGACGGCCGCCGCCTGCTTGCCGGCGTCGCGGATCTCTTCGAGGTCGCTGCGCATCGGGTCCGTCTCGGGCAAGCCCGAGAGGAGCAGCTCGGAGTAGCCGAGGATCACGGACAGCAGGTTGTTGAAGTCGTGCGCGACGCCCCCGGCCAGCGTCCCGATGGCCTCCATCTTGCGCGACTGGTAGAGCTGCTCCTCGAGCCGCCGTCGCTCGGTATTGTCGCGGACGAGCGAGACGATCGCGCGGAGGTTGGGGTCGTTCAGGTGATTGACGCGGAGCGATTCCCGATATCGGACCGAGCCATCCGGCATGATCATCCGAAACTCGTGGCGAAGGACCACGCCCGGCTGCGCGATGCACTCGGTCCACCTTTGCCTGTAAACGTCGAGGTCTTGCGGCGCGATGAGGTCGAAGACGTTCACGCCGACCATGTCGGTGCCGGTGCGCGCGCAGAGCTTCGCCGCGGTGGGGCTCGCGTAGAGGAAGTTTCCCTCGCGATCGAGCAAGCTCACGGCGTCGGGGCTCGTCTCGACGATCGCCCGAAAGAGCCGCTCGCTCCGGCGCAGGGCTTCCTCGCTGCGCCGAAGAGCCTTGCCGCTTTCCTCGGTCATCGAGTCGCGGGAGGCCCTGGAGCGCGTGAGCGCCGTGCGGAGCGCCTGCCGGCAGAACGCGGTGAATGCCGCGACCTCCTCCCCCGCAAACCACGTCTTCATCCTCGGACTGGGCGCGGCGGTGCAACCGTCGAGCCAACGCCAGGCCAACGCGAAATGAGCCTTCTCGACGGCGTGAACGTGTGGGCCGTCGTCCGAAATCCGACCACCGAAGCGCCTTCGCCGTTCGGAATGCCGACGTCGGTCTGCGCTCGGGTCGGCGCGCCGGAAAACGTGGGCCGGGCGCTCGAGCCACTCGTCGTCTGCCGGCGTGGCTACCATCCAGTAGGTAGGTTCACGAGCGTGGACCATCGTCGATACCCGCCCGGGCGGAAACTCAGGTACACTCGTTGCGGCGATGCCTGCCCAGGACGAAACCCGCGATCGCATCCTCGAGGTGACGCGGCGCCTCGTGCAATCCAAAGGGTTCAGCGGCTTCAGTTATGCGGACGTTGCGGCCGAGGTGGGGATCCGCAAGGCGAGCGTGCACCACCACTTTCCCACCAAGGGCGACCTCGGCGAGGCGCTGATGGTCCGCTATCGCCGTGACTTCGGCGAGATCCTGGCGCGCATTCGCGCCTCGAAGGGCGACGCGCGGTCCAGGCTGCGGGCGTACGCCGTACTTTTCGCCGACCTGCTCCGCGACGACTATCGGCTATGCATGTGTGGGATGCTGGCGGCCGACTTCGACGTGCTTCCGCCGTCGGTCCGCGGTGAGGTTCGCGGGTTCTTCGACGACAACGAAGAGTGGCTGGCGGACGTCCTTGCCTCCGGGAGAAAGCAGCAGGAGCTCTCTTTCGTCGGCTCTCCGCGCGAGCAGGCTCGCGTCCTGCTCTCGGCGCTCGAGGGCGCGATGCTGGTCGCGCGGTCGCACGGCGACGTGTCTCTCTTCGAGGGCGTCGCGCAGCGTGTCTTCCACGCCGTGACCGCCCCGCCGAGGCGCGCGGTCCGCGCGCCCGTGTCGTTGCGCCGCGCGTCCCGCAGGGTCGCCTAGCGGCGGGCGCGCGGGACGAGAGCTCTCCGGGGTAACCCCTTGCCATGATCGACGTCGCGCACCTCGCGAAATCGTACGGGGCCCGCACGCTCTTCGAGGACGTGTCGCTCAAGCTCGTAGCCGGCTCGCGCTATGGCCTGGTTGGGGCGAACGGCTCCGGCAAAACGACGTTTCTCGAGATCGTGGCCGGGGACGAGCCGGCGACCGACGGGAGCGTGACGATCGCGAAGACAGCTCGCGTCGGCGTGCTGCGGCAGGACCGCTTTCTCCGGGACGACGACGCGATCCTCGACGTCGCGATGGCGGGCGACGAGCTCGTGTGGAGCGCTCAAGCCGAACAGCTTCGCCTCGTGGCCGAGGACGTCCCCGACGCGGCGCGCCTTGCGGAGCTCGAAGATCGGATCGCCGCGCACGACGGCTACACGCTCGAGGCCCGCGCAAGCGCCATCCTCGAGGGGCTGGGCATCCCCGTCGCGGCCCACCGCCGACCGTTGGCGACGCTCTCGGGAGGCTTCAAGCTGCGCGTGCTGCTCGCCCAGGTGCTGCTCGGAGGGCCCGACGTCCTGCTCCTCGACGAGCCGACGAACCACCTCGACATCCTGTCGATTCGCTGGCTCGAGCAGTTTCTAGCCGGCTACCGGGGTTGCGCCCTCGTCATCTCGCACGACGAGCGCTTCCTCGACACGGTGGCGACGCACATCCTGGACGTCGACTACGGGACGATCACGCCCTACACGGGAAACTACACGGCCTTCGCCGCGGAGAAGGCGGCCTCTTACGAACGGCGCGCCGCCGAGATCGGCCGCGCCGAGGCCATCGTCGCCGAGAAGCGCGCGTGGGTCGAACGCTTCGGCGCCAAGGCCTCGAAGGCGAGGCAGGCGCAGAGTCGCCTCAAGCAGATCGACAAGATCGAGGTCGGCGAGCTCGAGACAAGCTCGCGTCGAGCCCCGGCATTCGCGTTCGTGCCGCTCCGTCCGAGCGGCCGCGAGGTGCTGACGGTCGACGCCGTGTCGAAGGCCTACGGCGACAAGCGCGTCCTCGAGGGCGTGTCGATGACGGTGCGCCGCGGCGAGCGCGTCGCCATCCTCGGGCCGAACGGCCTCGGCAAGTCCACGCTCTTGAAGATCGCGACCGGAAACCTCGATGCCGACGCCGGCTCGGTCAAGTGGGGCCACGAGACGCACGTCGGCTACTTCCCCCAGGACCACCACGAGCTGCTCGTCGACGCCGAGGCGACGCCGCTCGACGTCGTGTGGAACCTGGTGCCTTCCGAGTCGACGAGCTTCGTGCGCGGCCAGCTTGGCCGCGTGCTGTTCTCTGGCGACGACGTGAAGAAGAAGGTCGGGTCGCTGTCCGGAGGCGAGGCCGCCCGCCTCGTCTTCTGTTCGATCATGGTGAAACGCCCGAACGTGCTCGTGCTCGACGAGCCGACCAATCACCTCGACCTCGAGTCGATCCACGCCCTCGTCCAAGGGCTGCGGGCATTCGAGGGTGCGCTCGTCTTCGTCTCCCACGACCGGGCGTTCGTCTCGGCGCTGGCGACGCGGATCCTCGAGGTCACCGAGACCGGGTTCCGTGACTTCCCAGGGACGTACGACGAATTCCTCGCCCGGCGCGGCGACGACCATCTCGACGCGGACGCCGTGGTCCTGCGCGCCAAGAAGCAGCGGGCGTCGACGGTCCCGCCGAAACCTGCGGCGACCACGCTCTCCTGGGAGGAGCAAAAGCGCCGCAAGAATCGGGCGAAGCAGCTCCCGGCGCTCCGCGACGAGGCGCTCCAGGCCATCGCCGCGGCCGAGGCGCGCAAGGCGGCCTTGCACGCGCTCTGGTGCGAGCCGGGATTCTTCGACCGGACGCCTTCCGCCGAAGTCGCGTCGCTCCAGGCCGAGGAGAAGACCCTCGCCGCTCGCATCGACGGCCTCATGGCAAAGTGGGAGGCGCTCGAAGCGGAGATGGCGGGGTCGGCCGAGGGCGAGTAGCCCCCCGTGCGTTGCGAGCTGCAAAGGCGTGTATCCTGCGACCCATGGCAGGGGAGCTCGACGACGCTCGTTACATCAACCTCATGAGCTTCAAGCGCGACGGCGCCGGTGTGGAGACGCCGGTGTGGGCGGCCCCGCTCGACGGCAAGCTCGTCGTCTTCACGAATCGCGACTCGTACAAGGTCAAGCGCATCGGGCGCAACCCGAAGGTGCGCGTCGCCCGGTGCGATGCGCGCGGCAAGCTTCTCGGTCCCTGGCTGGACGGAACGTGCACGATCGCCGAGGCCCCCGCCCAGCACCAACGGATCATGGACGCGCTGGGCCGCAAGTACGGCTGGCAGATCGGGATCCTGAATTTCTTCTCCACCCTGTTCGGCAAGGCGAAGCAGCGCGCGTACCTCGAGATCTCGCTCGGCTGAGCGCGTGTGTCCGTGCGGGCGACGATCGGTGCCAACGGGGCAAGGAACCTCCGGTTCTACGGACCCGTAGCGCGGGCATGGCTTCGACCCTCTTCCGTTCGACTTTCCTTGCCGTCTCGCTCTCTTCCCTCTGCGCGTGCAGCAGCTCCTCCTCGACGTACTCGCCGTATCCGGGCGCATCGGCGTCGCCCTCGCCAGACGCCTCGACGGCCGGCGCCGACGACGCCTCCACGGGCTCGACCTCGTCGGAGGCAGGGGGAGCAGTGACGTGCGCGTCGTTCGCGGCGTCGGCGTTCGCGGCGTGCACGGAGCGTCCGACGACAGGTGCCTTTCCCGCCGCCGTCGCCGCCGTTCTCGCGGACAAGTGCCAGACGTGCCACCAGTCGCCGCCCGTCAATCACGCGCCGTTCTCCCTCCTTACGTACGCAGACACGGTCGGGCCCGAGCCGTCGGCTCCCTGCAACGGCTTGCCGATCTGGCAGGCGATGCACTACGTCATCCAGCCCGACGCCACCCCCCACATGCCGTACGGCAACGCGCCGGCGTTGACGCCGTCCGAGTTCGCGGATCTCGACGGGTGGTTGACGAGCTGCGCCGGCCCGGTCGCGGCAGACGGCGGGGTCGCGAACACGGTGGTCGCCGACCAGTTCAACAACCGGGTCGTCGAGGTCGATTCGCAGGGCCAGATCGTGTGGACGTTCGGCAACGGCACCTCCCTCCCGGGTCCCCAGTCGGTCGTCGCGCCCAACGACGCCGAGCGCTTGCCGAACGGGCAGACGCTGATCGCGGGCACGGGGACCGCAGCGGGAACCGAACCCGCGTGCCCCGCCGACGGCGGCGGCTGTCCCGACAACCGCGTCCTGCTCGTCGCCCAGGACGGGGGCATCGTCTGGGAGTACGACGACGACGGCGGCCTCAGCTCTCCTGTTTGCAGTGTCATGCTGCCCAACGGCAACGTGCTCGTGACCGATCAAGGCAATCAACGCGTCATCGAGGTCACGCCGCAGAAGACGATCGGCTGGCAGTACATGCCGGTGGCGGAGGACGGCGGGCCCGCGCTCGACAACCCGAACAGCGCGGAGCGACTGGCGAACGGCAACACGCTCATCGCCGACGAGAACAACAACCGCGTGATCGAGGTCGACGACGCGGGCGTCATCGAGTGGCAATACTCGGCCACCCCCGACGCCGGTCCGCTCTCCATCGTCGCGTTCGCCAGCCGGTTGCCGAACGGCAATACGCTCATCACCGACTCGGGCAACAATCGGATCCTGGAGGTGAACGCCGCCGGCGACGTCGTGTGGAGCTACTACACGGCTTCTCGCAGCACTTCGAGCGCGGCTCCCACGATCGACGGAGGCTCGCCGACTCCCAATCCCACGCGCGCCGTGCGTCTCGCCACGGGCAACACGCTCATCGCCGACCAATTCAACAATCAAGTCATCGAGGTGACCCCGGCCGGTGCGCTCGTCTATGGCTACGGCATGCTGAACGACCCTGGCGCGGCCGCAGGTCAGCTCAATGCCCCTTACGACGCCAAGCGTGTCGGCGACTACACCGGCCTGACGCCGCCGCCGTGAGCGAGGTGAGGGGAGGCGCGGCCGCCGCGCGCGCCGAGGTGGGGATGGGGCCCGAGCGTGGTACAAGCCCTCGCGTGGGGCCGCGGGCGGAGGTCGACGTAGCCATGGAGCGCTATGCTGCCGGCGATGAGGCCGCGTTCGCTGCTGTCTACGACGCCCTTGCCCCGCGTCTCTACGGGTATCTCTTGCGCCAAACGCGCAACCGGGCGCGCGCCGAGGATCTGGTCCAGCAGACAATGCTCAATATCCACCGTGCCCGCTTTCAGTTCATCCCGGGAGCCGAAGTGATTCCTTGGGCGTTCGCCATCTCCCGGCGGCTGCTCATCGACGGGCATCGCCACGGCAAGCTCGAACAGTTCGCGGAGGACGGCGCCGTCGAGCGTGTGCCGTCCGGTGGGGCGAGCGCCGACGGCTTGCTGCAGGCCCGCGAGCTGGCCGCCCGGATCGAGCAGGTTCTCGCCACCGTCTCTCCGTCGCAGCGCGCGGCGTTCGAGCTGCTCAAGTACGAGGGCCTCAGCCTGACCGACGCCGCCGAGGTGCTGGGTACCACGAAGGCGGCGGTGAAGCTGCGTGCCCACCGCGCGTACGAGGCTCTTCGCGGCGCGCTCGGCGAGGCCGCGGGCGACTTCGAGGCGCCGGAGCGATGACTGCGCCGCTGCTTCCGCCCGCAGCGCTCCGCGAGCGCGTGCTCGCCGCGGCCCGGCGCGAGTCCGAGCCCGACCACCAAGGCGGCCGCAATCGCGTCGCGGTCCTCCTTCGCGGGTTCGTCGTCGCCGGCGCGATCGCGTTCGCAGCGGGCATCCATGGGACGGAGGCGAAGACCCCTCGGCCCCTCGGGTGCACCCTTTCGCTCGAGCTCTTGTGGCTCTCGCTCGCGGTGGTTGCGACATGGGCCGGCGTCGACCGAGGGCGCTCGATGCTCGGTCGGCCCAGGGTGTGGCGCATCATCGTGGCCGCCGTGACGCCAGCCGCTCTTCTTGCGGCGTGGCTCCCGGTCGCGTTCGCGTGGCCGCAAACCCTCGCCGACACCTCGGGGCTGCGCGCGCACCTGATCTGCATCGCCATGACGATGGCGCTGGCCGCGGGCCCGCTCGTCGCCTTCGCGAGGCTTCGCCGGAGGAGCGATCCGGTCAGTCCTCGGCTGACCGGCGCGGCCCTGGGGGCGGCGGCGGGCGCGTGGGGCGACGCGGCGCACGTCATGATCTGCGGCTACACGGCCCCCGCGCACATCGTCGTCGGACACATCCTGCCCGTCGTTCTCTTGACGCTCGTCGGGCTCGTCATCGGAGACCGAGTGGTCGCGCTCCACGGCCAGGAGTCGCCGCGGGGAGTCCGCGCGCGTCGCTCCTAGACTAGTGCAGCGCCGTCGTGATGACGTCAAACCTTTGCTGTCATCCTGAGCGAAGCGAGGGACCCCATGGACGACGCCCTTCCGCGCTCTCCGTGGGGTCCTTAGCTTCGCTCAGGATGACAGCAAA
>PLIR01000001.1 GCA_003139415.1 Myxococcales bacterium | reverse complement strand
AGTCGACCGGCATGGTCGTCCAGCCGAACAAGGCGATCGTCGGCGCGAATGCCTTCGCCCACGAGTCGGGAGGACACCAGGACGGGATGCTCAAGCACCAGCAGACGTACGAGATCATGCTGCCGGCGAGCGTCGGGGCCATGCAGACGCGGCTCGTGCTCGGCAAGCACTCGGGCCGGGCTGCGCTCGCCGCGCGCCTGCAGGAGCTCGGGTACGCGTTCGACGACGCGGCGCTCGATCGCATCTTCGCGCGGTTCAAGGCGCTCGCCGACCGCCGCAAGTCGGTGGCGGACGCCGACCTCGAAGCCCTCGTCCACGATGACGCGAAGCCTCAAGACGAGCTGTTCGTGCTCGACGGTCTGCAGGTCGGCTGCGGGACGCAGGGCATGGCCACGGCCACCGTGCGCCTCCGTGGACCGGACGGCGTCGTCCGCGTGCAGGCCTCCGTCGGGACGGGTCCGGTCGACGCGGCGTACAAGGCGATCGACGCGCTTCTCCAGGCGCCGTCGGAGCTGCTCGAGTTCTCGGTCCGCTCGGTCACCGAGGGGATCGACGCGCTCGGCGAGGTGACGGTCCGCGTCCGCGCCCTCTCGGGGCGCGAGGCAGCGAGCGCGCAGCACGAAGTCGCGATGCCGCCGGTGTTCCACGGCAACGCGGCGGACACCGACATCATCGTCGCCAGCGCCAAAGCGTACATCAAGGCCGTCACCCGCATGCTGACGGCCCTCGGCCTCGCCCATGGGTCGGGGGTCCCGTCGCCGCACGCGCTCGAGCGACTGGCCTCTCAACCGCCGCTTCGCGCGGCGCAGGAGGGACGCCCGTGAGCAACCCCGCCCCACGTCACGTACGGATCTACGACGTCACCCTGCGCGACGGCACGCAGCGCGAAGGGCTGAGCCTCTCGGCGGCCGACAAGATCCGTATCGCGATGATGCTCGACGCGCTCGGGGTCGCCTTCATCGAGCTCGGCTGGCCCGGGTCCAATCCCAAGGACGCCGAGGCCTTCGCGATGGCGCGCGACGTCCCCTGGGTGAACGCGTCGCTGGCCGCCTTCGGATCGACGCGCCGGGCCGGCTGCCCCGTCGATGCCGATCCTCAAGTCGAGGCGCTGCTCGCCACCCGGGCGCCGACGTGCACGATCTTCGGCAAATCGTCGCTACTCCACGTGCGCGAGGTCCTGCGGGTCGACCCCGACGAGAACCTTCGCATGATCGAGGACACGGTTCGCTACCTCGCCGCGAGCGGTCGCCGCGTCATCTACGACGCGGAGCACTTCTTCGACGGATACAAGGCGGATCCCGAGTACGCCCTCGAGACGTTGCGAGCCGCCGAGCGCGGGGGCGCCGAGCTCGTCACGGTCTGCGAGACGAACGGCGGTGCGCTGCCCTGGGAGGTCGAGGAGCAGGTGGCGAGCGTGGTCGCGGCCATGCGGCGCGTCCCCGTCGGCATCCACGCGCACGACGACACGGGCTGCGGCGTGGCCAACTCGATCGCGGCGGTGCGCGCGGGCGCCTCGCTCGTTCAAGGCACGATCAACGGCTACGGCGAGCGGTGCGGAAACGCGAACCTCTGCTCGATCATCCCGAACCTCGAGCTCAAGATGGGGATTCGGTGTCTTCGCGCGGGCGCGCTCGAGGAGTTCACCCACGTCGCCTGGCAGGTCGCCGACATCGCGAACCTCGCGCCCGATCCGCACGCCGCGTACGTCGGGCGCAGCGCGTTCGCGCACAAGGGCGGCGTGCACGTCGCGGCGATCCGCCGTCACCCGCGGGCGTACGAGCACATCGATCCGGCGCTCGTCGGCAACCGCACGCGCGTCGTCGTGAGCGAGCTCTCGGGGCGCGGCAACGTGCTCTCCAAGGCCGAGGAGTACGACGTGGAGCTCGAGGCGGGTGCCGAGTCGGCCGTCCTGCGCGGGCTGAAGGAGCGCGAGGCGAGGGGCTTCGCGTTCGAGGCGGCCGAGGCGTCGGTGGCGCTCATGATGCGGCGCGAGTCGCCGTCGTACGTCGCGCCGTTCCAGCTCGTCGAGTACAAGGTGATCGTCGGCCAGCGCGAGGGGCAAGAGGCCTTCTCGGAGGCGACGATCAAGCTGCGCGTGCGGGGCGAGGTGGTGCACACGGCGGCCGAGGGCAATGGGCCCGTCGGCGCGCTCGACGCGGCGCTTCGCAAGGCGCTGGTGGCGGCGTACCCGGGGGTGAACGGGATCCGGCTCGAGGACTACAAGGTCCGGATCCTCGACAGCGTCAACGGCACGGACGCGATCGTGCGGGTGATGATCGACTCGAGCTACGGCGAGGCGCGCTGGTCGACGGTGGGGGCGTCGTCGAACGTGCTCGAGGCCTCGTGGCTCGCGCTGGCGGACGGCATCGAATATGGGCTCGCCGAGGCACGGGCGGGCGCGGTGGAGAAAGGCGCGGCCTGATGAAGACGGCGAACATCGTCCTTTTGCCGGGTGACGGCATCGGGCCGGAGGTGGTGGGCGAGGCGCGAACGGTGCTCGAGCACGTCGCGAAGCGGTTCGGGCACAGCTTTCATTTCACGTCGCATCCCATCGGCGGTATCGCGATCGACACGACGGGCAACCCGCTGCCGCCCGAGACGCTGGCGGCGTGCGAGAAGGCGGACGCGGTGCTGCTCGGCGCGGTCGGCGGGCCGAAGTGGGACGATCCCAAGGCGAAGGTGCGGCCAGAGCAGGGGCTGCTGGCGATCCGCCGCGGGCTGGGTCTCTTCGCGAATCTGCGGCCGGTGCGGGTGCACCCGATGCTGGTGGCGTCGTCGCCGGTGAAGGCCGACCGGCTCGAGGGGGTGGATATCCTTTTCATCCGCGAGCTTACGGGCGGTCTCTACTTCGGCAAGCCCCGGCTGCGCGAGAAGGTCGGCGAGCGGACGCGCGCGGTCGACACGCTGGAGTACACGGATGAAGAGGTACGGCGCGTCGTGAAGCTCGCGTTCCGGCTGGCCCTCGGGCGACGAAAGCTCGTGACGTCGGTCGACAAGGCGAACGTGCTCGAGTCGTCGCGTCTCTGGCGGGAGATTGCGAACGAAGTGGGGGCGTCGGAGCCGTCGGTGAAGCTGGAGCATCAGCTGGTCGACTCGTGCGCGATGCGGCTCATCACGGCGCCGCGCTCGTTCGACGTGATCGTCACGGAGAACATGTTCGGCGACATCCTGACCGACGAGGCGTCGGTGCTGGCGGGCTCGATGGGGATGCTGCCGTCGGCCTCGCTCGGCGATCTCGATCCGAGGACCGGCAAGCGCAAGGCGCTCTACGAGCCGGTGCACGGCTCCGCGCCCGACATCGCTGGAAAGGGCCTTGCCAACCCGCTGGCGATGTTCCTCTCGGCGGCGCTGATGCTCCGGCACGGACTCGCTTTGGAATCGGAGGCGGCGGCGATAGAATCGGCCGTCGATCGCGCGCTGGCCGAGGGGCTGCGCACAAGCGACCTCGGGGGCACCGCCACGACGCGCGATGCCACCGACGCCGTCCTCCAACATCTGTAGCAAGGAGCCTCACGTGGACCAAGTCGACCTCATCTGGCAGAACGGGGAGCTCACTGCCTGGGAGGACGCGAAGGTACACGTACTCACCCACGGTCTGCACTACGGCACCGGGGTGTTCGAGGGCATCCGCGCCTATGACACCCAGCACGGACCGGCGATCTTCCGCCACCGGGATCACCTCGCGCGGCTGCTGAAGTCCGCCGAGCTCTACTACATGCCGATCCCCTACACCCTCGAGGAGCTGCGCCAGGCGACGCACGACCTGATTGCCGCGAACGGGCTGTCGGAGTGCTACATCCGTCCGATTGCCTTCCGGGGCTTCGGTCAGCTCGGCCTGTACCCGCTCGACTGCCCGGTCGAGGTTGCGATTGCGGTCTGGCCGTGGGGTGCCTACCTGGGCGAGGAGAGCAAGCGGCAGGGCATCCGCGCGAAGGTCTCGAGCTGGCGGCGGATCTCCCACGACTCGTTGATCCCCCACGCGAAAGCCTCCGGGCAATACCTGAACAGTGTCCTGGCCAAGGTCGAGGCATCGAAGGCCGGCTATCAGGAGGCGATCCTGCTCGACGCGCGCGGGTTCGTGTGCGAGGGCTCCGGGGAGAACATCTACGTCGTCCGCGAGGGCGAGATCCTGACCCCGCCGCAGACGGCGGGGATCCTCGACGGGATCAATCGCAAGTCGATCATCCAGATCGCCCGCGACCTCAAGTACTCGGTGATCGAGCGCGACCTCGCGCGCGCCGAGCTCTACCTCGCCGACGAGGTGTTCCTGTCCGGCACCGCGGCCGAGCTCGTTCCGGTGCGGGAGATCGACGACCACATGATCGGGACCGGCGAGCCCGGGCCGATCACGCACGAGCTCCAGCGCGTCTTCGACGACGCGCTCCACGGTCGCGACCCGCGCTACCTGGAATGGATCGACGTCGTCAAGGTGACGACGAAGGCGGCGTGATGGCCTTCGGGCGCGAGCGAATTACGGAGGCGGTCGGCGCGCGTCGCTGACCGCGCTCGAATTCGCACGCCACCTCACCGAAAGGACCAGCCGAACATGACCGCGATCCAACTCTTCGACACCACGCTCCGCGACGGCATGCAGGGGGAGGGCATGTCGCTCTCGGCGCAGGAGAAGCTCCGCGTCGCCCACCGCCTCGACGAGCTCGGGATCGACGTGATCGAGGCCGGGTTCGCCGAATCGAACCCGAAGGAGCTCGAGCTCTTCGCGCTGCTCGCGTCCGAGCGCTTCGAGCACGCCGACATCGCGGCCTTCGGGATGACCCGCCGGCGGGACTCCCGTGCCGAGCAAGACCCGGGACTGCGGGTCCTGGCCGGGTGCTTCGCCCCGGTCGTCGTGCTCGTCGGTAAGACGTGGGCCCTGCACCTCGGGAAGGTGGTCCGGGTCGATCGCGAGGAGAACCTGCGCATGATCGCCGATTCGGTCGCGTTCCTCGTCGCACGAGGCAAGCGCGTCATCTACGACGCCGAGCACTTCTTCGACGGCTACCGCGCCGA
>PLIR01000348.1 GCA_003139415.1 Myxococcales bacterium | reverse complement strand
CCGGCGGGCGACGGCCCGCAGCGGGTAAAGCTCGTCGATCTGGCTGCGGACGAACGCCCCGTGGTCGTCGTAGCGGCCGCCGGTGCGTCGCCACACCCAGAGGGACTGGACGCCGTCGTGGGCCATCGCGACCGTCGGCGCGAGCCCCACGGCGAGGACGACGCCCGCCGAGATCGCGGGCGCGCGCCGGGCCGACAGCCGTCCCGCCATCAGGCGCACGCCCGCGCCGAGCGTCACGACGAGCTGGGCCAGCGCGAGCGCGAAGTAAGGCGCGAAGTAATGAGGCCAGAAGATGTGCACGTCGGCGCCCTCGGCGAAGCCGAGGTACTGCGCGACGGCGCCGAAGAGCAGGCTCGGCGCGTACGTGTCCTCGTCACGCCGCGTGAACGCGAGCCGCAGAGGCCCGATCGGGGCGGCGAGCTTGCCGATCGCGATCGCGATCGGAGTGAAGCTGAACTCGATCCACGCCTTTCGGGACTCGAGGACGGCGCTGAGCGGGGTGCCTTCACCGCCGCTCCGTGCGTCCCCCGACCCGACCCACTCGCCGAGGTGGTTCGCGTGGTGGAACATCCCGAGCCACAGCAAGAGCGTCGAGGCCATGACCGCCACCGAGAGCGCCCACCACCGCGCGTACCGATCGAACGGCACGAACGGACTCGCCCGAGGCGGCAAGACGAAAGCACGGAGGAAGCACCACGCCAGCGTTGGCGCGACCAGCAAGTAGCCGACCCAGTCCCCGGAGCACGCCACGGCCAAGCCGGCGAGGCTCGCGCAGAGAAAGCGGTCCCTTCCCGTCGTCACGTGACGCGAGTGGCCCCAGAAGAAGAGCAACGTTCCGAAGATGCAGATGGTCTCGAGGTTCCAGTAGCTGGAGAACCCGACTGCGATCGGGACGACGACGTACGCCGCCGCAGCCACCGCCCCCGCCGCGGCGCCCCAGCGCTCTTTGGCGATCCCGTAGAGGAGGGGCGGGATCGCCGCGCTCATGAGAAACCCCGGCAGGTGCACGACGAAATCGCGATGTCCGAAGATCCAGAGAAAGACAGCGGGGATCCAGTACTGGCCGAAGGGGTGATGGCAGAGAGCCTCGCCGTAACCCGGTCGGTTCGGCTCGTACCACCACCACATCGGATAGAGGGTCTTCCACCGGAGCATCTGCTCGGCCGCCATCACGTTGCCAGCGCTGCCCGCGCCGATGTGCCCCGCGCCCGGGATGCCGAACATCCCCCAGCCGGCCGTGAAGGCGAACCATACGCTGGCGACGACGGTGACCCACCGCGCTGCGCGATCGATCCGGGGTGTCGTCGCCGTCATCGGGCCGCGGAGGCTACACCGGCGAACCGGTCGCCGGGACTACTTCATCATCACAGACAGCGTGACGACGCCGCCGACGAGCAGCGCGAGCACGCCGACGATGAGGGGTACGAGCCAGGGCTTGCCCGAGGTGGGCAAACCTGGCGTCCCCATGTCGGCGTCCCGGATGGCGCCGAACGCCCTGGCCATGTCGTCGGCCGCCGCCGTTGCCTCGACCGAGCCGGCGCCCGGCGCGGCAAACGGATCCGCCGAGACGCCCAGCGTCGACACCTGCGACGCCTTTTTGGCCAGGCCCTCGGCGATTTGCTCCGCGAGCTGCGCCTGCGGCGTCGCCGCCCACACCAGATGGTCGCCGGAGAGCCCGTACGCGTGACCGATCGAGTCGGCCAGGATGCCGACGGACTTCGTGCGGATGGCGGGGTTCTTGGCGAGTGCGAGCTCGATGACGTCGTCCATGCCTGCCGCGACGGGGTACTTGGCGCCCGGACCCGCCTTGACCGTTGGGGGCACCGGGTCCTTCGTGAGGATGGCGAGCAGGATCGAGGGGCCGTTGGTGCCACCGAAGGGCACTTCGCCGGTGAGGCACTCGTAGACGACGGCGCCGAGCGCGAACACGTCGGCCCGCGGATCGATCGTCTCGAGGCCCTGCGCCTGTTCCGGGGCCATGTAGTACGGGCTGCCGATCGTGGTGCCGAGGACCGTCAGCTTCTTCTGCTTGCTGTTGCCGGTGTCCTTGGCGCTGCCGAAGTCGAGCAGCTTGACGGCGTCGCCCTCGCGGGAGCCCACGAGAAAGACGTTGTCGGGCTTGAGGTCGCGATGGATGAAGCTGCGGGCATGCGCTTCGTCGAGGCCGATGGCGACCTGCGACATCATCCGGACGATGCGCTCCGGGGGCAGGGTCTTCTCTCGCTTGAGCGCGTAGCGCAACTCTTCGCCGTCGAGAAACTCCATGACGAGGAGCCACGTGTCGCCCACCGGGTCCCGCTGGAAGTCGAGGACCTTGACGATGTGCTCGTGCGGCAGCGACGCGTTGATCTCGTACTCGCGCTTGAAGCGCTCGAGCGCGATCTCGTCTTTCGCGACGTCGGCGTGGAGAATCTTGACGGCGACCCGCGAGTCCGTCTGCTTGTCGATGCCCTCGTACACGCGGCCCATGCCGCCGTCGGCGACGACGCGTCGCAGCTCGTACCTACCGACGAGGCGCGTGCCGATGCGCGGGTCGTCCGAGCTTGGGGCGATGGGTACGAGACTCGCCCCCGTGAGGGCGGTCCCGTCGACCGGACAGAAGCCCGCGTCGTTCGGGAACGTTCGTTGGCACTGGGGGCAGATCTTCATGGAGCCGGCGGCCCTACCAGACTACCCAAAGTCGGGAGCTCTTGCGAAGCAGGAAAGGGATTGCGAACCGCTCTAGCTCCGTTCGGGCGAGGCGGAGGCTGCGGCGTCGCCGGGCGCTACGAAGTAAATGATCCGGTTACACGACGGACATTGTTCGAGGATGGGCTCGCGCCGTAGACGGTGGAAGAGCTGGGGGGGCAGCGCCATGTGACAGGCCTGGCATGTCCCATCGCGCGTCTGGGCCAACGCCGTCCCACGCTTCGACCGGATCATGTCGTAGCGGCGGTAAAGTTGCGCAGGCAACGCCTTGACGGCGCCCTCGCGCTCCGCGCGCTTGGCGGCCTCTTTGACCGACACCTCGCCCACCTTCGAGCTGATATCGCCCTCGCGGGCGGCCAGGTCGGCGGTGAGCTTGCCGTGGTCGGCCTCGGTCGCCTCGATCGCCAGACGCGCCGTCTCTCCATCGGCGCTGAGCTTGCCGATCTCGTCTTCGCGATCACGCACGAGCTTTCGGAGCTCCTCGAGTTCGCGCTGGGCCGCGTTCGACTCGCGCTCCGTGCGAGACCGCGAGAGCTTCTCGCGCGAATGGTCGAGCTGTTGGCTCATGTTGCGAACGTCCTGAATCAGCTCGCCCCGCGTCTTGTCCATGGCGGCGAGGGCGCTGCGGTCCGTGGCCAGCTTTTCGTCCAACTTGGAGATGCCGGACTTTAGACCGGCCAGGGTCGCGCGCTCCTGGGACAGCTGCTCCTGGAGGTCCTTCAGTTCTGCGTCGATCTGAGCGAGTTTTTCGAGCGCGCGAATCTGGTCTTGGATGCTCAATGCGTGACTCCGGGACGAAGAAAAAGACGGGCTACGTGCGTACATAGCGCACGTTGGGACGATAGGCGAAGTGGGCCCACCTGGGTTCGAACCAGGAACAACCCGGTTATGAGCCGGGGGCTCTGACCGATTGAGCTATGGGCCCGCGCCGCGCACCCTTTCCGCGGTGTCCGCGAGGCAAAGGAGCGACGGTGTCGCGGGGCGACTGCCACGCGCGGCAGCGTAGTCCAAAGGCAGCGCCGACGGAAGCGCGCGCGAAGGCGGCCGCTTGCCGCTGGTGGCTAGGGCCGCCGGCAGACGACCACGCGAAGCGCGGCGCCGGTGCCGGTGGAGGCGGCGACAAGCAAGCGGGCCGAGGCGCCAGCCGTGGCCGGCCCCCCCAGCACGCGCAAGGGGCGGGCGTCGTTCAACGTGTCCTCCGCGCTCGGCGGGCCGAGGGGCGCGCCCGATCGATCGAGCGACAGGAGCCGCGCTTGCTCGGCCGGCCCCACCCAGGCCAGAAACGAGCCCGAGCCTTCGACGAACGCCGGCGCTCCCCGCCCGAGGCCATCGCTCTGGTACTCGACGGGAGACTCGGGGAGGTCGTCCACGATCCGCACCCGCACGAGCGCGCCGCCGGATCCATCGACCGACTCACCGTCGTCGCGGGCGACGACGACGAGTGCGTGCTCGGGCGAGGCAATGGCAACGACGTCGTACGCGGACACGTGACCGGAGGCCGCAGTGAGGGCGCGCACGGGCCCCGCCACGGCGCCCCGCGCATCGAGGCGCACGCTCTCGAGCCACCCGAACGATCGCGTCTCACCCGGCACCTCCGGCTCCGCCGCGTCAAAGGGGCGGGTTGGCTCGGGTCGCCGCGCGATCCACATCGCGACGAAGCCCGAACCGTCGGGCTCGATCTTCGGGAGCTCGGCGTCGGACTCCGGCGGCGAGATGTCATGCGCGACCGCGAGTCCGGCTTCGCCCTCGAGCGCGAGAGCGCGGATGACGCCGCGCGAAGGTGCGGCCCCCTCGTCCCAGACCACGACCCCCGAAGATCCAGCGAACGCCAGATCGAACGCCAGCGAGTCGTCGTGCTGTTGCGGCACGATCAGAAACGGCTGCGGCGGAGCGCCTGCCCACGACGCCGAAGAAATGGCGTAGAGCGCGAGGTTGCGCGCGGCCCCGCGATCGATGCCCCCGCCCCCGCGCAGGTACGCCGCGGCCACGAGGTCTGCGCCGGGCGAGCCCGGGCGAGGGACCAAGAGCGGAGGCGGAGCGTCCCCGAGCGTCGGCGCGAGGTCGAGCCAGCGTGCGGGCTCCCCCGATGCGTCCGGCGATGACCCCGTGTCGAGCGCCCTCGAGATCTGCATCACGGCGGCGACGCGACCCTGGGCCGTGCGGTGGACGGCACCGAGCGCGTAGGCGTTCGCAGTCGGCACGGCGTCGCCGATCTCGACATCCGCCCCGCGCGCCTCGTCCATCGCGACCGATGTGTCCTCCGGGCGGCAGCGTGGGCCGACCACCGCGGAGGCAGACTGCACGACGCCGGCGTCGGCGGCGGGCGCGTTCGACCCGGCGTCCACGGCGACGGGGACGTCCTGGGTCTTGCGGCAAGCGGCCGGCGATCCGGCGACGGCCAGCGCAACCGCGAGCGCCGTTCGTCGCGTCGCGCCTGCGCTGTCAGCCGGCATCCAAGAAGCCGTCGATCACCTCGAGCGCCAGCTCGTGCCGCTCGAACGGCGGCATGATGTACGCACCGGCGACGCGGCTGCGCACGGCCGCGAGCATCTCTCGTGCGATCGTGACGCCTTCCTTGCGCGCCGCCGGCCCGGTCCCCGCTTTGCGCATCCGCTCGCGGATCGCCTCGGGCACCTGCATGCCCGGAACCTCGTTGTGGAGAAACTCGGCGTTGCGGTAACTCGCCAGCGGCAGCAGTCCGACGAGCACGGGCATCCCGAGGGGTGCCACGTCGTCCAAAAACCGCTCCAGCAGCTCGGGCGAGTAGACCGGCTGGGTCATCACGATCTCGGCACCGGCGGCCTTCTTGTCGCGAAGGCGCGCGAGCTCGCGAGGGTAGTTGAGCGCTGCGGGCTCCGCGCCGGTCGCCAGGAGAAAGCTGGTCGTCGCACCGAGCGGCTTGCCGCCCGGGTCGATGCCCTGGTTGAGGCGCGCGGCCAGCTTCAGGATGCCGATCGAGTCGAGGTCGTAGACGGCGGTCGCGTCCGGGAAGTCACCCATCTTCGGCGGGTCGCCCGTGATGATGACGAGGTTGCGCACC
This sequence comes from Myxococcales bacterium, assembly GCA_003139415.1. Classification (GTDB taxonomy): domain Bacteria; phylum Myxococcota_A; class Polyangia; order Polyangiales; family Polyangiaceae; genus Palsa-1150. The sequence goes on along the minus strand of PLIR01000348.1, from coordinate 872 downwards.
CCCAGGACGTGCGCCCCGATGAGGTGCGACAGCGTGCCGAGCAGGTTCCGGTCGCGACCACACACGTGCAGGATCGTCTCGATATCGGCCTCGCTCTGGACGCGCGCGGCGATGGCGACATTGCTCATCCGCGCCTGCGCGCGTGCGCCGTCGGGGATGTTCACCACATCGACGCCGCCCTGTTTGAGCATCTTGGCCGCCGCGACCGCACGCGCCGGATCGAGCCCGACGGGGGGGTTGACCTCGACGGAGACCACGAAGCGTCCGCGCGCGATCTTGGCGGCCAGGCCGCTGCGCTCGATGAGAGGCCTGGGCTCGAGCGCACCCGGGAAAACTTGCGGGACAATGGACCCCTCGGTCCGGGCACTTTCGTCCTCGCTCCGGGCCTCGTTGACCGCTGGGCCGGCCATCCGGGCCGCGCCCGCGATGCGTCGGATGTGCTCCGGCGTCGTTCCGCAGCAGCCGCCCACGAGCCGGACGCCGACGCGGAGCATGCGCTGCGCATAGACACCGAAGTACTCCGGAGTCGCCACGTAGACCGTTCGCTCGTCGACACGGCGCGGCAGCCCCGCGTTGGGCGACGCCAGCACCGGAAGCCCGACCGGGACCATCTTCGTGGCCGCGGCGAGGACGCCCATCGGCCCGTCCGAGCAGTTGACCCCCACGAGGCTCGCGCCCCACTCCTTGGCGAGCCGCGCGATCTCGTCCGCCTCGGTCCCTTCAGCCATCCGACCGCCGTCGTCGAGCGAGGCGCTCGCGATGACGGGGATGCGCCCCTCGGCGGCTTCGACCGCGGCTTCGACGGCGACCCGCAGCTCCGGCGTCTGCCGGAACGTCTCGACGAGGAGCGCGTCGACGCCGCCCGCGATGAG
>PLIR01000219.1 GCA_003139415.1 Myxococcales bacterium | reverse complement strand
TTCGGAGATGGACTTCCTAGGTGCAGGGACCCGACATCCGAAGCTTCAGATATCGAGTCGTTCGTGTAGGAGCCCGACATCCGAAGCTTCGGACATCGACTTCCTGGGTGTACGAACCCGACAGCGGGTTGAATCGCGACTGGCCACCCGCGCGCCAAGCGAGTATCCGATGCCTGCCTGCCTGCCTCGCAGACCTTCCGCTTGCCCGGTCGGAACGCCTTAGCCCACCCGCTCGCGCGGTCCTCGCCGCTTCGCTTCGACCGCCACGGCGAGGCCCTGCGCGTTGAGGTCGACGTCGAGCTCCAGCAGCTTCTTCTCGGCGACACCGAACCATGGTGCCTCCTCGGAGATGGCCTTGCGCCACGCGCTCTCGAAGCGCGCGACGAGCTCGGCCTGGGTCTCCGCGCCGCGCGCCGCGTCGGCGACCCAGGTGCCCGCGCGATCGATGAACCGCGCGAGCTGGGTCGCGATCGCCGTCGCGTCTTCGTAGGCGTCGAAGTGAGTGAGCGCCACCCATTTGCGGCCGAGCGACAGGACCTTGTCGATGCTCTTCAGCGCGAGCGCCGCGTCGAAATTCGTGGGGCTGGTCGAAGGGATCGCGAATCGTCCGCGCGCCTGCAGGGCCGGATACACGAGGCCGAAGGTGTCGCCCGTGTACACGGTGTCGAGCGCCGGGTCGTCGACGACGAAGTGGTGGTTCGCGTGGCCCGCCGTGTGATGGACGGTGAGCGTTGCGTCGCCGAGCGGGAAGCTCTCGCCGTCGTCCAGCGCTCGCACGCGCTCTGCAGCTACGGGCGCGATCGATCCATAGAGCTCACGGAACCGCTCCGCGCCGTACACGGCGGTCGCACTCGCGATGAGCTTCCCCGGCTGGATCAGGTGCTTCGCGGCGCGCGGGTGCGCGAGCAGCGTCGCGTTTGGGCACGCCGCGACGAGGGCCGATGCACCCGCTGCGTGATCGAGGTGCGCGTGGGTGACCACGATCCAGCGCACCTGCTCGGGGCGCTTGCCCTGCGCCGCGAGAGCGGCCATGAGCTTGGGCAGCGCGTGCGAGGTGTGGGCCTCGATGAACGCGCACTCGTCGTCCGCGATGCGCAGGTAGNNCCGACCAAGGCGTCGTCGGCGTCGCCAGCGTCGTCGGCCGACGAATCGCCGGGAGAGGGGAAGGGGGCCGCGTCGCGGTTTTGGACCCCGCTGCAGGAGTATTGCGTTCCGAGGCACGACCACGCGAGGACGGGGCCACCATCGCTCGTGAGCTGTCCGGTCGCTTGGCACACGCAGTCGTAGGCAGCGTCCTGGAAGCAGCCGACGCACGTCGGTACCGTGTCGTCGCACGCCGCGTACGACTCCGCGGTCGCCGGGCAGGCCGCCCACGAGGTGCCGACGCACGTGAACGCGCCGGCCTCCTCGACGCACACGGTGGCGTCGTACACCGGCGGAAGGATGTTCACGTCGACGTCCTGCGCGTCGCCGCCGCCGCCGCCACTCTCGTTCGCGGACGAGTGACAGCCAGCGCACGCCAATGCGGCGCAGAGGCGAGCGGCCCATCGAGCGCGCTTCACGGGCATCAGCCAACAGCGTACGCGAAAGTGCGCCTCACGGTCGGCATCCATTCACTCGTTGAACTGACGCCATCCATCGCGGTGGTACCGGAAGAGCACCGGGTCATCGAGCCGGTTGATCCGTACGGCTGCCGGCGCGGTCATGTCCTTGCCGAATACGAACATCGCCTGGAGCGTCTCGGGTGTCAGGTACCGCGTCGGCACGTGCGGCGCGAGCGCCTTCGTGTCCAGGGTGTCGTGCGAGGCGAGCGCGAAGCCCCATTCGCCGAACGACGGAACGCTCTCGTGGTACGCGGCGACATGGAGCACGCCGGGGAGCCCCGCCGGGACGGCCGCTTGCAGCGTACGGACGATGCTCCAGAACGCCTCGCGCGAGTAGAAAGGCGAGGTCGCCTGCGTCACGAGCACGCCATGGAGCGCGAGACGCTTCTCCGCGAGCGCGTAGAAGGCGGTGGAGTAGAGCTTCGCGAGGACCTCGCTGTCCGGATCGGGCAGATCGACCAGAATGACGTCGTAGAAGGCGTCGTCCTCGCGCAGGTGCTGCATGGCGTCGGCGTTCACGATCGACACCTTCGGCGACGCGAGCGAGCCCTCGTTGAGGCGCACGAAGTCTCGGCGGGTGCGTCCGAGCTCGGTCATGTCGGGATCGAGGTCGACGAGGAGGATCTTCTCGACCATCGGGTACTTGAGGATCTCCCGCACCGCGAGCCCGTCCCCGCCGCCGAGCACCAGCACCGATCGCGGGTGAACGGCCGCCTCCATCGCCGGCACCACGAGCGCCTCGTGGTAGCGCGCCTCGTCGATCGATGAAAACTGCAGGTGGCCGTCGAGGTAGAGGCGCAGGTCGTCGTGCCAGCGCGTCACGACGATGCGCTGGTAGCGGGTGCTCTTGGCGTAAATGAGGTGGTCTTCGTAGAGGGCATCCTCGAGGAATCCGACGAGCCGGGGCGAAACCAGGAGAAGCGCCGCGAGGCTCATGACCCCCACCCCCACGAGCACCCCGAGGCGCCGGCGGGCCTTCGCTTCGACGAGCGGCAACGCGAGGGCCGCGACGCCCAGGTTGAGCAAGCCGAAGACCACCGCGGCGCGACTGAGGCCGAGGACCGGCAAGACGAAGAGCGGGAAGAGGATCGAGCCCCCGAGCGCACCGAGGTAGTCGAGCGCGAGCACGTCGCTGAGCGCTTCGCTGAAGCCCCCTTCGTGCTTGACGATCCGCACGATGAGCGGCACCTCGACGCCCACGAACGCGCCCAGCACCGACAGGAGGAGATAGAAGAAGACCGGGAAGGTGGGCTCGGCCCACGCGCTCACGGCAAAGAGTGCGATGGACGACGCGCCGCCGAGCACGCCGACTGCCACCTCGAGCTCGACGAAGCGGACCAGCAGGTCCGACTTCACGAAGCGCGCGAGCCACGACCCTGCCCCCATCGCGCAGAGGAAGACGCCGATCGTCAGCGAGAACTGAGTGGTGGCGTCCCCGAGGAGGTACGACGACAGCGTCCCGGCGACGAGCTCGTACGCGAGGCCGCAGGCCGCGACGACGAAGACGGAGAAGAGAAGCAGGACACGCCCGCGCGGCTTCGCCAGAGTGGTCACTTTCCTCCGTGCATCCCCCCGCCCCAGTGCGAGCGCCCCGTCCAGGACCCGAAGAAGCCGTGCCCGTCGACGCTCTCGTGGCGAATGCTGACGGGATCGTCCGGTTGTTCGGCGAAGCGGCTCTGGATGCCGCCGGTGTGGGCGAGCACCGTCCCGCCGGTGAGGGCCCCGACGACGGCGACCGAGACGACGGCGCGGGCGGTGCGGCTCATTCGTCGTCCTCCTCTTTCTCTGCGGGCGTCCGGCGGCGGCCCGTGACCCTCGACACGACGAACAGCACCACGGCCATGACCCCCGAAGCGATCGCCATCAGATAGAAAGGCAACGGCAGCCTCGGCATCGCCCACGCCTGGATGCGGACGGGGACGGGGATGTCTCCGCCGGTCTCGCTGGTGCCGCGCGCCCCGAGGAGGCGCACGACGAGATGATAACTCCCGGGGTCGTCGATCCACGCGTCGAGCGTGTCGCTGACCGTGCTCTCGTCAGGGTCGTCGTCGCTGTAGCGCGTGAGCTCGGCGTCCATGATGTGCGTCGCGTCGTCGTCGCCTTGGACCACGGCGACGTCGACCGACGCCCAGCTGTTCATCAGGGCTGGGGCCGAGAACTCGATCCGCAGGAAGGTGTCCTTCTCGAGCCTGAACGAACCGGTCGGGAGCTCCACGCCGCCGACGACTGGGACCTCCTCGGGCTCCGGCGGCGAATTGTCGGGAGGCTCGACGGGCTCCAGCGGGTCGTCGGGTTCGTCTTTCTCGACCGCCGGCGGGGGAGGGGGCGGCGGCGGTTTGAAGCCGGGGGGGATCGTGCGGTCGAGGACTTGGACCGCGGAGCTCGACGCGTGAGCCGCGACGCCGAGGTTCAAGAGGCAGAAGCAGGCGGCCGCGCCGCTCATCCAGAGCAGCCAGCGCCGGGTCGCGGCGGTGTCGTCGCGCGGCAGGATGCCCTCGAGGTCTTCATCGAGTGAAGGTGCGGGGCCGCCGTGCTCCCGCGGCTTGGCGGCCGCGGTGTCGGGTTCCTTCGGCTTGCCCGAGGCGACATCGAGCTCCTGTCGCGAGACGGCGCGAAACAGGCAGAACTCGATCTCCCCGTGGTCACGCTCGACCTCGTACCCCTTGNNCTCGGTCCGCCGCGGCCCGGAACGTCGCGTAGCCGACGGTGTCACCGACGCGCGCGACCCACGGAAGCGAACCGTCGATGTACGCGAGGCGGCTCGTGCCCACCTCCTCGAGCGTCCAGCCCTGACCATCGTGGGTGTTCACGTGAGCGCCTTCGGCGAGCGAGAACGCGTCGTCGCAGCGGGGCATGACGTGCACCATCCACGAGAGCAGCCAGCGCCCATCGTCGTAGTCGAGGTACAGCGTGCCCCGTCGCGGGCTCCACAGGAGGTACTCGACCGTCTCGCTCACCTCGCCGTCGTCTTCCTGAGTGAAGACCATGCGAGCCGCCACGACGTAGCGAACGCCTTCCCAGACGAAGGCGTGGTCGATCTCGTAGGCGAAGCCCGGCCTGTTCCGTTCCCCCTTGGCGAGGACGCGCGCCTCGACGTCGCCCAGCTCGAGGTGCGCGCCACAGTAGCGGCAGACGACGAACCGCAGGGCATCGGACCGCTGCGTGAGCGTGCCGCCGCACGCCGTGCACCTCACGGTGCGAGGGACGAGCGNNGGGGCGGATGCGTCCGACGGGCTCGTTCACGTCCAGTCCTCGCCTTCATCGTCGAGCGTGAGCTCCCCGTGCGCGAGCCAGTCGCCGAGGAAGACCGCGCCCGGGCCAGCGTCATATTCGATGCCGAGCGAGTGCTTGCCGTCCGGGCTCGAGCCGTCGATGTACCTGTAGCGCTCACCGAAGCTGACCACGAAGGGCAGCTCCCCTTCGGCGCCGATGCACTGGGCCTCGCCTCGCTCCTCGACGACGAACTCGAGGCCGCGGAACGTGANNGCGCGCGAACCCGTTGTCCGGCGGCGGGAACTCGTTCACGCGCCACTCCAGACAAAGCTCGTGGTTGTCTTCGGTCAGCCAGGCGGTCGTGCCGTCGTCGCACCGGAGGTACCACTCGTCCCAGAAGCCGCGGCCGAAGTCGTAGCGCACACGTCCGAGCGTCTCGAAGCGCTTGCCGCGGAGGCTCCCTCTCGCGTCGCGGTAGAGCCGTGTAAACCCCTCCGTCAGCGCCGCCTTCGTCCCGATCGAGCGCACCTGCTCCGCGTCCCAGTACACCGGGCTTCCGCAGTACGCGCACACGAACATCATCGTGGCCGGGTTTGCGATCCGGCGGGGGGCCCCGCAGCCCGGGCAGCTCACTTCACGGAGGGTCATGGCGCCGGTTGCCCGCGCGCGATGCTCTTCTTGTCGCACCTCGTCGGCGCGAGCAACCTCACGACGGCGTCGGCCACGCCGTCCGCCACGGAGGGCGGGCCGCATGTGAAGACGTCGACCGCAGCGAATCCCAGCTCGGGCCACGTGTGCACGGCCAGGTGGCTCTCGGCCAGGATGACGNNGCGCGGAGGTGGTCCGGATCATCGAGCCGCGCGGCAGGGATGCCGTAGAGATCGAGGAGGACGTGAGCCCCAACGGAGTGCAGCGTCCTCAGCATGACCATCCTGCATATCACTCCAGCCCGTCGAGCTCGTCAGGTAGATCAAGCGAACGCGACCTAAACTCGTTCGAGCTCGGCCCTTTCCGGCGCGCGCTGCATGAGTAAAGCTGTGGGCTGAATGCCGGCCCAGGCCCCTACGTCGGAACCGTCCCCCGATTCCCGACGA
>PLIR01000520.1 GCA_003139415.1 Myxococcales bacterium | reverse complement strand
GCGCGCATGCGTCCGCGCCTGCGTTCGCGTTCGCGCCCGCGCCTGCGTCCGCGCCCGCGCCTGCGCTCGCGTTCGCGCCCGCGCCTGCGTTCGCGTCAGATCTCGACGTGGACGTCGGGCTTCGGCTGCGCGCCCGCGCCCGCCGCGTCCTCGACCTTCGGCGCCTTGAGAAAGGCGAGCAGCGGCAGCACGAGCAGGAAGAGCACTCCGGCAAGCAAAAAGACGCGCTCGAACGAGATAAGGGTTGCCTGCCTCGTCACCGATCCGTCGATCGCACGAAGCGCCATCTCACGGGCGCTCAGCGTGTCCATCCCGCGCGCCGCGAGCGCGCCGGACACTTGCTGGAGACGCGCCACCGCCGCCGGGTCCGTTCCCGTCACGTGCGAAATGAGGGCGGTGCGCGTCTGCTGGCCGAAGCGGCTGAGCATCGTGGCGGCGACCGCCAGGCCGATGGACCCGCCGACCTGACGGAAGAGCGAATTGAGCCCCGTGGCGTCTGCCATCAGGTGGCGCGGAATGCTCGACAGCGAGACCGTGGTGAGCGGCACGAACAGGCAGGCGAAGCCCACCCCCTGCGTGATGAGCGCCATGATGACGCCGTGCTGGCTCGTATCGAGCGTGAAGTGGCTCATGTCGTACGCGCCCCAGGCGACGAGCACCACGCCGATGGCGATGACGATCCGTGGCGACACGATGTTGTAGATGCGCCCCACGATGGGCATCGCCGCCATCATGACGAAGACGCGCGGCATCAAGGCGAAGCCGGCGTCGGTGGCCGTGAAGCCGAGGAGCGTCTGCATGAAGAGCGGCAAGAGGAACATCGTCGCCATCAGCAGCGCGAACATCAGCGAACTTATCATCGTGCCCGAGAGAAACACCGGGTCCTTGAAGAGCCGGATGTTCACCGCAGGCACCTCGCACGTAAGCTCACGGATCGTGAACGCGGCGATCACGACGACGGCGACGGCGAGCGTGACGGTGATGAGCGTCGAGTTGAACCAGTCCTTCGTCTCGCCCTCCTCGAGCACGTACTGCAGAGAGCAGAGGCCGACGACCATCAGGCCGATGCCCCACCAGTCGATGTTTTTGCGCTGCTTCTCGGCGAGCTCGCGGTTCTTGGCCACGATCTCCTCGTCCTCGTGGACGAAGGCGGCCACCATCGACAGCCCGAGCAGGCCGACGGGAACGTTGATGTAGAAAATCCACGGCCACGAGTAGTTGTCGACGATGAACCCGCCGAGCGTCGGTCCGACGGCCGGGCCGAGCATGACGGCCATCGCGAAGAGGGCCATCGCCATCCCCGCCTCTTTGGCCGAGAACGTCTGGCGCAGGATCGCCTGCTCGGTCGGCTGCAGCGCGCCCGCCCCGAGCCCCTGGATCGCGCGGAAGATGAGCAACGACGTCAGCGTCCGCGACGTGCCGCATAGGACCGACCCGACGAGAAAGAGCGCGAGGCACGACATGTAGACGCGCTTCTGACCGAAGAGGCGCCCGAGGAACGCCGTCAGCGGCATGACGACGACGTTCGCGATGATGTACCCGGTGCTGATCCACGTGATCTCCTGCACCGTGGCGCCGAGGGTGCCCATCATGTGCGGGAGCGCGACGGCGACGATCGACGTGTCGATCGCGCCCATGAGCGTCCCGAACGTGATCGAGACAGTCACGAGCCACTTGTTCGGCTTGGGGCGCGCGAAGGCAACGCGGGGAAGCGCTACGGCCTGCGTCATACGCCCCAGATTGCCTCGTCCCCGGCCGCTGCGCCACAGCGCGAACGCTGCACTGTCATCCTGAGGCCGAAGGCCGAAGGACCCCACGGAAACCGCGGTCGCATGGGGTCCTTCGCTTCGCTCAGGATGACAGCAAAAACCCCGATCGCATCTCGACGGCGGCGCACTACGGGCACGGCCGGGTCGACGAGGGCTCCGGCGATTCTCCGAAGAGCGGGGCACCCGTCGCTCGAAAGACGACGACGTCGGCCAAGGTGAGCCACATCAGCGCACCCAGTGCGGTGAGCACCCATGCCGCCCATCGCCGGCGGCGGGTGCTCGCCCTCGCTCGCTCGGTCATCGCGAAAGCGCCCCAGCACCCCGCGGCGAAGTGGAATGTCGCGCACGCGGTGCCCAAGAGGTAGGCGAGGCCTCGCCAGGGAACCCCGAAGGAGAGCGAAGACAGGTCGGCGTCGAGGCGAGTCGCCAGCTCGCCGCCCTCGAGGTGGACGCGCGGGGAATAGAAGCGAAGCTCCGGCAGGTGCATCACCAGAAATGCGGCGACGACGATGCCCGTAGCCCTGACGGTGATGCCCACGCCGCGGGGGTATGGCGACGGGCGCGCGAGGTTCCGCCGCGTCGCCACCATCCACGCGCCAATCGCTCCGTGGATCGCGAGGGGCACATACACGACCGCGGCCTCGACGATCGCGAGAGCCGGGATCTGCCGCACCGCGTGCGCTGCGTCCACGAACGCGGCGTGGCCGTGAAGCGCGCGCGCGTTGATCGCCACGTGAAGGAGCAAGAAAGCGCCGAGCGGGACGATCCCCGTCAGCGAGAAGGCTCTCTGCACGAGGAGCGCTCGACGGTCCGGCTCCGGGGAGGGGGCGTGCGCGGAGAGCGTGGTAATCATCCTATCGCATGGGGCCGCGGCGCCGGACAGGTCGTGCGGGCGCGTGCGTCATCGTCGTCGCGTGCGTCTCGGGTGCGTGCGCCGGGCAGCGCGCCGAGCCCGTGCCCGTCGCTGCGCTCTCGTCGTCGCCCGAGGCCGCGGCGGCGTTCTCGTCGATCCGCGAGGCCTGGGCCGACCCCGATCTCGCGACCCCCATAGAGCGCCGGGCCGCCCTCGCGCGCTTCCTCTCCCGCTTCCCGGGGGACGGCCGCGTGCCGTTCGCGCGGGTCGTGCTGGCCCTCGTGGCGATGGGGGAAGGGGACCACGCGACGGCCGACGCGCAGCTCGCGCTCACGGCCAACCTGCCCCCAGGCAGCACGCACGACCTCTGGACCGTCGCCGCCGCGCGCCGCCTTCGCCTGCACGACGACCCGGCAGGCGCGCTGTCGCTCCTGCGCCCCCTCGTCGGCAAGAACGTCGACCCGACGGTTCGATCGGTCTTCGAAGACGAGCTCGCGCTCGCCGCCCTCGCGATGCACAGCGACTCGGAAGACTACGAAGCCATTTCTTACATGGACGCGTGGCTCCGCTCGACCGCCGAGGAGGACAAGGCCCATGCCCTCAAGCGCGTGACCGAGCTCGTCGAGCGGCTGCCGAAGGAGGTCCTCGTCGGATCGCTGCAGGCCATGAGAGCCCGGCGCACGACCCTGGGCTACGGGGTCGACATCGAGCGCATCCTCGCGGCGCGCCTCGTCCAGATCGCGACGACGAGCGACGACGCCGAGCTCGCGCGCATCCTGCTCGACACCGACCCGGGCGTCATCTCGTCCGCCGGCGATGCGGGTACGCACCTCGGAGAGCTCGCGACGAGTCGCCGCGGGCTCAACGTCGTGCAAGGACGCACGGTGGGCCTCTTGCTGCCCACCGAGTCGCCGGCGCTGCGGGACGAGTCGGCGGACGTCCTTCGCGGTGTGATGTGGGCCCTCGGCATGCCGCGCGGGGTCCGCTCGTCGGCGCCGGTCGCTGCGACGGATGCGGGCGCGGGCGACGCCCCGGCGCCCTGCTCTGCCCTCGAGCCGGCACCCGACCTCGACGAACCGAGCCCCGAAGACGGGCTGCGCCTCGTCACGCGCGACGACGCCGGGAGCGCAGACCGCACCGAAGTGGCGCTCGACGAGCTCGTGGGCGACGGCGCCGCCTTCGTCGTCGCGGGGCTCGACGGACGCACCGCCGCACGAGCCCTCCAATGGGGCGAAGCGCACTCGGTCCCGGTCATCGTCCTGGTCTCTCCCGAGACGGCCAGCTCTCCCGAGACGGCCAGCGCCAAGTCCGCCCATGGCCCCGCGCGCGTCGACGCTGGGCGCCGTGGCTTCGCGTTCGTGCTCGGCGAGCCGCGCGCGAACGTGCTCGAAGCCCTCGGTCGCGGCGCGCCGCTCCTGCTCGGGTCGCGCGTGGCGCCCGTCGTCGACGCGAGCGAAGTCGCCTCGTACGCGCCGGAAGGGGAGACGTCGTCGGGCTTCGCGTTCGGGCCGCCCGTATCGTGTGACGTTCCCGCCGCGCGCGCCGGCGAACCCCGCTTTCCCCTCGCCATGTGGGGCGCCGACAGGACCCACGCCTGGCTCGTCAGCGGTTCGCCCGATTGCGCGAAAGATCTCGTCGGGGAGCTCTCCGGGGCCCATGCGCGCGGGGTCGTCGCGCTCACGCTCGAGGCTGCGGACCGCCCCGAACGCGCCGCTGGCCTCCGTGTGATCAGCGCGCGCGCGGGCGTCGTTCCCTCGGTCAGCTCGAACGATCCGCGCGAAAGCGAAGTGCGCCGCTTCGCGGGTGCGCTCGGGCGCGCGGGATGGTGGACCGCCCTCGGGCGCGACGCCGCGGTGCTCGCGCGGACCGCCCTGGCAAAGCTCCCGGTCGATTCCGTTAGCGAAGCCGCGGCCGTGGCGGCCAGGCGCACCGCCGCCCGCGACGACCTCGAGTCCGTTCGCGCTCGGCTTTGGACCACGGAAGCGGCCGGCTGGTCCCCGGACCACACGATGCGGCGGACGATATGCGCGGTCGACGCCACAAGCCGTTGACGGGTGCCGAACGTGTATGGAAACGTCCGCGTCGCCACCACGTGACTTTCCCTTCGCTTGCTTAGGAGCGGGGTGCCGATCCAAAGTACCGCCGCCATGGCTGCCCGGGTCCTTCGCGCCGCGATCGCAGCGAGCCTTGCGCTCGCGCTGTTCGTGCTCGCGCGTCCGGCCCACGCGGCGTCGGCGCCCTTCTGCGACGATCGTGGCGCGAGCGCCATCGCTCCGCCGCCCGTCCTCGAGGCGCCGGGCGACGCCATCCGCCGCGCGAGCGTCAGCTCGTGCGAAACCGACGACACCTTCGACGACGCGTCGATCGTGCCAGCCCGCCGCCTGCCGGCTCGCAGCCTCGTGGCTCCCGAGCCCGCGCTCGCGCCCCAGCGAGCGATCGTCGCCCCGCCCTCGAGCCACGTGCACCGCCTTCGACCCGCGCCCGTCGTCCGTCTGCCCGAGGGCACCGGCCTGCGCGTCGAGCGGCCGCCGCGCGGCTAGGCGGTCGCGCGGCCAAGCACCTTTTCACCCCGGCCCTCCGCCGGGCCGCGCGCCGTTCGCTGTTCTTCATCATCGGGGGAGGGCGCCAGTCGACTGCGCCGCGCGCGGGCTCCCGCGCGGGGCGCGGTCATTCACACGAAACCAGTCTTTCATTCTCATTGCCAAGGTGAGCTCCATGTCCAAGGAAAGCAACGAACCGCACGCGCCGCCGTCGGACGCCGCGGAGGGCACCCCGAGCGTCAGCACGGGCGTCGCCGTCGTCGGGTTCATTCTCTGCTTCATCGCCGGCGTCGCCCTCATGTGGGGCTTCGACCAGCGCCGCATCCACAACGGCGACATCTCCGCCGACAACTCGGCGGGACCGTCCGCAGGCGGCACCTGGGACGACAGCGATTCGCCCGTCCCCATCTCGAGCAAGGACCCCATGTGGGGCAAGCGCGAGGCGCCCGTCACGATCGTCGAGTACAGCGACTTCCAGTGCCCGTACTGCTCGCGCGTCGAGCCGACGCTCGATCAAGTGCGGCAGACGTACGGGCCCGACAAGGTCCGCGTCGTCTGGCGCAACAACCCGCTGCCGTTTCACCAGAACGCCAAGCCCGCCGCCGAAGCAGCCGCGGGCGTCTTTGCCCTCGGCGGCAGCGACGCGTTCTGGAAGTTTCACGACACGGCGTTCAAAAACCAGGGCCAGCTCAGCCCCGATAGCTACGAGAAGTGGGCCAAGGACGCCGGCGTGAAGGACATGGCGGCGTTCAAGGCCGGCGTCGACAGCCACAAGTGGGCCGACAAGGTCGACCAGGACCTCGCCGCGGGCAAGGCCGCCGGGGTGCAGGGCACGCCGTCGTTCTTCATCAACGGCGTCTTCATCAACGGCGCGCAGCCCTTCGACCAGTTCAAGACGACGATCGACCAGGAGCTGCAGAAGGCGCAAGCCAAGATCGCGGCCGGCACGGCGAAGAGCCGCGTCTACGTCGAGATGTCGAAGGAGAACAAGAAGAACGCGCCGGCCCCCGCCGCCAAGCAGGACGACGCCAACAAGGAAGACACGACCACCGTGTTCAAGGTCCCCGTCGGCACGAGCCCCGCGCTCGGCAGCTCGACGGCCCTCGTGACGATCGTCGAGTTCAGCGACTTTCAGTGCCCGTTCTGCTCGAAGGTCGAGCCGACGCTCAAGGCGCTGCGAGACAAGTACGGCGACAAGCTGCGCATCGTTTGGAAAAACGAGCCGCTCCCGTTCCACCCGGCAGCCGAGCCGGCCGCCGAGGCGGCGATGGAAGTCCGCGCCGAGAAGGGTGACAAGGGCTTCTGGGCCATCCACGACACCTTCTTCGGCAACCAGAAGGATCTGATGAGCGGTCAGGCCCCGAACATCGACGCGATCGTCAAGATGGCGAGCGACACGGGCACCAGCGCGGAGAAGATCAAGAAAGCCATCGCCGACAAGACCCACAAGAAGGACATCGCCGCGGATCAGGACCTCGGCGAGGACTTCCAGGCGAACGGCACGCCGCACTTCTTCGTCGACGGCCGCCGCCTCGTCGGCGCGCAGCCGCAGGAGAAGTTCGAGGCCATCATCGACGAAGAGATCAAGAAGGCGCAGGACCTCGTCGCGCACGGCACCAAGCCGACCGAGGTCTACGAAGTCCTCACGAAGGATGGCAAGGGTCCCCCCGAGCCCGAGAAGAAGGACGTCCCGAAGTCGCTTCCGACCAATGACCCCGCGCGCGGCAACCTGACCGCCAAGGTCGTCATCCACGAGTGGAGCGACTTTCAGTGCCCGTTCTGCGGTCGCGTCGAGCCGACCGTCGCGCAGGTCATGAAGGAGTACGGCGAGCGCATCAAGTTCGTGTGGCACGACATGCCGCTGCCGATGCACCCCGACGCACCGCTCGCGGCGCAGGCGGGCCGCGAGGCGTACGCGCAGAAGGGGCCGAGCGCCTTCTGGGCCATCCACGACAAGATGTTCACCAACCAGCAGAAGATCAAACGCGATGACCTCGACGGTTACGCGAAGGATCTGAACCTGAACCTCGACAAGTGGAAGGCCGCCCTCGACGGCAGCACCCACACCGCCGAGATCGAGGCCGACAAGAAGGCCGGCAACGACGACGGCATCAGCGGGACGCCGGCGTTCATCGTCGCGCCGATCAACGCGTCCAGCGGCTACTACGTCAACGGCGCGCAGAGCTTCGGCAAGTTCCGCAAAGTCATCGAGCGCGCGCTGGCCGAAGCCAAGTGAGCACGGCGCGACTTGCCTGCTCTCTCCCATCGATCGCGCGTGCCGGGTAGCACCGCGATCGGTTCCAAGGTGACCGCCGCCGCCGCGATTCTCATCGCGGCGTGCGGCGGGTCCACCGCTCGCTCCCCCTCGAACGCGCCGGCCGTCGCGCAGGTCGGTTCTGCGTCGCCCTCCGTGTCGCCGCCGCCGAGCGCCGCGCCGCCGGAGGACAGCGCTGGGGTGCCGATCGCGCCGGATGATCCGACGTGGGGACGCCGCGCAGCGCCCGTCACCATCGTCGAGTTCGCAGATTTTCAGTGTCCCTATTGCGCGCAGGCCGAGTCCACGGTCGCCCGCATTCGCGACATGTATGGTCCGGACGTCGTCCGGATCGTGTGGAAGAACTGTCCGCTGCCGTTTCACCAGAGTGCCCGTCCGCTCGCCGAAGCGGCCGCCGGGGTCCACGCGCTGGCCGGGGATGCCGCGTTCTGGAGCTTCGCGGGCGCCGCGTTCGCCGCACCGCTTCAGGGCGTCACGCTGGACAAAGAGCAGTACGCAGGCTGGGCCAAGCAAGCCGGCGTCAAGGACGTCGACGCGCTGCTGGCGGGCCTGAAGACCGATGAGTGGGCGACCAAGGTGGACGCCGATCTGGCCGAGGCAAGGGCCGTCGGTGTGCAAGGGACCCCAGCGTTCTTCGTCAACGGCGTGCGCCTCGTCGGCGCGCAGCCATTCGACACGTTTCGAGCCGTCATCGACCAGCAGCTCACCGCCGCGCGCGCGAAGGTCGCCGCCGGCGAGGCGCTCGAGCGAGTGTACGCGGTCCTCTCGAAAGAGAACGTCGCCGCGCAACCGCCCGACCACGAAGACGACGACGAAAAGCCGCAGGACACCAAGACCGTCTTCAACGTCCCCGTGGGCACGAGCCCCGTGCGGGGCCCCGCGACGGCGCTCGTGACGATCATCGAGTTCGCGGACTACCAGTGCGGCTTCTGCATCCACGCCGAAGAGGTCATGAAGGAGCTCCGGGCCGACTACGGCGACAAGCTCCGCTTCGTGTTCCGCAACGAGCCGCTGCCTTTCCACGATCGCGCGGAGCCGGCCGCCGAGGCCGCGCTCGAAGTGCGCGCCGCAAAGGGCGACGCGGCGTTCTGGGCCATGCATGATGCCCTCCTCGACGATTCGCCCAACCGCGACCTCGGCGACGACGCGCTCGCGCATCTGGCCGAGACCTTCGGCGCGAAGCCCGACAAAGTGCGGGCGGCCATCGGCAAGCATACCCACGCCGCCGACATCGACGCCGACGAGGAGACCGCGGACGACTTCCAGGTCGACGCGACACCGCACTTTTTCATCAACGGCCGCCGGCTCGTGGGTTCGCAGCCGAAGCCGGCGTTCGTCGCCATCATCGACGAGGAGATCGCGAAGGCGCAGGCGCTGCTCGCGGCGGGGACCAAGCCCACCGGCATCTACGACGCGATGGTCAAGAGCGGCGTCGGTGCGCCCGAGCCCGTGAGCGTCGACCTCAAAGACCTGCCGCTCGGCGACCCGGCCAAGGGCCCGGCGGGCGCCAAGGTCACGATCCACGAGTTCGCGGACTTCGAGTGCCCGTACTGCCAGCGCGCCGAGCCCACGCTGAAACAGGTCGCCGCCCGCTTCGGCGACAAGGTTCGCTTCGTCTGGCACGACCTGCCGCTGGCCATCCACGACGACGCGGTGCCCGCGGCTCGCGCGGCTCGCGAAGCACGTGCCCAGCGCGGCGACGCCGCCTTCTGGACGCTCCACGACCGCTTCTTCGTTCCGGGCGCGAGGCTCGATCGCGCGAGCCTCGACGAAGGCGCGCGCGCCCTCAAGCTCGACATGACCAAGTGGGCAGCGGCCCTCGACGGCGACGCGCACATGCCCGAGCTGCAAGCCGACCAGGCGGCAGCCGACGCCCTCGGCTTCCAGGGTACGCCAACGTTCCTCGTCGTGCCGGCGCACGCGAAGGCCGGTTACGTCGTGGTCGGCGCGCAACGCTACGCGAAGTTTCGCAAGCTGATCGATCGCGCGGTCTCCGAGGCGGGTCGTTGAAAGAGGTCGCGGTCGCCCTCGCGCTCGCGATCGTCGCCTTCGCCGCGCCCGCCTCGGCGGTAGAGCGTGAGCTCGGCACGGGGGTGGACCTCGGCGGCGCGATGCTCGTGCAGAGCGGAAAGAGCTCGCCCGACATCGGGCCCAGCGCCGGCGTGCACGCCACGTACGGCCTGAGCGACGCATTCAACCTGATGCTGGAGGGCGGCTGGTCTCTCCTGGCGCCCACGCCCCCGCGAGGCGCGAACCTCCCGAGGACGCTGCCGGCGTGGGCAGCCAACGCGGACGTGGGCGTCGTCTACGTGCTCGACGTCCTGCAGTGGGTGCCGTACGCGGGGCTCCTCGTCGGCGGCTACGACTTCTCCGGCGGGACGATCGCCGGATCGAAGCTCTACGTCGGCGCCGCGATCGCGCTCGGCCTGGACTTTCGTGTGCGCCCCCGCTGGACGGTGGGCGTCGCCGTGCGCCAGCACATGGTCACCGACACGACGGCGTACCCGAGCTTCACCCAGGCCTTCGTACGCCTCGAGTACGTCTGGGGCTGGTGAGCCTCGAGCCTACGGCTTGTTGAGGCCGAAGCCGTCGTGAAGGGCGCGGACGGCGAGCTCGGTGTACTTGGAGGCGACGAGGCAGCTCACGCGGATCTCACTCGTGGCGATCGCCTGGATGTTGATGCCCTCGTTCGCGAGCAGGCGGAACATCTTTGCCGCGATGCCGGCGTGCGATCGCATGCCGGATCCCACGATGGAGACTTTGACGACGTCCTCGTCGTAGCGGACTTCGCGCGCGCCGACGTTCTTCGCGATGGACTCGATCCAGGCCTTGGCGCGGGCCAAGTCCGTCTTGCCCAGAGTGAAGGTGATGGCGGCGCGCGGGTCGGCGTCGGTCGTGACGTTCTGGACGATCATGTCGACGGAGATGTTTTTCTCCGCGATCTTCTCGAACAGGTCGGCCGCGATGCCGGGCCGGTCGTCGACGCCCACCACGTGCACGCGGGCTTCGTTCTTGTCGTAGGCGACGCCGCTGACGGTGGCGCCTTCGAGCGATGCGTCTTCGCCCGTCACCACCGTCCCTGGCTGATCGTTGAACGAGCTTCGCACGTGGATGGGCACGTTGTACTTCATCGCGATCTCCACGCTCCGGATCTGGAGCACCTTGGCGCCGAGCGACGCGAGCTCGAGCATCTCTTCGTACGAAATGCGATCGACCTTGCGGGCGGAGGGGCAAACGTTCGGGTCGGTCGTGTAGACGCCGTCGACGTCGGTGTAGATCTCGCACTCGTCGGCGCCGATGGCCGCGGCGACGGCGACCGCGCTCGTGTCCGACCCGCCCCGCCCGAGCGTGGTGAGATTGCCCTCCGCGTCGACCCCCTGGAACCCGGCGACGACGGCGATCTCGCCGCGGTCGAGCGCCTCGATGATCCGCGACGAGTCGATGGCCTTGATGCGCGCCTTGGTGAAGGCGTCGTCGGTGAGGATGCGCACCTGGTGGCCGAGCAGCGAGCGCGCCTTGCCGCCTTCGACCTGGATCGCCATCGCCGTCAGCGCGGCACTCACCTGCTCGCCCGTCGTCGCGATGGCGTCCATCTCGCGGGCGTCGGGGATCTTGGCCACCTCGTGCGCGAGGCCGAGCAGGCGGTTCGTCTCGCCGCTCATCGCGCTGACGATGAGCACGACGCGATGGCCGGCCCGCTGCGTCGCGAGCGCCCGGCGCGCCACGTTGCGAATGCGATCGATCGACCCGACCGACGTACCGCCGAATTTCTGAACGACGAGGGCCACGGATTTTGCGGGGGAATCGAAGCGGGCGCGGGCGGAGGCAGCCGCGAGGAAGCCACGCTTTAGCAGCGCTGACGGGCGCGTCAATGCAGTAAGGTCCGCTTGGGGGCGATGTGCGCCGCTCGGCGCCAGAGCGCATCTTCTCCGTGTCCTCGTACGCTGCGTATCTCGTCGAGACTTTCATCACGCTGCTGGCGGTGTGCGCGCTGGCCGTGGTCGTGCTCTGGGGGGCGAAGCGGATGGGGCTCGGCCGATCGAGCGGGCCGATCGAGCTGCTCGGTCACCTGCAGCTCGACGCCCGCCGGGCCGTGTACCTCGTACGCGTCGGCGCGCAGGTGTACGTCATCGGCATGAGCGAAAGCGGCATGCTGAAGCTCGGAGAGATCCCCGCGAGCGAACTGCCGGCGCAGGCGGCGCCGCGAGGCGGGGGCTTCGGGGACGTGCTCGCGCGCGTTCGAGGGGGGAGGGACGCGCCGTGATCCCCGTCGTCCTGTTGATGGCGTTGCCCGCGTCGCCCGCGGAGCCCGCGGCAGGGCTCGAAGACTTGCTCTCGCGGCCGATCGCGCTCGTCGCGGCGCTCGCCCTCGTGTCGTTGCTCCCGTTCGCCTTCATGACCGTGACGGCGTTCGTGAAGATCGCGACCGTCCTGCAGATCGTGCGCAGCGCCATCGGCGCTCAGGGCGTCCCGTCGAGCACCGTCATCATGGCGCTCGCCGGCGTGCTGACGGTCGTCGCGATGGCCCCCGTCGGCGACAAGATCGCCGCCCGCGCGGCGCCGTTGCTGGAACGCGGGACCCGCGACACCGTGACGCTCGTTCGCGAGGGCGTCGCGGCCGTGCGCGAACCCCTGCGGGAGTTTCTCCTGGCCAACGCGAGCGACGTCGAGCGCGCGCGCTTCCTCGACGTTGCGCGCAAGGCGCGAACTGCTTCCGGGGCTGCTACGGCCGATGTGGCCCCCGACGATTTGACTGTGCTGCTCCCCTCATTCGTCGTGACGGAGCTGGGAGAGGCCTTCGCGGTTGGCTTTCTCATTTACCTGCCCTTTCTCGTCATCGACCTGGTCGTCTCGAACGTTCTCCTCGCGCTCGGGATGCAGATGATGAGCCCCACGCAAGTGAGCATGCCGTTCAAGCTGCTTTTGTTCGTCGCGGTGGATGGGTGGGCGCTGCTGGCAAGGTCGTTGATCGAGGGGTACCGGTAAGGCGGGGGCGCGGGGAGGGATGGGGCGGGTGGGGAATTCGTTTTCACGGGGGCCATGAGCGCGGGCGCGTGCGTGGGTAGCGCGGGCGGGCGTGTGGGAAGGCGGGGTGGGGGCGCGGTAGCGGTGTACGGGCGGGTGACGAGCCGCAAGGGGCGAGCGGGAAGGGGAGATGGGCGCGTGCGTGGGAAGCGTTGCANNTGAGTGACCGGGTGCCTCGGTTACGATTTAGACCGGGTGCCTGGGTGACGGATCGCTCTCCGTCTTGGAGCACGGTCCGGGACCAGGTGCCATCGAATCCGACCGTGACGGAGACATGGACCGAGCCATTCTGAGGCACTGTCCGGGTGCCGGGAGACACGACCCGGGTGCTTGGAGGACGGAGACCGAGGGGCTTGAGGCGGAGGCTGAGTCCCTAGGTGACGCAATCCGCGAGTATCCGAGTCGCGGTCCGGTGGGGTGTCGACGCAATCCGGGCCCCGAGCGGTCGTCATCGAAACGGCTCGATTCGTGGGTTGTTGTCGCGCATGAGGACGTAGCCGAGGAGAAGAGGTCCGTAGAAGATCTCCCACTCGTCTTCATCGGTCTGACGAAGGCCGATGGGTTGACTGGCGAGCGGAGTCCCGGCCAGGAGAAGTGCGCCCTTCCAAGAGAAGCGGCCCGCGCTGTCGGTCCGTCGCACGACGACATCGCTGCCGTACTCCGGCGCGCGTGGTTGCTCGGGCATCACGCGTCCCGAAGGCTCGTAGTGCTTCGCTGGCGGCGTTTGTCCGAGTGCTTCGTGGGGTCGCTCGTCGTTGTAGTCGCGGCGAAAGTGATCGAAGGCGCGTTGCTGATCGTCCATCGTCGCGCACGGCGGCGTCGCCGTGTGCTGCTTGAGCGTCTTGTGCATGCGCTCGTGGCGCCCGTTTTGCTGCGGTTTTCCGGGCTCGATTCGCTCCGGAACGATGCCGAGCTGGATCCACCACACGCTCAGACGCGATAGTCCGCCGAGCGCTTTGCTCGCGAAGGGGGGCCCGTTGTCGGAGCGGATCTTCTTGGGCAGCCCGAACTCGCGAAACGTCCGCTCAAGCTCGGCGCGAACCGGCGCTTCGTCGGTCTTGGCGAGCGTCTGGCACTTGAGCAGGTAGCGCGTCGCTGCGTCGGTCAATGTCAGCGGGTCGCAGCGAGTCTTGTCGCCGAGCTGGAAGTGTCCTTTGAAGTCGATGCACCATACATCGTTTGGCTCGGCGCATGGATCGAGAAGGTCCGGGCTTGGTGGGACCCGTAGCCGCGACCGTCGTGGGCGAATCAGCCCGCGCACCTTGAGGATCTCTCCGATCGTGCTCGGCGACGGCAGCTGCTCGTGGCCCAGGGCAACAAGACGCGCATGAAGCTTTTTTGGACCATCGTGAGGGTGGTCCTTGCGCATCGCCACGACACGGTCGGCGATGACATCCGCGGTCTTGTGCGGGCAGTGCCGCGCGACGGGTCTCGCGTCCTCCAGGCCGCCGGGACCCAACCGCTTATAGCGGTCGAGCCACTTGTACCCCTTTGCCCGGCTGATGCCGAAGCTCTCACAAAGGCGCGTGAAGTTACCGCGGGGGTCCTGTTGGACTGCCGCAATGAATCGAACTCGCTCGTCCACGGGGCTGATCGCTTTCCACGGCACGGGGCATGACCTCCATGGCCAGCATCCGAGCCGTTGTGCGATCCGTCACCCAAGTGGTTCAACCAGTGTCACCGGAGGACCCGGTCTGAAGTGTCACCGGAGGACCCGGTCTGAAGTGTCACCAGGGCACCCGGTCTGCACC
>PLIR01000353.1 GCA_003139415.1 Myxococcales bacterium | reverse complement strand
CACGCGCACGCGCTCACGCTCGCCTCAGAGGAACGGGCTGAGGTGGGCGTCCGCGCCGCCCACGCCGCCGTGTTTGAGCCGCTGCAAGAGCGCGACACCGCAGGCGGCCGCGACCGTGACGAGCGCCCCGCTGACGAGCAACTGCGCTGCCGGCGTCGGGCTCCACCACATCCACGCGGCCGTCGCGGCCAAGGCGACGACGGAGAGAGGCGCCACCCAGGTCACCGTGGCTCGGGTTCGGACCGCCAGGGGCGTCGGCGCCAGCCCGCAGCGCACCAGCGATACAGCCACCGCGAGGCCAGCGGTCTTCATGAGCCACCACGCGGCGCCCGCCGTCTCGAGGACCTGCTGCGCGTCCTGCTGCGCGGGCGACAGGCCCGGAAGCGACCAGCCCCCGAGAAAGAGCGCCCCAGCGAGACCCGCGATGACGATCCTGTGGGCCCGTCCGACCGCGTCTACCCACGGGCCACTGGGCGGCGCGACGAACGCGCCCTCAAGGCTCCGGGCGATGCCTTTGGAGGCGGCCGGCGCGCGGGGATCGATGAGGGCACAGCCCAGGAGAAGCACGAGCGCCGTGAGCGCCGCCGGGCTGCGGAAGGCCAGCCAGTCCCAGGGCCACCCGCCCTGCGCGTGCTCGATCTCCTGAACCCCCAGCGACCCGGTGGTGAGCACCACGCTCCCCACCGCAATGGCCCCCGGCACGTGCTGCAAGAACACCTGTGCGGCCGCCCGCATCCCGCCCCAGAGCGAAGTTTCTGCAGTGAACGCCGCAGCGGCGAGCAGCGTCGCGGCCGCGGCGAAGAGCAACCCCACGTCGAGGTGCGCGGCGACGAGGTACTGCCCGAATGGCATCGCGGCGAGGAGGGCACACGCCGCGACGTCGATCACCGCGGGCGCGCCGGTGGGGGGCAAGACGTCCCGGAGCACGAGGGTCGACAGGGCCCGCAACGTCACGTCCCAGGGTGCCTGTCCTGCCGCCGTCGCGCCTTTGCCCTCCGGGCGCACGGCCGCCACACGGGCCCGCACGCGCGCGATGAACCGCTGCAAGGCCGTCGCCACGGAGGGCCGCATGGGGGACCCGAAGAGAAGCGCGATGGCGAGCGCGCCAACGAGCAGGAGCGCCGACGCGAGGAACTCGGCCGCTGCAGGACGCCGGAGCCCCTCGACCGCGAGCGTTCGCGGCGTCACGTTCGGAGAGTCGACGCGCCGCACCCCCATGATGGCCTCTCGCTCGCCAGGGGCCGGCGAGAGGTCGCCCAAGGAGTCGACGCGGACCCCGTCGAACGTCGCGATGACGTCGCCGGCTGCGATGCCGGACGCTTCGGCGCGCGATCCGGGGGCGACGGCCTGGACGGGCAGGCCGATGCCGCGACGCGCGGAGGCTCCGACTTGCAGCCCGGCGAAGGCGGCGAGCCGCTGGCCCTGCTGCTCGACCTCCGCGTTTCGCGGCGACGCGCTGGGACGCACGTCGAGCACCGCCTGACGCAGGGTGCCGGCCACCGGCGCCGCGCCCGGGGCCGCCGCCGCGAAGGCCACTTCGACTTCCCCCCGGAAGGTGGTGTGCGCGGCGCGATCGCCGCCTCCACAGAAGAGCGCCTGCGCCACCTCTCCGAATGGAACCTCGACTTGCTCCGGACCCACCACGGATCCCTCGACGATGAGCTCGGCCCGGTGGATCGGCCGCTCGCCGGGGCGAAGAAGGTCCCCGCGGAAGGTCACGCGCGCGGGTCGCCCCGCCGGGAAGCCCTCGCCGAGGATCGTGATCCGATCGCCAAGCTCGACGTCGGACGGGGAGACCTCACGTACGTCGATGAGCTGGGCGGCCGGCTGCTGCGAGCACGACCCTGCGCCCGCCGATAGCCATGCCATCGCCGCCAGAAGAGCCACGGGGGTGAGCGAGCGCAGCCAATTCATCGGGAGCGGTCCACGACTTGTAGACCGAGGGCCCCCCATTGGTCGAAATTCGGACGAAATCGGACCACAATGCGGGCCCCCGGGGTGCGCCGTAACCGGGCGCCGCCTCGACAACGACGGAAGGACTTCCCATGAGCGCTCTCACGCAATCCCCCGCCTGGCTGGCCCTCGTTCGTCACCGCGCCGAGCGCGAAGGCTCGATGCGCTTGCGCGAGCTCTTTGCCGCGGACCCGAAGCGCTTCGAGAGGTTCTCGCTCGAAGTGGCCGACATCCTCGTCGACTACTCCAAGAACCTCGTCACCGAGCAGACGATGGCCTTGCTCTTCGACCTCGCGAGGCAGGCCGACGTCACCGGGTGGCGCGACAAGATGATGTCCGGCGCGAAGATCAACCGCACCGAGGACCGGGCCGTGCTCCACGTCGCCCTGCGCAACCGTTCGAACCGGCCGATCGACGTCGACGGCAAGGACGTGATGCCCGAGGTGAACGCCGTGCTGGCCAAGATGCGAGGCTTCACGGAGAGCGTACGCAGCGGAGCCTGGAAGGGGCACACGGGCAAGCCGATCACCGACATCGTGAACATCGGCATCGGCGGGAGCGACCTGGGCCCCACCATGGCCAGCCTGGCGCTGGCCCCATACTGGCAAAAGGGGATGCGCGCGCAGTTCGTGTCGAACGTGGACGGCGCCCACCTGGCTCAGGCCGTCGCCGAGGTGAACCCCGAGCAGACGCTCTTCGTCGTCGAGAGCAAGACATTCACGACGCAGGAGACGCTGCTCAACGCGCGGAGCGCCAAGGAGTGGCTGCTCGCGAAGCTCGGGGGCGACGCCGCGGCCGTGCCGAAGCACTTCGTCGCGGTGTCGACGGCGACCGAGGAGGTCGTAAAATTCGGGATCGACCCGAAGAACATGTTCGGCTTCTGGGACTGGGGCGGCGGGCGTTACTCGCTATGGAGCGCCATCGGCCTGCCGATCGCGCTGCTCGTGGGGATGGACCGGTTCGAGGAGCTGCTCGCCGGCGGTCACGCGATGGACGAGCACTTTCGCACGGCGCCCCTCGAGAAGAACGTCCCCGTGGTGCTCGGGATGCTCGGCGTCTGGTACATGAACTTCCTCGGCGCGCAGACGCACGCGATCCTGCCCTACGACCAGACGATGCGCCGGTTCGCCGCGTACTTCCAGCAAGGCGACATGGAGAGCAACGGCAAGCGCGTCGACCGACAAGGCCACATCATCGAGGACTACACGACGGGCCCGATCGTCTGGGGCGAGCCGGGCACCAACGGTCAGCACGCCTTTTACCAGCTCTTGCACCAGGGCACGCGCCTCGTGCCGTGCGACTTTCTCGCTCCCCTGGAGACGCATTACCCGCTTCCGGGAAACCACCACCCCGTCCTGCTCGCGAACTACTTCGCGCAGACGGAAGCCCTCATGCGCGGCAAGACGCCCGACGAGGCGCGCGCGGAGCTCGAGGCGCAGAAGCTATCGCCCGAGCGCGTGAAGGAGCTCGTCCCGCACAAGTCGTTCCCCGGCAACAGGCCCACGACGTCCATCCTGTTCACGAAGCTGACGCCGAAGACGCTCGGCATGCTCATCGCCATGTACGAGCACAAGATCTTCGTACAAGGCATCGTTTGGGACATTTTCAGCTTCGACCAGTGGGGCGTCGAGCTCGGCAAACAGCTCGCCAAGAAGATCGAGCCCGAGCTCGCGGCGAAGGGCCCCGTGTCGACGCACGACGCGTCAACCAACGCGCTCATCAACCGTTACAAGAAGCATGTCGGGAGACTGTGAGCGCCGACGTCACTGTCCGCCGGCGTCCGTAATCCCCGCGCCCGCGCCGCCGTCGAGGGGGCCGGTATAGGCGGCCGTCCAGGTGCCGCTGCACGTGCCCTCGTTTGCGATGGTCATCGACCACGTGCCGTTCACGAACGTCGCGGTGGTGCCGTCGTAGTCCGAATCGAAAGGGCCGTTGAAGGTGTTGCCGGGACCGCTGACGGGCATTCCCGTGCCGAGGTTGAGCCCGTAGTCACCGTTCGTGAGGCTCCCGGTGAAGACGCCCTCGCCGCAGTTCAGCATCCCCGACAAGTCCGCCGTCGCGGCAATGATCCCACCGGTGTTGGCGGCGAACGTCCCCGCGGCGATGTCGGTGCCCGTGCCCTCGCCGACCCCCGCCGTCTCGTCCTGCATCAGCGCGAACGACATCGTTCCCTTGACAGACAGCAATCCGCCGTCGGCCGAAGCGTCGGCGGCGCCGCTGTCGCCCAAATAGAACTCGCACGTGAAAGTGCCCGCGTAGTTTCCCGTCTTGCAGGTGCCGCTTCCCATGCCGCCGCTGCTGACGCTGAACGACGACGACGCCGTCCCGGTGCCCCCACTGCCGCTGCCCGTCCCGCCCCCGCTGCTCGACGAGCTGGAGCCGCCCCCGTCGTCGTCGCTGCCCCCTGGGCCTCCTCCGTTGAAGTTGCCCGAGCTGCTGCTGCCGCAGGCCAGCGCGAAGGTCGCCGCACCGGCGAGGAGGGACCAAGAGAAGATCGTGCGCATGGCGTACCTTGTGCCCTCCCGGCAATACGATGCTCCGGCGGCGCCGGAAGCCAGTGCACATAGAGTCGATGCGCGCCTCGTTCGCCCGTCTCAACGCAGTCGCGATCCTTGCGGGTGTCGCCGCGTTCGTGGCCCTCGAGGCGATGGCGATGTCCCTCTACCCGGGTGGGACCTGGTGGGATGCGCACGCGCGAGGCCATCGCTTCTGGCGAAACTTCCTTTGCGACCTCGAGTGGCGGGTGGCCCTCAATGGGAGGCCGAACCCCGTCGGCTCGAAGCTGGCCTTCGCGGCGATGGCCGCGCTCGCCCTCGGCCTCGGCCCGTTCTGGTTCGCCGCCGCGCGGGCGATCTCGAGCGGCGGCGAGCGAACCCTCGCCCGGGCGGTGCGGGCCTCGGGCGCCGTCTCCGTCGGGGGGATTCTCGTCGTGATCTCGATGCCGAGCGACGCTTTTGGGGCGGTGCATGGCGTCGCGGTGATCGCCGCCAGCCTCCTCGGCTTCGTCGCGGCCACCCTGGCCATCGTGGGCTTCATCCGGGCGCGCCGGAGACACGCCGCGTGCCTCGGCGTCGCCACGATGGTCGCGGCCGTCATCGACCTCACCCTCTATGCATCGCATTTCGTGACCCGTACCCAGGACACCCCCCTCACGCCCGGCGTGGAGAAGGTCGCCCTCGGCCTGCTCCTCGCCTGGATGGTCTCCGTCGCGGCCCTCCCGGAAAGAAGATCGGTCCCTCACGAACACGAACCGTAGGCCTTGACGGTAAGTGAACTCCCCGCCAATACTTCGTACACTAAAGATCCATCTTCGAGGGAACGGCCCATGTCCGATCTGCGTTTCGACAACCGCGTCGCCATCGTTACCGGCGCGGGCAACGGCCTCGGCCGATCCCACGCCCTCCTGCTCGCATCGCGCGGCGCGAAGGTCGTCGTCAACGACCTCGGAGGGGGCCACACCGGCGGCGGGAAGTCGTCGGCCGCGGCCGACAAGGTGGTAAGCGAGATCAAAGACGCGGGGGGCAGC
>PLIR01000392.1 GCA_003139415.1 Myxococcales bacterium | reverse complement strand
TGCGCGCCACGAGCCCTCGCTTGATCGGCAGCGGCGCGCCCTTGGGCATCGCGGCGTGCGTCCCGCCCAGGTGAACCGGCAAGAGGTCGATCCCGTGCGTGAGGGCGAGCTGCCCGACCAGGGGCTTGAACTCCTGGATCTCGCCCGACGTGCTGCGCGTCCCCTCCGGAAAGACGAGGACGGTCTTGCCGAGCTCGATCACCTCCGCCGCGTCGCGCAGCGTCTGCCGCAGCGGCGCCTTGCGATCGATGGCCCGCAGGTTGGTGAGGTTCTCGAAGAACGCGCGCTTGAACCGCCCCTCGAAGAAGTAGTCCTGCGCCGCGAGCGAGACGATGCCCTGGCCGTAGGTGCCGAGCGCGTGACGAACGAGACCCATGTCGAGGTGGCTTGCGTGGTTGGCGACGACGATCGTCTGCCGGTTGTGCGGGATGTGGGCGCGGCCGAAGACGCGCGGGCTCATCACCTCGCGGTAGAAGNNAGAAGAGATCTTGCGCCTTGCCGACGAGGGCCCGCCCGACCTGCTGCACGGGCTCCGGCAGGACGATCGGCTCATCGACGCGCCTCGTCGCCCCGGCCTCGGCGCGCGCGCGAGCGGCCACCACCGCGCCGGCCGACGCGCGCACCAGATCGTCCACCTCGGCCACGGTGATGCATTCTTGCAGCCGCTCCGGGTCGATGCCGCCGTAGCGGCCCTCGAGCACTTCCAGGAGCTCGGTGAGCAGCAGCGAGTCGAACCCCAGGTCGCCCTCGAGGGTGGAGGTGGGTCTCACCTCGTCGGGATCGAGGCCCCGCACTGCTGCGATGACAGCACGGCTCGGGCTCGCGACGGCGGTGCCATTCTCCGCCCGCGCGCTCGCCGCCACGATTCGCTGCAGGATTGCACGGACCTCGTCGCGACGGACCTTGCGGGTCGCGGTGCGGGGCAGGATCGCGTCGTACAGGTGCACGATCGCCGGCCGCTGGCTCGGCGGGAGCCGCTCGAACGCCGCGCGAAGGGCCGACCGTGCCCGGTCGTTGCGCGCCTCGCGGACTGCAGGGTCGTGCCCCCGGTAGGGCGCGGGGACGGCGAGGCATGCCAGCCGCTCGCCCCCACGCGCCTCGACGCCCACGATCGCCAGCTCGGCGACGCCCGGGACCGCGCCGATCCGCCGCTCGACGTCGTCGGGATACGCGTTCTCGCCGGTGGGCGAGATGACGACGTCCTTGGTGCGTCCGAGAAGTTCGAGCCGGCCCTTCTTGTCCAGCCGTCCGAGATCTCCGGTGCGCAGCCACCCGTCGCCCATCGCGTCGCGCGTCGCCTGCTCGTCGGTGTAGCCGAGCATCACGTTGGGGCCGCGGGCGAGGACCTCGCCGACGCCCCGCTCGTCTGCGGCGTCGATGCGGATCTCGACGCCGGGGACGGGCTTGCCCACGCCGGGTTCCGCGCGTCGTCCCGGGCGCGCGACCGTCAGCACAGGCGCGGCCTCCGTGAGGCCGTAACCCTGCGTCAAGGGCAGCCCCAGGCCGAAGAAGAGCTCCTGCGTCTCGCGCGGCAGCGCCGCCCCGCCGGAGATGAGCCACTTGACGTTGCCGCCCATCGCGGCGTGCACGGGCCCGAACAGCACGCGTCCGACGTCGACGCCGGCGTTCGCGGAGAGCCACCGGTTCGCTTCGGTGGCGAGGTCGAAGGCGGCGCGAGCCAGGGGGCCGCGGGCGTCGACCTGCTGCAGGACGCGCCGTTCGAGCAGCTGCCAGAGCGCCGGCACGCCCACCATCGCCTTCGCCCGCGCGGTGCGGAGCCCCTCGGCGATCCGGTCTCCGGTGAGCTCGCCCACGTAGACGACGCGCGCGCCGCGCGAGAAGGGGAGCAGCAAGCCGCAGGTGAACTCGAACGTATGATGCAGCGGCAGCACGCTGAGCACGGCGTCGCCGCGCGAGAGGGGGAAGATCGGCGTCAGGGCGGCGACGAGCGAGGTGAAGTTCGCGTGCGTCAGCATCACGCCCTTGGGGCGGGCCGTCGTGCCGCTCGTGTAGATGAGGCTCGCCACGTCGGCGCCATCGACAGCGACGCGCGGCGGCGCGAGGGAGTCGTCGGGCGCGACCGCGGGGTGCAGGTCGAGCGTCGGAATGGCGCTGTCGGCCGCGATCTCGGCGCTTGCGTGCACGTCCGCGTCCCACACGATCGCGCGTGCGCCGCTCTCCGCGAGGACGTTGCGCCACCCGTCCGCGTCGAGCGCCGGATCCAGCGGCACCGCGGTGGCCCCCGACCGCACGATCCCGAAGAAGGCGATCGCGTAGTCCGGGTGGTTGCGCGCGCTGAGGATGACGCGCTCGCCCGGCCGGATCCCCAGCGCCGCGAGCCGTGCCGCCAGAGCGTCCGCGCCTCGCTTCACGTCGCGGAACGTCACGCGCGTGAGCCCCTCGTCGGTCATCTGCTGCAGCGCCAGCCCGAGGTCGTGGCGCTCGGCCATCTCGTCGACCAGAGACGCGAGCGTCGCGTGCGGCGCCTTTGCCCGCGGTTCGCGGTTCATGCGCCGCTCCATCTCCGGCATGACGCGCTTCTCGATGGCCGGCATCTGGACGTTCATCATCCAGTCCAACCAGTCGATCGACTCCGGCTTCCACGGCAGCTTGCGTTGGTCCGCCTCCGACGCGCGGGCGTACGCGGCGCGTGTGTTCGAGCAGTCGAACGGGCCCTGCACCTCGGCCGCGAACGGCTCGAAGAGGCCGAGGATCTTGGCGATCTTGTCCGAGTTCGACGAAAGGCCGTCCAGCGCCTTCGCGGCCGGGGCGAGCGCGCCCCCGGCGCCGCGCAGGACCCCGGCGAGCTCCCGTGCTGCCTTCGCCACTGCGGGCGCGCCGATACGGTCGAAGGTGCGCCGCTCGACGAAGCTCGGCTCGAAGCGCGCGTTCAGGGCGTCGCTCAGCGGGTGGCCCGTGCCGCGCCGGTAGTACTTGCGCCGGTAGAGGCCGGCGATCTCTCCGAACCTCTGTGCGGTGCACGGGTTCACGTCGCTCGCGCCGAACTGGTACACCGGCGCGGCCGTCCCCTCGAGCAGCTCGGCCAGTGCGAGGATCATCCCCGCGACGACGTAGTCCGCCGGGATGAGATCCAGCGGCACGTGCTGCACGAGGATGTGCGGCTGCCCCTTCATGATCATGTAGAGGATCGGCGCGCTTGTGTTGATCCCCTCGCAGAACGAGCGCACCGGGAAGTCGAGGCACGACTCGCAGCTCGCGGGCCGGGCGATGGTGAAGGGCAGGCCGCTCTTGGCGATCACCTGCTCGCCGATCGCCTTCGTGTACGTGTAGATGTTCACCCAGCCCCAGTGCGTGGCCCGGTCGAGGCCTCCTTCGATCAGGCGCTCGGCGACGAACCTGCGCTTTACCCGCGCGAGCTCGGCGTCGTAGGCCGGTCCGTGGGTGGGGTCGCCGCGCTCGAGCAGGGCGAGCCGCGCGGCCTCGGCGAACTCACTCTGGCGAAACGCGTCCTGGCAGCGATGGTTCGCCTGATCGATGACGTCGAGGCACTCGGCGATCTCGCGGTCGGGGTCCCACAGATCGCCGGGGAGCTCGCCGGCGCGGGGGAAGGGGTGAGCGAGCGGATGTTCCTCGGCCACGGGCCCCGGCCGCTGACCGGAGACGTAGCAGGTGCTCGTGTGGAAGATCGCCGCGCCGAGCGCGCGCGCGAGGTTCACGAGGTTCTGCGCGCCGAAGGCGTTGGCCCCGATGGCCTCGTCGAGGGGCGGGTTGAAGTCGATGATCCCCGCCACGTTGACGACGGCGTCGATCGTGCCGGAGAGCTCGGCGACGAGCGCCTCGTCGAGGCCGCACGACGGCTTCTCGATGTCGCCGTCGATCGGGACGACCTTGTCCCGGAGGAAGGCCTCGAAGCCGTCGCCGTGGGTGCGGCGCAGCGGTTCGAGCACCTCGCTCGGAGCGATCTCGCGCCAGAACCTCGCCTCCGGCGTGCCGCCGCCCTTGGGCCGCACGACGAGGTAGATGCGCTCGACCTCGGGGTACCGGTCGAGGAGCATCGCCCAGAAGATCTTGCCGAGAAACCCCGTGCCCCCGAGGACGACGAGGCGCGCGCCGCGCACCACGTCGAGGACGTCGAGGGTGCCTCTGCTGCCGTTTGTGCTGCCCTGCTGCACGGCCCGGCCCTTCAGATCGTGACGTCCGCCATGACGATCGGCGGGGCGTGGAGCATCGCGAGCTCGGGGCTTTGGCCTGGCGTCTTGGCCATCGCCAGGGCCTCGGCGAACGACCGTGCCGTCTCCCAGCCGAGGAGCTTGGGGATGTAGTCGTTGTCCGCGCCAACCACGATGACACGGCCGAGGTGCCGCCGGCCGGCTTCGCCCCAGTACCACATGAAGAACGGATGCGCGGGGTGGTACGCGTGCCCTCGCCGGTACATCTCGATGTACGCGGGGTTGGTCGCGAACTTCTCCTCGAACTGCTTGTGCATCACGGCGGCGTCGCGCGTCTGCGGCAGGACGTCGTGCACGAACTCGATGTACGGCGCGTGGTGCTCGGCGTCGAACTTGTCCGAGCAGGGATGGAAGATGATCATCGTGCCGCCCTTTTTCACGAGCGGCGCGCCCCGGTGGAAGTTGAAGAGATAACCCTGCGCCATCACCTGGACGAGCAGCGGGTTCAGGTACGAGTTCACGTTGTACGGGCTGATGTGAGGGATCCCGGACACCAGGATGTCCGCCTGCCCGTGGATCGGCACGAGGTACTGGGCGAACGAGCGCTCGAGCGTCTGCTCGTGCACCGCGGTGCACTCGCCCGCGAAGACGCCCGTCACGCCGTAAGGGGAGGGGATCTTCTCGAACACCGCCTGCCGCGCCGCCTGCGGCAGGCGCGAGAGCGTGAACGCGAGGCCCTTGAACGCCACCCGGTCCGCCGCCGTCCAGTCGTCCTCGTTCTTGTGGAAGAAGGACAGCGGGCGGTCGAACATCCGGTTGTTGATCGTCGTCTCGATGTGAAAGACGTCGAGCGCCTTCTCGACGAGGCGGCCCATGCGGTCGACGCTGTCGGCGAGCGCACTCGCCTTCGGGTCCATGTAGGCGCAGTCGCCCATCACATGCGGGTTGTGGTGCGCGCGAAGGCTCTTGTAGCCGCAGAGGCCGACCGCGACGGACTTGTGGCCGCCGTCCATCGGCACGAGGTTCAAGTTCACGTAGACGAGGAGATCGCTCTCGACGGCCTTGCGATTGAGCTCGACGACCTCGCCGTGGTCGGTCACGCCCACGCGCTTCATCCCCTTCGGGTCCTCGGCGTCATGGTTGTAGAGGCGGTCGGGCCAGTAGGCGCCGAAGATGCGGTCGCCGACGACGTGGCGCACTTCGCTCGCGGTCATGCGCCGGTGCAGAGAGGTGGCGATGATGATCGTGACGTCGTCGACCCCGTGGTCGGCCAGGAGCTCGAGGACGATCGTCAGGACCCGCTCGCGCACATCGGGGCGGCGCATGGGCGGAAGCGGGAGCGAGATGTCGTCGATCGCGATGACGACCTTCATCCCCGGGCGGAGCTTCGCGTAGAGCGGCGCGGTGCCCGTCGGGTGGTTTATCGCGTAGCGGATCGCCGCGTCGACGTCCTTCAGGGCGTCCATCGGAGGACGGGGGTAGACGACGCGCGTGCCGACCGGCAGGTCGACCTCGAGGACCTGGTCGCCGCTGAAGACGGCCCGGGGCGCGCTCTTCGTGTCGATCGTCACAACGAGCGGGTGATCGGAGCGCGGACGGGCGCGCGTTACGGCAACGAGCGGAGACGACTCCTCCGCCGGCGCCGGGGTGCCCGATGGGGTGCGCTTCTTGGCCTTGGGCGATGACGACGACTGGGTGGTCATGGCAGGTGGTCCAGCAGGCGGCTCGCGGTGGGCCGCTTGCCAAGATGAATTACGGGCCATGCGTAGGTCCGCGCAAGCTTCGCGAGGCGATAATCCGGGTTGACGGCGCATGGGCGCCCGACCGCCGAGAGCATCGGGACGTCCGAGTAGCTGTCCGAATACGCGAAGCAGCCTTCCAGGTCGTGCCCGTGCTCGCGCGCCCACGCGCGCACGAGCCGTGCCTTCTCCGGTCCCGCGACGACGGGGCGAAGCAGCTTGCCCGTGGCGTATCCGTCCTTGAAGTCGAGGCGATTGCAGATGACCGCTGCTCCGCCCAAATACTTCGCCAGGGGATTCATCAGGAGGTCGAGCGCGCCCGAAACGAGGACGACCTCGTGCCCCTCGGAGCGGCACCGCTGAACGAGCTCTCGAGCGCCGGGGTAGATGGCGCGCCGGACGGCGCGGTCGAACGCCTCGTCGGCCAGGAGGAGCAGCCGATCGCGCGAGATCCCCTCGTACGTGGCGAAGAGGAGCTCGTTGAAGCGGCGGCGGTCCACCAGTTCCGCCAGCGCCATCCGCGGTGCGCCGAGGGCCGCCCGGGCCAGCGCGCCGACGCTACGGAGCGGGTTCGGCTGGTTCGTGAGGTAGAAAAAGGTCGGATGGAGAAGGTTGGTGCTCGTGAGCGTGCCGTCGACGTCGAAGAAGCTCGCGGCCACCCGCGTGGCTATCGTCCAGCCGGACGCGAGAGTCAACGGTTGTCACCGGAAAGCCACCGGCGGCCTAACCTACATCGACCCCTAACGTGGCCCTCGGTTCACCGGGCATCCGGCCCCATCGGTCGAGGGACAGGGGTGCAAGCGCCCCCCAAGTCTGCGGGAGCAGGCTACCTTTCCCACGTCATGATTCTGGCCCGGAGACGCCCGACGCCGAAACGTTTCACGAACCACTTCGATAACGGCCAGGGCTCCGCTCAGGGTCTCGACGAGCAGGAACCGCTGGAGATCCACGGCGCGGCAGGCGACTCCCTCTCGCTGCTGGAACGTGCGCAGATCCGGACCATCCGCGCGAGCCTCCAGCCCGGCCCCGCCGACCGCCTCATTCGCGCCCTGCAGCGGAGCGTCGGCCAGTGGTGGATTCGCGCTGCCACCGCGAGGCTAAGCCGCGTTCATGGCCTGGATCGTCTCCCAGCGTGGGACCCGTCGCGGAGCGTGATTCTCGTCGCGAACCACCGCTCGTTCTTCGACCTCTACCTGACGACGGCAGAGCTCGTGGCGCGCGGTCTCCCGTACCGCATCCTCTTCCCGGTGCGGTCGACCTTCTTTTACGACCACCCGCTGGGTCCGCTCGTCAACGG
The DNA here is from genome assembly GCA_003139415.1 of Myxococcales bacterium. Taxonomy (GTDB): domain Bacteria; phylum Myxococcota_A; class Polyangia; order Polyangiales; family Polyangiaceae; genus Palsa-1150. Next base: position 7,746 of record PLIR01000392.1, on the reverse strand, counting down.
CCTGATGAGCTTCTTTGCCATGTACCCGCCGATCTTTCGCGAGCGGCGGCGGGCGGCGCTGAACCTGGCGAGCCTCGACGAGGTCGCGGCGCTCCTGCGGCGCGGGGGATTCTTCGTGGGCCTGCACCCGGAAGGGACGCGAAAGCTGGACGGCGACCCGTATACGTTTCTGCCGGCCCAGAGCGGCGTCGGTCGCATCATCCGCAAGGCCTCGGGGGTGCCGGTCGTGCCGGTGTTCGTCAACGGCCTCGGCAACGATCTCGTTCAGCAAGTCCGCGGCGGACTGACGGGCACCGGGTGCCCCATCCATGTGGTGTTCGGCGCGCCGATCGACTTCGGGCCCCTTGCGCACGCGGCCGCCGGACCCCGCACCTACCGGCGCATCGCGGACAAGTGCCTCGACGCCATCGGCCAGCTCGGTCAAGAGGAGAAGGCTCTTCGATGAAGCAGTACCTGGACGTGGTCCGCGCCGTGCTCGAGCGCGGCACCCGCAAGCCAAACCGGACGGGTGTCGACACGATCTCGACGTTCAACGAAAACTACGAGATTGACCTGCGCCTCGGCTTTCCGCTGCTGACGACGAAGGAGATCTCCTGGAAGAACATCGTGGTCGAGAACCTTTGGTTCTTGAGCGGCGAGACGCACATTGGCCTGCTCAAGAAGCACGGGTGCAAGTTCTGGGACCCGTGGGCCGACGACGACGGCTTCGTGCCGAGCGCCTACGGGAACTTCTGGCGACACTTCCCGATCCACGAGGGCTCCGGCGACTCTGCGCGGGTCGGGACCAGCGATCAGCTCTGCTGGGTGGCCGAGGAGCTGCGAAGAAACCCCATGAGCCGCCGGCTCGTCGTCAGCGCGTGGGCGCCCGGCAATGCGCAGGCGAGCAAGCTGCCGCCCTGCCACCTTCTCTTCATGTTCAACGTGCAACTCGACGACCGCGGCGAGCCGCTGCTCTGCTTGCACCTGACGCAGCGCAGCGCCGATGTGGCCCTAGGGGTGCCGTACAACATCGCCGGGTACGCCTTTTTGCTCGAGCTGTTCGCGCGCTTCAGCGGCATCCGGCCGGGCCTCTTCGGGCATACGCTCGTCGACGCGCACATCTACACCCGCAAGGCCGACGGCTCGATGGCCGAGTACGACCACGTCCCCGGTCTGCGCGAGCAGCTCACGCGGACTCCGCGCGCCCTGCCGCGGCTCACGATCGATCCGGCGATCCGATCGCTCGACGACCTGCGCCCGCTGCTCGAGGAAGACACCGCTTCGCTCATGAAGCACTTCACGCTCGCAGGGTACGACCCGTATCCCGCGATCCCCTTCAAGGTCGCCGTCTAGACGGGCGCGAAGGACGAGGGCGACGGACGTGAGAGGCATGATCTTCGCCATGTCGCCCGAGCGCGTCATCGGCGTGGCGGGACGGATCCCGTGGAACCACCCCGCGGACCAGAAGCGCTTCATGCGCGTGACGATGGGGTCCACGGTCATCATGGGGCGAGCCACGTTCGACTCGGTGGGCAAGGCCCTTCCGAAGCGGCGCAACGTCGTCGTGACCCGCCGGCCGCTCGACGTGCCCGATGTCGAGTGCGTCCGCTCGATCGACGAGGCCCTCGCGCTCGCGGGCGACGCCGACGTCTGGTTCATCGGCGGGGCCCGCATCTACGAGGAAGCGATGCGCCACGTCGATGTCATCGACGTCACGTATGTCCCCGATCACGTCGACGCCGTCGGCGCCGTGCGTGCCCCGGACATCGACGAGCGCGTCTTCGAGCCGGGACCGCTGGTTCCGCTGCAGGAAGAGCCGGCGGTCACGCACCGGCGATACACGCGCCGCTCGCCCTCATGACGGCGGCGGAGGCGCTCGGATCGTGAGGGCCTTCGGAACGAGCGTCACCTCGATCGGCAAGCCGCCGAGCGATTCCCCGTCGACGTCGAGCAAAAACACCGTCCGCGCGCGCTCGTCCTCGAGGTCCATCGCGAGGGTGTCGCACCCGAAGTGGGCCACGCCGGTCGCGCCGACGTGTTGCCCTCCGTAGATGCGGTTCATCGCGCCAGGGAAGGCCAGCTTGCTCTGGGCGTCGATCGAGATCACCTCGAAGCGGCCGTCGTCCGGGGCGGCCATGGGCGCCACGTGCATGCCGCCGCCGAAGTAGCGGCCGTTGCACACCGCGATGAGGAAGGTGTCGACGCGCCGCTCCTCGCGCGAACCACCCAGCGTCGTGCCGCAGCGGACACGCGCGCGCCGGCACGTGGCGAGGGCACGCGTGCTGGCCCAGAGGTAGGCCGCCTTGGCGCCAAAGGCCTTGGTCGTCTCCGCGACGTAGCGGTCGACCAGGCCCCCCATGCCCGCCGACAGAATGTTGATGAACCAGCGCTCTTCGATCATTCCGCCTGGGGTGCGGTAGCGCACCTTGCCGACGTCGATGCGGCGGTGCCGCCCATCGGCGATGGCCGCGACGTAAGCGTCGAGGCGATGGTGGATTCCGAGCGTGCGCCGAAAGTCGCCGCCCGTCCCGTGCCCGATGTAGCCCACCGCCGCCCCTGTCCCCGCCGCCAGGACGCCATTGGCTACCTCGTGCAAGGTCCCGTCGCCGCCGACCGCAATGACGAGCTCCCGCCCTGCGCCGGCGGCCTGTCGCGCGAGATCGATGGCGTGGCCGGCGTGGCCCGTGAAGGCTACATCCGTCGGGCCGAGGCGCCGCTCCAGGACGGCGCGCAGGTCTGCCCAATACCGCGAGCCTGGGTCGCGCGCGCGGCCTCCCGAACGTGGGTTGACGATGACGAGAGGGCGCACGCTGGTATTGTCGAGAACGCAGCCGATGGAGGGAAGCCCGGTCGACGCTCGCCCGTCCGAGGAGCTTGCGCCGGGCGACTGGCCCGGGACCGTACGTTACAAGGTCCGGCGCCGCATCGGCACCGGCGGCATGGGCGTCGTGTACGAGGCGCTCGACGTGGAGCGCGGCGTCTCCGTCGCCGTCAAGACGTTGCAGCGATTTTCGCCGGCCGCGCTGTACAGGTTCAAACAGGAGTTCCGGACGCTCGCCGACGTCGCGCACCCCAACCTCGTGCAGCTCTACGAGCTCGTGGCCACCGATGACCGCGTGTTCTTCACGATGGAGCTGGTGCGGGGGGTCGACTTTCTTGCCCACGTGCGACGGCCCGACGCGGCGCCGCTCGAAGCGAGCCCGCGGTCCTTCCGCTCGAATGGAGCGTCGACGCCCGTACCATCGCGTTTGCCCCGGCCACGGGACCCCTCGCACCCCTCCTGGGGCGAAGGGGGCGAGGCGGAGCGCACGGGCCCGTTCGGCGCCGCGGTGCTCGACAGCGGCGGCGCCGAGGCCGTGAAGACGACGTCGCCGGCGGACCTCGATCGCCTTCGGCCTGCGCTCGCGCAGCTCGTCGCGGGCGTGGCCGCTCTGCATGGCGCGGGCAAGCTGCACCGCGACATCAAGCCGTCCAACCTGCTCGTCACGCCGGAGGGCCGCGTCGTGCTGCTCGACTTCGGCGTGGCCACCGACCTCGCCCTCGTGGTGCGGCGCACGAGCGCCGAGAAGGAGGTCGTCGGGACGGCGCGGTACATGGCGCCCGAGCAGGCGACCGAGGAGGCGCCGACGACTGCGAGCGACTGGTACAGCGTCGGGGCGCTGCTCTTCGAGGCGCTCGTCGGTCGTCCGGTGTTCGGCGGCCCGTCGCGCGAGGTCCTGCTGCACAAGACCCTCGTCGACCCTCCGGTGCCGAGCGATCTGGTGACGGATGTCCCCGAGGACCTCGACGCCCTGTGCCACGCGCTCCTGCAGCGCGCCCCGGCCGATCGACCGACGGGGGCGCAGATCGCGCGCATCGTTGGAGAGCGGATCTCGAGCGACATGCGCGGGGGGCGCCCACCCTCGGGTCCGGACGGGGTGCCGAGCCGGGTCCGTCTCGTCGGCCGCGAGCCAGAGCTGCGGGCCCTGTCCGACGCCTTCGAGGCGGCGCGGGCGGGCGTAGTGGTGACGGTGCGCGTCCACGGCGCGGCCGGCGTCGGCAAGGACGCGCTCGTGCAAGAGTTCATCGAGGAACAGGTAGAGATGGGCGCCGCGACGGCCTTGCGCGGCCGCGCCTATGAGCGCGAATCGATGCCCTACAAGGCGCTCGACAGCATGATCGACGCGCTCAGCCGCGACCTCGTGCGACAGGGCGAGCGGGACCCTTCGATGACGCTTCCGCGCGACATCGGAGCGCTCGCCTACCTGTTTCCGGTGCTGCGGCGCGTCGATCAGGTCGGCCGCGTCGCGGGCGAAGGGAACGCCGGGTCCGAGACGTTGACGCGCCGGCGCGCGATCGTCGCGCTGCGCGAGCTGGTCGCGGGGCTCGCCGCGAAGAAGCCTCTCATCCTCAGCATTCGCGACGCGCAGTGGGGAGACGTCGACAGCGCGCGCCTGCTCGTCGAGCTGGTGCGGCCGCCCTTCGAGGCGCCGGTGCTCGTCGTGCTCGCCTATCGCGACGAGGACGCCGACTCGAGTCCGTTCCTCGTCGAGACGCGGATGCGCTGGCCGTTCGGGGCGGACGTCCGCCACGTCGGCGTGGGGCCGCTGGCGCTCGCCGACGCCGAGGCCCTCGCCCGTACGTTCCTCGTCGCGCGCGATCGCATCGCGCGCGGCGCGGCGCACGCGATCGCGCGTGAGTCCGGCGGTAGTCCCTTGCTCGTCGAAGAGCTCGCGCGCAGCGTCGCGCGCATCCCCGTGGACGAGGCGAACCCGCTGCGGCGCGCGGTATCCCCCGCGACGGGCGCGATCACGCTGGAGAGCGTGGTGTCCGAGCGGATGTCGGTCCTCGGCGAGGACGCCCGGCGCGTGCTCGAGCTCATCGCGGTGAGCGCGCGCCCGGTGCCCATCGCGATCATCGGCGACGCGGCGGGCCGCTACGGCAGCCTCGGAGAGGTCATCGCAGACTTGCAGAAGCAACGTTTCGTCCGCACCGGTCTGCGCGATGGGCGCGAGGTCGTCGAGATGGCGCACGACCGGATCCGCGAGACGATCGTCGCTGGGATGTCGCCGGCGACGCTGAGGGCGCATCATGCGCGCCTCGTGCGCGCGATCGAGCCCGTTCCGGGGGCCGACGCGGAGTCACTCGCCGAGCACCTCTACGGGGCGGGCGACGACCAGGGGGCCGCGAAGCACGCGGAACGCGCAGCGGAGCTGGCGGCCGGCAAGTTGGCCTTCGACCAGGCGGCGCGCCTCTACCAGCGGGCGATCGCGACGGTGGGCGCACGATCGGCCGAGGGGCGGCGGCTGAGCGTCCGGCTGGGCGGCGTGCTCGAACGGGCGCGGCGGGGCGTACAGGCTGCGGAGGTCTACGCCGCCGCGGCGCAGCATGGCCAAGGTTTCGAGCGCATGGACCTCGAGCGCGCGGCCGCCCAGCAGCTCCTGCTCTCGGGCCACATCGGCGCGGGGACGGCGGCGCTCGATCGGGTCCTCGCAGCGGCGGGGATCCGGGCGTGGCGCGGGCGCTTCGGCGCCGTGTGTACGCTGATCGTGTACCGCTTCGCGATCGCGGTCTTCGGGTCGCGCGCCCTGGTGCGCGAGACCCGAGACGTTCGGCGTGTCGATCACCTCCGCGTCGAGGCCCTCTACGCCTACGTCATCGGCATGGGGCTCGTCGACGTGATGCTCGGGATCTGCCTTCAGGCGAGGCATCTGTTTCTCGCGCTGCGGGTCGGCGACCGAATGCAGCTGCTCCGCGCGGCCGGCATCGAGGCGCTGCACGCTGCCGGGCCCGGGGGCCCCGTGGGCCGGCGCGAGGAGGAGTTCGGGGCGCTGGCCGAGAGCCTCGCCGAGAGCGCGGGCGATCAGGACTCGCGCGCCTTCTACGAGGGCACATCCACGATGCGCCTCTTCCTGCACGGCGATTGGCCGGAGGTGGTCGTCCGGGCCGACCGGCTCGAGAGCATGTACACCACGTCGCCCGCGGGCTGGCACTCCAACGCGCAGCTGTTCTACGTCTACGCGCTCGCCAACCTCGGCCGGTTGCGCGAGCTCCGCGCGTACCACTCGGTGCGCCTCGCGGAGGCGGAAGACCGGGGGGAACTCTACACCACGGTCAACCTGCGCATCGGCCACAGCATCCGCGTCTGGCTCGCCGACGACGACGTCGACGCCGCGCGGCGCCACGTGCGCGAGGCGATGGCCGCGTGGCCGCAGCGCGGTTACTCGCTGCAGGCCTACCGCGCGATGGTCGCCGAGGTGAGCTTGGCCCTCTACGAGGGGGACGGCGCGGCGGCGTACGGGCTCGTGATGCGTCACTGGCCCGGCCTTCGCCGCAGCTTGCTCCTTTACGTGCAGTACGTCCGAGGCGACGCCTACTTCCTGCGGGCCCGCTGCGCATTGGCTTCGCTCGGTTCGCTCGCCCCGGACGCCGTGGGTGAGCGCCGCAAAAGGTTGCGCGACGTCGCCCGGCTCGCGAAGAAGCTCGATGACGAGGGCATGAAATGGACCGCGCCCCTCGCCGCGCTCGCGTCGGCCGGCGTCGCCCTCGCCGGCAACGACCGAGCCGCGGCCATCGAGGGCCTGCGGGAGGCCGCGGCTAGCGCCGACCGGGCCGGGATGCAGCTTCACGCCGCGGTTGCGCGCGAGTGCCTCGGTGACCTCCTCGAAGGCGCCGAAGGGGCGGGGCTCGCGCGAGAAGCTCGCGCCTGGATGTCGTCACAGGGCGTCCGCGCCCCCGAACGTCTTGCGAGGACTGTCGCGCCGTTGCCGCTCCCGCCGAAGGCACCAAACTGATCGCGCGAACGAGCGCCGGCGGCCGGCCAACGCTCGTCCGAGCTTGACTGCCCGGCGCCTGTCGCGTGCTATCGCCTCGCCGGCATGTCCGTCCGCTTCGACGCATCGTACTTCCGGCGCTTCTACGGATCGCGCCGGTCGCGCGTGTACGGGGCCGACCAGGTGGCACAGCTGGCGGGCGGGGTGACGGGCTTCGTCGGGTGGTTCGGAGTGGAGATCGAGCGGGTGCTCGACGTCGGGGCGGGCACTGGGCTGTGGGGCGAATGGTTTCGCGCGCACATGCCCGACGTGGCCTACCGCGCCATCGACGTGAGCGAGTACGCCTGCGCGACGTACGGTCACGAACACCGCAACATCGCGTCGTGGCGCGGACGGCAAAAGCACGACCTCATCGTCTGCCAGGGCGTACTTCCGTACCTCGACGACGACGCGTGCGCGAAAGCGGTGGCCAACATGGCCGCCATGTGCCGCGGCTTTCTCTATCTCGAGGCCGTCACGGCGCGCGATCTGCGAGAGGTGTGCGACCGGGCCCGGACGGATACGCGGGTGTTGGCGAGGCCTGCGCGCTTCTATCGGCGGCTGCTCGCGGCTCACTTCGAGCCGGTCGGCTGCGGCCTGCATCACGTGCGCGGAGGCGACGCCGCGTTTTACGAGCTCGAGACGGGGTGATCGCGACCGCCCCGCTCAGGCCAGCACGGCGAACTTGAGGTAACGGCCCTCGGGGAACGCGGCCAGCGTCGGATGGTCGGCGCCCGCGCCGCGCAGCTCGAGCAAGGAGAGGTCGCGTTCGCCGAGCACCTCGTCGTCGAGCGTGGACGCGAACGCCTCCGCGTCGACGTGGCTCGAGCAGGACGCGGCGCATAGGATGCCGCCGGGAGCAAGCACCTTCGCGCAGGCGGCGTGCAACGCGCGGTAAGCTGTGAGCGCGCGGGGGCGCGCCTTCTCGTTCGGGGCGAAGCTCGGCGGGTCGCTGATGACGAGGTCCCAGCGATCC
>PLIR01000443.1 GCA_003139415.1 Myxococcales bacterium | reverse complement strand
CGCGCCTGTGCGCGAACGAGGAGCTCGGCGACGTCTTCCTCTACGACATCCCCGCGAAGGAGAACTTCGCCAAGGGCAAGGCGCTCGACCTCGAACAGAACGGGTCCGTGCTCGGTTACGACTCGCACATCCGCGGGACGGGCAACTGGGCCGATCTCGAGGGCGCGGACGTCCTCGTCNNATCACGGCGGGCATCCCGCGCAAGCCCGGCCAGTCGCGCGACGATCTCGTCGCGAGCAACCTCCCCATCATCCGCGACGTGGCGAACAACGCGAAGAAGGTGTGTCCCAACGCCTTCGTCATCGTCATCAGCAACCCGCTCGACGCGATGGTCTACGAGTACCGCCGCGTGGTCGGCGCGCCCAAGGCGCTCGTCGCCGGCATGGCCGGGGTGCTCGACAGCGCGCGCTTCCAGCTCTTTCTGGCCCGCGAGGCGAACGTCAGCGTCAANNGGCGAGATCGTGAACCTGATGGGCACGAGCGCATACTACGCGCCCGCCTCGAGCGCGGTCTCGATGGCCAAGGCCTACCTCCGCGACGAAAAGCGCCTCTTGCCCGCGGCGGCGTACCTCGACGGCGAGTACGGCTACAAGGACCTCTTCATGGGCGTCCCGTGCATCATCGGGGGCAAGGGCGTCGAGAAGGTCCTCGAGATCCCGCTCACCGAGGACGAGAAGACGATGCTGGCCAAGAGCGCGAAGAGCGTCCAGGCGGTCATCGACATCTGCAAGAAGGGCTGAGGCGCGAAACGTGAAAGTGGCCCTCCTANNCCGGCGGGAGGGCCACGAAAAACTTGCCTTTCGCCCGCCTTGCGAGCGATCCAAAAGGACGATGCACCGTCGTAGTTTCCTCGGCGCCCTCGCCGCCGCGCCGCTGCTCCTCTCCGCGTCGGTCGCGAGATCGGCGCGGGCGGACGGGCGGCCGCGCCTCAAGTCGATCGCGCGCGACGCCCTCGGTACGACGCTCTTTCTCTCGCTCGACCACGCGCCTTTCGCCGGCTGCGGGTACCACGACGACACGGTCATCGTGTTCGTCCCGTCGCACTACCGCTTCCACGACGACGAGGGCGTGGCCGTGCTCGCGCACATGCACGGGCACAACACGACGGCCGAGCGGGCCATCGCCTCGCACCAGCTCCGCGAGCAGCTCGCGGACAGCAAGCAGAACGCGGTGCTGGTCGTCCCGCAGCTCGCCGTGCTCGCGGCGGACTCCTCGTGCGGGCAGCTCGAGGCGCCGGGGGGCTTCGTGCGCTTGATCGGAGAGGCGGTCGGCACGACCGCCCGCGTGGCTCGGGCGACGCTCGGGGACACGGCCTTCCCGTCGCGCGCGCCGCTCGGCACCGTCTGTCTCAGTGCCCACTCCGGCGGCTACCACGCGGCGGCCTGCGCGCTGCGCGCCGGTGGGGTCGACGTGCGCGAGGTCTACCTGTTCGACGCGCTTTATGCCGAGGTCGACGCGTTCCGCGACTGGGTCGTCTCGCGCCGCGGCGAGCCTCTGCACCGCCGTCACAAGCTCGTCAGCTACTTCACCGAGGGCGGCACGACGGAGGCAAACGACCGCTCCCTACGCGCCGAGCTCGAACGCGCCAGCGTCGACTGCGCCGAGGAGCTCCAAGAAGGTGAGCTCTCCCGCCACGACCTTTCTCACTCCGAGGCCGTCTTCGTTCGCTCCGGTGCGTGGCACTCGAACGTCACCTGGGAGACGAACGCTCTGCGCGACTGCCTCTACGCCTCGGCGCTTCCGCGCCACCTGGCGTCCACATGGTTTGCGCGAAAGAGCGGCGCGCGTCCGATCGAGCGCCGGCGCTGAGCCGCAAAGCTGTGCTATCGTCGCGTTCCGTATGAAGATCCACGAGTACCAGGCGAAGGAGATCTTCGCCCGCTACGCCGTCCCGATCCCCCGCGGTTACCCGGCCCGCACCGTCGACGAGGCGGAGGCCGCCGCGAAGCGTCTCGCCACGGAGACGGGCTCGCCCGTCGTCGTCGTGAAGGCGCAGATCCACGCGGGAGGCCGCGGCAAGGGCGGTGGCGTCAAGGTCGCGAAGGCCGGCGCCGCCGAGGCGCGCGAGCTTGCGCAGAAGATCCTCGGCATGCAGCTCGTCACGCACCAGACGGGTCCCGCGGGGCAGAAGGTGCGGCGTCTCTACGTCGAGCAGGGGCTCGACATCGCACGCGAGCTCTACCTCGGCGCCGTCGTCGACCGCGACCGCCGCCGCATCGCGCTCATGGCCTCCACCGAGGGCGGCGTCGAGATCGAGAAGGTCGCCGAGGAGACACCCGACAAGATCGTCACCGTACACGTCGACCCGGCCGTGGGGCTCGCGGGGTACCAGGCGCGGCAGCTCGCGTTCTCCCTCGGCCTCGGCAAGAAGGAGACGCTCGCCAAGTTCGTGAAGGTCGTCACTGCGCTCTACGAGGTCGTCACGCGCGAGGACTGCTCGCTCTGCGAGATCAACCCGCTCGTCGTCACCAAGGGCAACGACGTCGTCGCTCTCGACGCGAAGATGGCCCTCGACGACAACGCCGAGTTTCGCCACCCGGAGTGGCACGACCTCGAGGACAAGGACGAAGAGGATCCCGTGGAGCTCGAGGCCAAGGCCGCGGGCCTCAACTACGTGTCGCTCGACGGCAACGTCGGCTGCCTTGTCAACGGCGCCGGGCTCGCGATGGCCACGATGGACATCATCAAGCACTTCGGCGAAGGGCGCGGCGTCGCGCCGGCGAACTTCCTCGACGTCGGCGGCGGNNATCATGAAGTGCGACGTCATCGCGAACGGCGTCGTCGCGGCGGCGAAGGAGCTCGGGCTCAAGGTGCCCCTGGTCGTGCGGCTCGAAGGGACGAACGTCGAGCTCGGGCGCAAGATCCTCGGCGAGAGCGGCCTCGCCATCCAGGCGGCTTCGACGATGGCGGACGGCGCCCAAAAGGTCGTCAAGGCCGTGGCGGCGTGAAGGAGACTCGCAGGCGATGAGCATTCTCGTTGGCAAGGACACCCGCCTCCTCGTTCAGGGCATCACCGGCAGCGCCGGAGGCTTCCACGCGAAGCAGATGATCGAGTACGGCACCCAGGTCGTCGCCGGCGTCACCCCCGGACGCGGGGGCGAGACATTCGACGGCGGAAAGCCCGTGCCGGTCTTCGACACCGTCGCGGGTGCGGTCAAGGCGACGGGGGCCAACACGAGCGTCATCTTCGTGCCGCCCCCGGGCGCCGCGGACGCGATCCTCGAGGCCTTCGACGCGGGCCTCTCGCTCGTCGTCTGCATCACCGAGGGGGTGCCGGTCACCGACATGCTCAAGGTGCGCCGCGTGCTCGAGGGCCTTCGCGGTCAGACGCGCCTCATCGGGCCCAACTGTCCCGGGATCATCACGCCGGGCACGCCGGGGATCGGCTGCAAGATCGGCATCATGCCCG
>PLIR01000511.1 GCA_003139415.1 Myxococcales bacterium | reverse complement strand
GACTTCGGCGCGATCCATGACGCCGCTCAGGGCCGCGGGATCGACGTGGATCGGCTGGTGCGGGTCGATTCGGTCGAGCAGGCCTGGAGCCTGCGGGAGCGCGGCATCCCCGTCTGGCAGCCGACTCGGGATCTTCCGGCGCGCGATCGCAAGCCCGGCAAGCCCTCGAAGGCGGCCGGCGCCGCGCAGCTCGCGTGGATCGACGCCGCCTGCGACGCCGTAGCGCGCCGTAGCGCCGACGCGCTGGTCACGGGGCCCGTGAGCAAGGAGGCGATCGTCCGGTCGGGGGCTCCAGGGTCGCGCGCGTTCCTCGGGCACACCGAGCACCTGCAGCGGCGCCTGCGGGCGCGCGAGGTCGTCATGGCGTTCTGGTCGCCCGCGCTCTCGACGTCGCTGGTGACCACGCATCTCGCCCTTTCGGCGGTACCCCGGGCCGTGACGCCCGCTCGCGTGGCGAGTGCGACGTACTGGCTGGCGTGGCTGCTGGCCCGCGACAAGGGACGCGCGACGCGCGTAGCCGTCGCGAGCCTCAACCCGCACGCCGGCGAGGGTGGCCTGCTCGGGCGCGAGGAGCGGACGCGCATCGTGCCGGGCATCGTCCGTGCGCGAACGCGGCTTCGGGCGTCTCGCGTGCGAGCTACCGTCGACGGACCCGTGCCGGCCGAGAGCGCGTTTCGCCTCGCGGTCGGGCAAAAATGGGACGGCGTCGTGGCCATGTATCACGATCAGGCGACCATCCCGATGAAGCTCGTCGGCTTCGGCGACGCGGTGAACGTGTCGCTGGGCCTGCCAATCGTCCGGACGAGCGTCGATCACGGGACGGCGTACGACCGGGCCGGCACCTGGACAGCGGACGCCCGCGGCATTCAGTCGGCGCTCGCGCTCGCGCTTCGTCTCGTGTGAAGACGCGGGCGTTCGAAACGCCTGGCCTATCGGGCCGTTCGCTTGCCGAGGCTGGCAAGGTGACCTAGTTCAAAGGTCGAGTGGACGACGAGCGCAAGGTTCCGGACGGCCGCATCGGGCGGCTGGCGCGCTTCGCGGCCATGGGCGTGCGCACGGGCGCGGGCATGCTCTTGGACCGCGACGCGGGGGGCGCCGCGAAGCAAGCCGCCGAGGTCCTCGGCACCCTGCGCGGCCTCGCGGCGAAGGTCGGGCAGATGGCTAGCTACGTCGACGGCATCATCCCCGAAGGGCAGCGCGACGCGTACGAGACCGCGATGAAGGGCCTCCTCGCCGCGGCGCCCCGCTCGTCCGCCTCGGAGATCCGGGCGTGCGTCGAGCAGCAACTCGGCGCGCCGATCGATCGCCTGTTCTCGAGCTGGAGCGACGTGCCGCTGGCCAGCGCGTCGATCGGCCAGGTCCACGCGGCGGCGCTGCCCGATGGGCGCGAGGTCGCCGTCAAGGTGCAGCATCCAGGGGTGGTGCAGGCCGTCGAGAGCGACCTGGCCAACGCGGGGCTGCTCGAAAGCCTCATCAGCACCATGGCGGGCAAGCGCTTCGACAGCAAGAAGATGCTCGCCGTCGTGCGCGCGCGCTTCCGCGAGGAGCTCGACTACACGCTCGAGGCGACGCGCCTCTCGGCGTTCGCCACCCTGCACGAGGGCGACCCGACGGTGCGCGTCCCGGACCTTATCGCGTCCCACAGCGCCAAGCGCGTTCTCACGACGGAGCTCGTGCGCGGCGCCACGTTCTCCGAGGCGTGCGCCGCCGACGTCGACACCCGGCGCCGCTGGGCCGAGACGATGTGGCGCTTCGTCTTCAAGGGCACGCTGCGCGGGGCGATGCTCAACGCCGATCCGCATCCCGGCAACTACATCTTCCATCCCGAGGGCGTCGTGACCTTCCTCGACTACGGCTGCATCCAGCCGGTCGAGGAGAGCCACCGCGCCCGCGCCGAAGTGGTCCATCGCTCGGCCCTCGCGCGAGACGACGCGGCCTTCGGCCGGGCAGTGTCCATCCTGGTCAAGGCCAAGCCCGGGGCGCTCGAGAAGCTGGCCATCGCGTACTCGCGCCGGTGCTTCGAGCCGCTCTTCGGGTCGCCGTACCGGATCACGCGCGACTACGCGGCGAGCCTCGTCGGCGGGATGAAAGACATGGCCGTGGCGGCGCGCAAGACGAAGGACGACGAGTTCTTCTCGATGCCTCCCGAGATGTTCTTCACGAACCGTCTGCAGTTCGGCTTCTACTCCGTCCTGGCCCGGCTCGATGTCGAGGTGGACTACGCCGAGGTCGAGCGTGCCTTCCTCGACCCGCCGCAGGGCCTCGCCGCCAAGGCCGTCTGACCGCCGCTCTCCAGTTTTCGAAAACGGCCTTCGGCAATCGGAGGGTCAGCGCACGTGGCTGCCCCAGACGGCGAGGGCGAGCCAGCCGAGCAGCACGAGGCAGATGCCGAAGGCCGTGAGGGTGATCCCGATCGGGATGGGCGCGCCCGACCGCGGGGTCTTCGTCGACTGAAGCATCGACGACGCCGCGAGCACGATCGCGTCGATGCGCTTCTTCGCGATGGGCCCCCGCTCGGGGTCGTCGACCAGCGCGCGGTAGCGGCCCGCGATCTCCGGCAGCCCGTTCGATCGCAGGGCGTGGTCGAGCAAGGCGGCGTGCACTTTCTCGTCGGCCCAGGCCGCCAGCGTCCGGGCCCAGAGCGCGTCGAGCACCGCGTCCTCGACCGCGTCGTCGCTCTCGTGAGCGGGATCGGGCACGGCGATCCTCAGGCCACCGCCGGGATCCGCAGCTCGCGCATCAGACGCGAGGTGAGCTCGAAGTAGGCCGCCCGATCGTACTGCTCGTTCAGCACGCAGAAGTCCCGTCGCGACAGCCCGACGCACCCGAAACAGTACGTGCACCCGGCGCACGACGTCGACGCGACGAGGTACGCGCTGCCGACGCACCGGTCGCTCCGGATGCAGTGCTGGCACGCGGTGCACCCGCGGCACTGCAGGCAGTGAGAGCAGTCGATGCACTCGTCGCACGCCGTGCAGTACTGGCACCGCGCGAGCCCCTTCGACCCGACGCAGAACGTGCACTCGCGGCACCGCTCGCATCGCTCGCACTGCAGGCAGCCGACGTTTTCGGTGGATCGCTCGGCCGCGGTCAGCAACTTGCGGAGCGCGGCCTCGAACTCGACGCCCGTCATGGTCGCCTTGGCTAGCGGCCTCGCTCGGACCTGGTCAAGGGAACGCGCTGCTTTGTTGGCCTCGCACACCGACGTGTGACCCAATGTGCGACACGGAGGCTTTACCGATGCCGCTCTCGCATACGTCGTTCGGCGCTTTCCACCTGACTTTCCTGGCCCTTGCCCTGGGCCCCGCCACCGCGAGCGCGGCAAGCAGCCATGCAAGGTCGACCGCGCCCAGCGCGCCGAAGACCTGCACGAAGGCCCCCGTCGAGATCGTCGCCGGCTCCGAGTCGACCAAGATCGCCCTCGCGAAGTGCGATGGGAGCGCCGTCCCGGCGAGCGTCGCCCAGCTCTCGGCGCTCGCCCGCCCGGCCGCGGCGACGAAGACGCACAAGCTCGACGCGCGCGTCGCGGAGCGGCTCGAGGTCGTCGCGGAGCACTTCCGCAAGGAGGGCCAGGTGCCTCGCTTCGTGCTGGTGCCCGGCAACAAGCCGCGGACCTCGGGCAGCATGCACGCCTCGGGGCGCGCGATCGACTTCCGGATCGACGGCGTCCCCAACGAGGAGGTCGTCGCCTTCTGCAAAACGTTGACGGACACGGGGTGCGGCTTCTATCCCACGGCGGGATTCGTCCACATCGACGTGCGCGACCAGGGCGTCGGCCACGTCGCCTGGATCGACATCAGCAAGCTCGGTGACGCGCCCAAGTACGTCTCGAGCTGGCCGGCCGCGGGCGACGCGACGGTCCACGCGAAGGCCGACGCGCATGCCGCCGCCGAGAAGAAGACCGCGACTGCCCCGGCCGTCGCCACCCCGGCGGCAGTCGTCGCGGCCGCGGACGAGCCCAAGCTGCCCCCGCTGCCGGCCGCCGCGCAGTTCGCGCCGCTCGAGGCGACCAAGCCGGAGGCCAAGGCCGAGGAGGCGCCCAAAGAGGTGGCCGCGGCCGACTCGACCACGGCGCCCGCGAAGGAGCCGTCGGCGAAGGACTCGAAGGACTCAGCCGCCGCGGACCCGAAGGCCGCGGCTCCCAAGACCCCGTCCAAGAAGGACGCTCGCAAGGCCAGGCGGCGTCACCACCGCCGCGCGACGGAACCGACTCACCCGACCGAGCAGAACCCCTCGTAATCGATGTAGCTGGTGATGGTGGGCTTGGGCCCGCACACCGGGCACTCCGGCGACCGGCGCAATCGGAGCTCGCGGAACTTCATCTTGAGGCTGTCGTACGTGAGCAGGCGGCCCGCCAGCGTCGACCCCTTGCCGAGCAGGATCTTGATCGCCTCGGTTGCCTGCAGCGTGCCGATGATCCCGCACAGGATCCCGAGCACACCCGCCTCCTGGCAGCTCGGCGCGAGGTGAGCGGGAGGCGGCTCCGGGTAGAGGCACCTGTAGCAGGGGCTCGTGGCGACGCCGAGTTTCTGGGCGGCCTTCTCCGGGATGAACGTCGTCACCTGCCCGTCGAAGCGGAAGATGCTCCCGTGAACGACGGGCTTGCCGAGGAACACCGCGGCGTCGTTCACGAGATAGCGCGTGGGAAAGTTGTCCGTGCCGTCCACGACGACCTCGTAGTCGGAGAAGATCCGATCCACGTTGCCGCTGTTCAGGCGCTCCTTGTGCGGGACGACCTTCACGTCCGGGTTGAGATCGCCGATGGCCTTGGCCGCGCTCTCGACTTTGAGGGTCCCGACGCGGCTCGTCGCGTGGATGATTTGCCGCTGCAGGTTCGACGAGTCGACGACGTCGGCGTCCACGATCCCAAGGGTGCCGACGCCGGCTGCCGCGAGGTAGAGCGCCGCCGGCGACCCGAGGCCGCCTGCACCGAGCAGCAGCACCTTGCTCTTGAGCAGCTTGGCCTGCCCGACCTCGCCCACTTCGGGCAAAAGGATGTGACGCGAGTAGCGCTCACGCTGCGCGTCCGTGAGCTGCGGCGGCAACTCCATCGGGTAGTTCAGGTCCTTCCAGCGGACGAACCCCGGGTTGGCCGTTTCTACGTTGGCGTAGCCGAGCTCCTGGAGGGTGGCCGCCGCGAGCGCCGACCGCGTCCCGCCCGCGCAGTAAGCGACGATGCGGGCGTTTTTGTCGGGGAGCTTTTGCTCGGCTTGAATCTCGAGGAATCCCCGCGGGATGGAGATGGCCCCCGGGATGTAGCCGCCGCGCCATTCGTCCTTCTCCCGCACGTCGACGAGCGTGAGCTTCTCTCCCGCCTCGATGCGGCGCTTGAGCTCTTCGAGGGAGACCTGCTTGGTGCGCTTGCGGATGTCTGCGATGAGGTCCGTGTAGGTGATGGGCATAACCTTGGGCTCCCAATCTAACGTCTCGTTTGCCGTCGCGCTCGTCCGTTCTACGGTCGACCGACAGGCGGTGCCGTACCACATACAGTGAAGCCCTGAGCCCCCGGTGTCGCACGGTGGGTCGCTCCCCAAATTCTCCGGCGCAACGGGGTGAGGTTTCGCGCGATGCCGCGAATAGCGCGGTGTTAACCTGAGGCGGTATGGCCAACAACAATCGGCTTGGCGAGCTGCTCGTCCGCGAGAAGCTCATCTCCCTTTCCCAGCTCCGGCACGCGCAGGACGAACAGCAGAAGTCGGGACAGAACCTCGGCTACACGCTGGCCAAGCTCGGCTACGTGAGCGACGACGAGATCACCAGCTTTCTCAGCCAGCAGTACCGCGTCCCGACGATCGATCTCGAGGAGTACGAAGTCGACGCGGAGGTCCTCAAGCTGGTCCCCAAGGAGCCGTGTGAGCGGCACCGGGTGCTGCCCATCTCGCGCACCGGCAACGCGCTCATCGTCGCGATGGCGGACCCGACGAACCTCAACGCCATCGACGACCTGAAGTTTCTCACCGGCTACAACATCGAGCCGGTCATCGCGAGCGAGAGCGCGATCCACTCGGCCATCGAGCGCTATTACAACGCGGGCCCCTCGTACGACGAGGTCATGGCCGGCTTCGACGAAGGGGAGATCGACGTCGTCGGGGACGAGGAAGACGTCAATCTCCTCGAGCTCGAGAAGGCCAGCGCCGACGCGCCCGTCGTGCGCCTGGTCAACATGATCCTGCTCAACGCCATCAAGAAGGGCGCGAGCGACATCCACATCGAGCCCTACGAGAAGACCCTTCGCGTGCGATACCGCATCGACGGCGTCCTCACCGAGGAGATGACGCCGCCGCTCAAGCTGAAGAACGCCATCACGAGCCGGCTCAAGATCATGGCGTCGCTCGACATCGCCGAGCGGCGCCTGCCGCAGGACGGGCGCATCAAGTTGAAGCTCGGCAAGGGCCGCGAGATGGACTTCCGCGTCTCGGTGCTGCCGACGCTCTGGGGCGAGAAGGTCGTCATGCGCCTCCTCGACAAGGGCAACTTGCAGCTCGACATGAGCAAGCTGGGCTTCGACCCCAAGCCGCTCGAGGACTTCATGTGGGCGATCCACCAGCCGTGGGGCATGGTGCTCGTCACGGGCCCCACGGGCAGCGGCAAGACGACCACGCTGTACTCGGCCCTCTCGGACCTGAACAAGATCGCCCACAACATCAGCACCGCGGAAGACCCCGTCGAGTACAACCTGCACGGCATCAACCAGGTGCAGATGCACGACGAAATCGGCCTCAATTTCGCGATGGCCTTGCGCGCCTTCCTCCGGCAGGACCCGGACATCTTGATGGTCGGTGAGATCCGCGATTTCGAGACGGCGGAGATCGCCGTCAAGGCCGCGCTCACCGGGCACATGGTGCTCTCGACGCTGCACACCAACGACGCGCCGGCCACGATCTCGCGCCTGCTCAACATGGGCGTCGAGCCGTTCCTCATCACGGCGAGCGTCAACCTCGTGCTGGCGCAGCGCCTCGCCCGGAAGATCTGCGCCGACTGCAAGCAGCAGACGAAATACGAGAAGAAGATCCTCGAGGACTGCGGCTTTTCGCCCGAGCAGGTGGCCAACGCCAAGATGTACAAGGGGAGCGGTTGCCGCACGTGCAACGGCAGCGGCTACAAGGGGCGCGTCGCGCTCTACGAGGTCATGCGGTTCACCGACAGCCTCAAGGAGATGGTGCTGCAGGCCGCGTCGACGGCGGAGCTCAAGATGGCGGCCATCCGGGGCGGCATGAACACCCTCCGCTCGAGCGGCATCAAGAAGATCCTCGACGGCGTCACGACGCCCGAGGAGATCATGCGCGTCACGATCGCCGACTAGAGCCGCTCCCCCGATGACCCAGCCCGCCGACGTCAAAGTCTCGCTCCACCAGCTCCTTCGAACGATGATCGAGAAGGGCGCGAGCGATCTACACATCACGACGGCGTCGCCACCGCTGCTGCGCATCGACGGGCAGATCATCCCGCTGAAGCTCCCGCCCCTCGGCCCGGTCGACTCGAAGCAGCTCTGCTTCTCGATCTTGAGCGAGGAGCAACGGGCGCAGTTCGAGAAGACGAACGAGCTCGACCTGTCGTTCGGGGTCAAAGGCCTCGCGCGGTTTCGCGCGAACATCTACCAGCAGCGGGGCGCCGTGGCCGCCGCGTTCCGCGCGATCCCCTTCAAGGTGCTGACGTTCGAGGAGCTCGGCCTCCCGCAGATCGTCGCCGATTTCGCCGCGAAACCGAGCGGCCTGGTGCTGGTGACGGGGCCGACTGGTTCCGGCAAGTCGACGACGCTCGCGGCGCTCATCGACAAGATCAACAGCGAGCAGCGCCTGCACATCCTGACGGTCGAAGACCCGATCGAGTACCTGCACCCTCACAAGCTGTCGGTCATCAATCAGCGAGAGGTGGGCAGCGACACGGAAGGCTTCAAGAGCGCCCTCAAGTACGTGCTCCGGCAAGACCCGGACGTCGTCCTCGTCGGCGAGATGCGCGACCTCGAGACGATCGAGGCGGCCCTCTCCATCAGCGAGACCGGGCACCTCGTCTTCGCGACGCTCCACACGAACAGCGCGGTCTCGACGATCAACCGAATCATCGACGTCTTCCCGCCGCACCAGCAGGCGCAGATCCGGTCGAAGCTCTCGTTCGTCCTGCAGGGCGTCGTCTCGCAGCAGCTCGTGCCCAGGCACAACGCGCCCGGACGGGTCATGGCCCTCGAGGTGCTCATCCCCAACGCGGCGGTGAGAAACCTGATCCGCGAGGACAAGGTCCACCAGATCTACTCGCAGATGCAGGTTGGCCAAGACAAGTACGGGATGATCACGCTGAACCAGAGCCTCTTCTCGCTCTACCAGCGCAAGTTCATCTCGCAGGAAGAGGCGCTGAGCCGGTCGATCGAGACCGAGGAGCTTCGCATGATGCTCGAGGGGCGAACGACCCTGGGTGCGAGCGGTCCGCCGCGGCGCTAGGCTCTTTGCGTGAGCCTTCCGCGGACGCCCGAGGTCGAGCACGCGCTCGCCAGGGCGAGCGACGAGATAGGGCTCAAGGACTACTACCGCGACTGCGTGCGCCCGATCCTGGGGACGCCCCCCTCGCGATGGCCTCGATGCTGCGGCGGGGGATGCGAGCCGTGCGCGGAGACTCTCCGGGCTGTCGCCGCCCGGGTGCACGAGATCCTCGGGGTCGACGTTTGACGCGCGTGCCGCCCCCGGCCCCACCCGAGGGCCACCACGGCTTTGTCCCCTCTTCTCAGGAAGACGTGCTCCGCGCGCGCGTCAAGGCGGAGCTCCGGAAGCGCATGCGCGGCCTGCGAAAGGCCTTGCCCGCTTCCGCGTGCGCCGAACGGTCGGCCCGCATCGTCGATCGCCTCGGCGTCGTCCCACCCGTCGCGCGGGCCCGGACGGTCGCGCTGTTCCAGCCCATGGAAGACCGCCACGAGGTGGACCTGCGCCCGCTCGGCGCGACCCTCATCGAGCGCGGCGTTCGTGTCGCCTACCCGGCGATCGACCCCGAGACGAACGCGATGGCCTTTCGCTTCGTCGCCGGCCCGGACGACCTCGAGCCCGGCGCGTTCGGGATCCTGGAGCCAAAGCCTCGCTGTCCCGAGGCCTTGCCTGGCGACCTCGACGCGATCGTAGTCCCATGCCTCGCCGTCGACCCGCGGGGACACCGCATCGGCTACGGCGCCGGGTACTACGACCGGGCCCTGCCGCGCTTCGCCCCGGCAGCCGCGATCGTCGTGGCCTTCGACTTCCAGCTCCTCGCCGAGATCCCCGAGACCCCGCTCGACTTCGCCGCGGGGTGGGTCGTCACCGACGCGAGGACGTTGATGGCGGAGGTCGATCCATGACCGATTCGGAGCGGCGCGCCCCTGACGCAGTGCGGGGCAACCCTCGCGCCCTTGCCGGGACCCAACCGCGGTTCTGGCGCGAGAGCCCCGCGCGCTCGCCGCACACCGAAGGCGAGTGATGGTTCGCCGTGCGGGCAAGGTGCTTGGTTTACGACGTAAGACGAGATCCTTCGCGAGAGCGCTCCTCTCACGAGCGACAAGGAGTCATCCCTTCCGCCGACTCGTGTGACCCTTTGGCGGAGTGCCTAGCCGGTGCTCGCCTCTGCCGCTTCCCTCGCGCCGACCGTGCCTTCACTCCACGCGAAACGCGCGGCCCCGAGCGACAGCGTCCACCCATCGCGCCTCGGCGGCCCCTCCCTTGCACCAAGGCGCCCGCGAGCGCGATGGACGGGTGCGTCTCTTTCGCTCGAAGGCGCAAGAGATGACAGCAAAACCTTGAGCTCGTCTCGAGGGCGGTGCCACTAGTTTCCCGTGCGGCGCTTCTTCTGGCAGGACGAGCAGACGCCGTAGAGCTCGTGCTTGTGCGACCGCAGCTCGAAGCCGTACTTGCGGGCGACCTTCTCCTGCAATTCCTCGATGCGAGGTTCCTCGAACTCGGTGATCGAGTGGCACTCGACGCAGATGAGGTGGTCGTGATGGGTCGCGTCGTCGGCCAGCTCGTATCGCGTCAGACCGTCGCCGAAGCGGCGCTCGTTGGCGACGCCGCACTCGGCGAGTAGCTTGAGGGTGCGATAAACCGTGGCGTAGCCGACGCGCGGGTCGTGCGCGCGCACCTGGGCCAGAAGCTCCTCGATGCTCACATGGTTGTCGGCGTGGAAGAAGGTCTCCACGATGAGCTTTCGCTGGTCGGTGGACCGCAGGCCCTTCTTGTCCATGTAGCCCTGAAGCAGGGCTCGGAAGTGATCCAGCTCTGCGGGTTGTCGATCCATCGACCTTCCTACGGACAGTTGCCCCACGACATCCCTCCCGGTAAAGCCCATCCTGCTCCGGCCCGTGGCCCGTCCTCGGCGGGCCCAATCGCCCGCCCCAACCGTGAGCGATTGTGTCTCATCGTCCGTCCCCACGCACGCCCGTTCTTCTCGCGAGCCGCGCCCCCGGCCTTGCTACGGCCGCGAGCGGTCATCGGCGAAGGGCCTCGAGCCTCTCGAAGAAGTCCGGGAACGTCTTGGAAACGCAGGCCGGATTGCGGATGGCGATCCCCGGGTGCTGCAGACCCAGAAGGGCGAAGCTCATCGCCATCCGGTGGTCGTCGTACGTGTCGACCGCCCCCGCCCCTGGACGGCCCGGGTGAACGACGAACCCGTCTTTCTCCTCCGTGGCGGCAATCCCGAGCCGCGTCAACTCGCGGACCACGGCGGCCACGCGGTCGGTCTCCTTGGCGCGAATGAAGCCAATCCCCGTCACGCGCGTGGGCGACGAGGCGAACGGCGCCACAACGGCGAGCGTCTGCGCCACGTCGGAGAGATCGGCCATGTCGACTTCGACGCCGCGGAGGCCGCCGCCGTCGCGCGCGCCGCGCACTTCCGTGAAGTCCTCGCCCTCCAGCACCTCGCAACCCATGCGGGCGAGGATGTGCGCGAACCCGCGATCGCCCTGCAGCGACCGCGTGCCGAGGCCCTCGACCCGCACGCGCCCGCCCGTGATCGCCGCGGCGGCGAAGAAGTACGACGCCGCCGACGCGTCCGGCTCGACCCGGTATCTTCGCCCGGCGTAGAGCGGGTCGCCATGAATCACGAAGCAGCGCTCGCCGTCCCGATCGACGTGCGCCCCGAAGTCGCGCATCGCCTGGGCGGTCATCTCGACGTACGGCCGCGACACGAGGTCCCCGTCGATCTCGACCGTGAGCCCTCGAGGCATCGCCGGGCCGCCCATCATCAAGCCGCTGACGTACTGCGAGCTCACGTGCCCGGCGATCGAGACGCGACCGCCTTGCAGCGAGCCGCCGTGCACCCGCAGCGGGAAGCAGTCGGGCTTCTCGAGGGCTTCGACCTGCACGCCGAGCCGCGTCAGCGCGCCGACGAGCGGGCCGATGGGACGTTCGCGCATCCGCGCCACCCCGTCGATCTCGTAGACGCCGCGACCGAGCGCCATGACGACAGGAAGAAAGCGCGCCGCCGTCCCGGCGTTTCCGACGAAGCAGCGCGCCGTGAGGGCGGGCACGTGGCCCGCGACGCCGCGAACACGAAGGACACGCGCCGCTTCGTCCGCTTGCACGTCGACCCCGAGGGCCCGGAGGGCCTCGGACATGAACCGCGTGTCGTCGCTGAAGAGCGCCCCGGTGAGCTCCGAGTCGCCGCGAGCGAGGGCGGCGATGACGAGCGCGCGATTCGTGTAGCTCTTGGAGCCGACCACCTGGACATCGGCGTCGACGGGTTTGCCAAAGGGCACGATGACCCGCGGGTCGCGCATGCGGCGCGAAGCTAGCACCACGCGAGCGTCGCCGCGGGCCGCGGTGGGACTGGCGATCCCGAGGCCAAGCCACCTCAAAAGGTGCAAATGGGGCAAATCGCCCCCGCCTGTCCGCTGTCGAGGAACGTCCGCACGCACGACGTGACGGGGGGCCCGCAGGTCGTCTGGCACTCGCCGGCGGGCAGGACGCCCGCGTCGTCGACGGGCGAGGCGGGGTCGGCGAGAGGACGCCCTTCGTCGGCGTCCCACTGGCATGTCCAGTTCTCGGTCGGGATCGTGTTGCCGGAGAGCCCGCACGCGGACAGCGCAAGGACCGCAAGGAATGCCGCAACCGCGAGCAGGCCGCGCATCGACATCCTATTTGCCCCATGCAGTATGCTGCTGTCGATGGGAAGCGGCGGGTGGAACCTGACTCTTGGCCTCGTGGCCTTCGCCGCAGGTGCGAGCGGGCAGTTCGCCCTCCCCGGCACCAGCAGCCCGATGCCGCTCATGGTGGCCGGAGGGGCGATCGCCCTGCTCGGCGCGTTTCAGCTTTGGCGCTCGCGCCGAGCGTAAGCCGAGCGCCGATCACGCCCAGACTGGGCCGCCGCTGAAGAAGGCCCTGCCCGCGAGGAGGCGCGCCACCTGCTTGCGTTGTCGTTCGTCGAGCACCTCCGTCGTCTTCTTCAGCGCCTCGATGAACGCGACGCGGAGCTGGGCCGCGAGGCGATCGTGACGCGCGAAGGCTTCGTCGAGGGTCGCGTCGTCGATGAGCCCACCTTCGACCGCGTGCGCGAGTTCGGCCCGAGTCTGGCCGAACTCCTCGCGCACGGCCTTGCGGTTCTGACTGAGCTCATCCAAGAGTGCGACGATCGCGCGCTCCTGGCCGGGGGTCGTGGCGAGGCGCTCGAACAGGGCCCGCAAGAACCACCGCCGGCGACCGAAGCCCGGCCCCCCGAAGCCACGACCCCACATCCCGCGCCGGCGCGCGCGCACCACCTTGGCCACTCCGACCGCAGCCACCGCACCAAGAATGAATCCGATCATCGTTCGATCTCCTTCCCCCGTATCGATGCGCACGGGCCGACGCGGCGCGCGGCGCGACTGCGTGAAGATTCGTAAAAGCCCCCCGCGGTCGAGTCCGGGCGCCGGACGAGGGCACTTGCGCGCGGCTGCGCTTGTGGAATGAAGGGTGCAGGCGACTGCGTGTTCGTCGAGGGTCCGGGAACTAAAGGCCGATGACCATCCCCAACGCCAAGCGGCCCGTTCGGGCCACTGGAAATCTCGTGTGGCGCAAGATCGCCAACCGCCCTCCCCTCCCCGTGGTCCGCGTGCCGCCACGGCCGAGCTACCCGGCCTTCGAAGGCGACGGCAAAGCGGCGCAAGACGACGGCGGCATGCGGGCTGCCGCGGGATCGCTCCCCCCAGTCGCCGCCTCGTGGCCGCCTTCGACCGGGCGCGAAAGCTCCAACGCCGGGAGTTCTCCCGCATCACCCTCCAATAAGTCCATGCTCATCGCTTGCGGCATCGCGGCGGTCGGCGCGCTGGTCGCGGTCGCTGCCGCGGTGATGGTCGTGCCGCGGCCCACCGCCACGCCGGCGGTCTTCGCGCCCGTCCGTGCAGCCGCAGTATTCGCGAACCGCGCCAAGGAGACGGCGGTCCACTCGACGCCGTGGGTCGAGGTACCCCCGGTCGCGGGTTCCCCTGTCGCGGCCGATCCCTCTACCGTCCCCGCCACGGACTTGCCCGCGGTCCTTCCCATTTCGCGGCGGGTGGTCCGACCAAAGGCGGTGGCAACGCCGACGCCCACGACGTCTTCTTCGGCGCCCGCGGTCGACCCGACCGTAAAAGCGGTCGACGACACGCGGGCGACGGAGGCGGCCCCGCCATAACGGGGAGCGCGTGGAGGCGACGATCGGCGGCGGCGGCGGACACGCGGCGAGCCTGTCGAAGACGCTTCGCCATGCTATTTTGCGCGGCCACCGGATGACTGCAGCGCCGCGAAAACGCCCATTTTACCTCGTCGTCGCCCTCCTCGGCGCGGTCGTCTTCGGCGCATACGGCGCTCTCCAGGGCTGGAGCGCGTTCTTGCAGTATCGGGGCGCCATCGACCCAGCGCTCGCGAGCCAGGAAATCCCCAACCCGGACGATCGCGCGGCGTTCGTCGCGCGCCTCGAGGCGTGTCAGGCGGCGCTCGACGCGGTAAAGACGTGGGGTTGGCCGCTTGCCGTCGCGGCGATCGTGCTCGGCAGCGCCATGTTCGTCTTCGCGATGCGAGGCCTGGCCGGCAGCAGCAGCGCACGCGCCATCCTTTTGCAGCTCGTCGTCGTCCAGGCGGGCGTCAACGTCGTAGAGCACCGGCTGCTGCGGGGCGTGTTCGAGGCCGACGTGAACCTCTGGGAGACGGCGGAGACGACATACATCCGTGAGAACGTCCCCGAGTGGACGCACCCGGAGGCGCGCACGCATGCGTGGGGGGTGACGGCGCGATCGGCGTACCCGTTCTCCCTCGCCGCGCAGACGTTCGGCAGCGCGCTCATCGTCGTGGCCCTCACGAGGCGGCGCACGCGCGAGTTCTTCGATGCTTCCGGTCAAGCCCTCGGGGAGCAATAGGACCGGCGGATGGGGCGTATCCAGCGCCTTCCCGACGACCTCGCGAGCCAAATCGCCGCCGGCGAGGTGGTCGA
>PLIR01000383.1 GCA_003139415.1 Myxococcales bacterium | reverse complement strand
CGCGGTTCTGGCACGCGTTCTTTCCCCTCGGCCGTTCGCTCCGAGCGACGGCCGTCAGTCGCTTCGCAAAACGACGATGCCCGTGTCGGGGGCCAGTTTGGGGGTGCGCTGGGCGGCGTAGCCGAAGGGGCGATCCGCGATGGTGACCGTCCCTTCGAACGACCCCGCGGCGCTGCGCGCGACGAGGTTCTCTTTGGCGAGCGCCTGCTCGTCGACGAGGGGCGTCAGCGGCGCGGAGTAAACGCCTGTCTTGTCGAACAGGGCGACGTAGTAGACGGGGAGCTTTCCCTCGTTGCCGGCGGCCTTCGCCCGATCCAACAAAAGGGTCTTCAAGGCCTCCTGCAGATGGCGCGCGAAGTATCGATACGACCAGCCCGTCACGAGCAGCGCGCCCGTCGAGTGATCGGGGCGCTTGACGGGTGCCCCGGCGATCCAGTCTTCGTCCGGGCCGCTCTTCGTTTGGGCGTTGGGAAACGAGCCCGTCGTCGTGATGAACCCGTCGGTGGCCTTCGCGAGCCCCGGGAAGAGGGCGATCAGGTTTTGCCCGGCCATGACGTCCTCCTCGAGGTCGTTCCGGATGGCGATGCCGCTCGGGTCGGCGAGGGCGAAGAACGTCGACTTGGCGATGTTGAGATCGGCCACATCGCGCCGCAAGTGCAAGAGCGCGCGCCGGACGCCCGCCAGGTCTTGCTTCGGGTCGGCCCCGTCGGCAACGAGCGGTGCGATCTTGACGGCCCCCACCGGCAGGCCTCGCTCGACCTCGCCGATGTCTTTGTCCACGAGCGCCGCGAGGTCGAGCGCGTCTTGCTTCGCGTGCGCGGCGCTCTCCTTGGCGTTGTCGTTGCAACCGGACAGGGCCGACAGCAAGGACACGACAGACAGGAAGGACACCCACGACACGAAGGACGCGAGCCACCCTCGGGACGGGCAAGGGCGACCGGGCCACGCAAGCATCGAGCACCGGATACTACGACGGTTCTTCGGCGTGCGAGCTTTTGATACATTTTGCGGCTGGCTCCCGGTGGACCCCGAAGCGCCCCGTCCGCCCTCTGCGATGGCCGCGTCCGTGGGCAGCCACTCGCGCCTTGGCCGCTACGAGCTGTGTGCCACGCTGGCCGAAGGGGGGATGGCGACGGTCAACGTCGCGATCGTGCGCGAGGGGCCGGGCGCTGGCGAGGTCGTGGCCGTCAAGATGATCCGTGGAGAGTTCGCGCGGAGCGAGGAGTTCGCTGCGATGTTCCTCGACGAAGCGCGCATCGTCGCCGGCCTGCAGCACCCGAACGTGCTTCGTTACCAAGAATTGGGTCACGCTGAAGGCCACCCGTTCATCGCGATGGAGCTTCTCTACGGCCAATCGCTTTGGACGGTATGGGAGGCGTGCCGCGCGCGGCGGGTCCGGCTGCGCTATCCGATGATCGCCCGCATCGGCGCCCGGGTCGCCGACGGCTTGCACTACGCCCACGACGCGGCGGATGCTGCGGGCCGCCCGCTCGATATCGTCCACCGCGACGTCAATCCGTCGAACATCTTCCTGACGTACGGCGGCGAGGTCAAAGTCATCGACTTCGGGCTGGCCAAGGCAAAGAACCGCGCGTCGCAGACGGCGGCGGGCATCATCAAGGGCAAGGTCGCTTACATGTCTCCGGAGCAGGCCGTCGGCGGGCCCGTCGACCGGCGCACCGACGTCTTCGCTCTCGGCACGACGCTGTGGGAGCTCGCGTGCGACCGTCGCTTATTCAAACATGCGGACGACGTAGAGACATTGCGGCGCGTGAATGCCGCGGACGTCCCCGATCCGACGAGGGTCGTAGACGGATTCCCGCGAGCACTCTGGAATATTCTCCGACGCGCCCTCGCGCGCGACCCGAACGAGCGATATCGAACCGCAGGAGCGTTCGCCCGCGATCTCGACGTGTTCGCCCGCGGGGCATCCGACGGCCCCGACGTCCCGTCCCTCGCCGAAGTGATGGGCGCGCTCTTTCCGGGCGACGCCGAACGCCAGCGGCAATGGGTGGCCGAGGTGACGGCATCGACCCGCGGCGTGCGTGCGCCCCTCAAACCGCGCTCGACGTTCTCGGGAGACGATCCCGGCATGCCGTCCGCGTCGAGGGAGGCTCCGCGCGCCGTCCTCGGACGCGTCGCCCTGGTCGTCGTCGGCGCCGTCCTCGCGGCCGTGCTGACCGCCCTCGCTCTGCGTTGAGGGACCGAGCCCGGACGCCCCGAGCAGTGGTACCGAAGGAGGGACTCGACCCCGCGTGTACGGAGCGAAGCGCAGTACGGGCGGGACCGAGCCCAGACGCCTGGCGAGCGGGCAAAGCCCCGAGCAGTAGTACCGAAGGAGGGACTCGAACCCTCACGCCCTTTCGGACGGCGGATTTTGAGTCCGCTGCGTCTGCCATTCCGCCACTTCGGCTTTGTGCTGGGATTTGGGGAGTCTTGGACTACTCCGACGATCGCACGCCGGCAAGCTGCGGATGGAGGCGGCCGCGCAGGGCCTGCAGCCAGAGGAGGTCGGGCTCGATCTCGCCCGGCTCGATCGGCATCGCCACGGGCAGGGGGGTGCCAGTCCGGCCCTCGAGGCTCGTGTCCGTCGATCCGCGAATCGCGAACATGCGCTCGATCAGCATCCAGTGACCGGCGAGCTGGCTGTAGCGCGGGTTGAATCGGATGTCCTCGAAGTCGAGTCGCTGGCGCCCGCCGCGGACGAGCCGCCCGTCCTCCGCGTAGAACGCCGCGACGTAAAGCGGCAGGCGCCGCGCGTTCTTCGAGTGAAAGAGCGTGAGGTACGAGAGAGGCCCCGGCAGCACGGCGAGGACCTGGATGAACGCGCCCAAGGCGAGGGTGGTCGCGAAGACCCACCGCCTTTCGATCCGCTCCACCGCGGGGATGCACATCAGGATCGTTGACACGAGCAGGAAGCGGTCGCCCCACCCGTCGTCGCCCGACCAGTCCTGC
The DNA here is from genome assembly GCA_003139415.1 of Myxococcales bacterium. Lineage (GTDB taxonomy): Bacteria > Myxococcota_A > Polyangia > Polyangiales > Polyangiaceae > Palsa-1150. Next base: position 8,626 of record PLIR01000383.1, on the reverse strand, counting down.
CATTTCGAGAAGAGGAGCAGCTGCGCCACGAAGACGCCGGCGAAGAGGAGGGCATCGGCCCGGAACCCCGGACGATCGCGGAACCTGCTCCACCCGAGCACGCCGAGCACGAGCGGCGGCGAGAAGAGGAAGACGCTCTTGCCAGCCGAGAACAGGGCTCCGTAGACGCCAATGAACGCCGGATTGACGAATCCGCTCGCATATCCCCGGTTGACGATGCTGCCCCAGCGGACGTAGTTGGCCGCCCAATCGACGAGCACCCAGGGCGCGACCGCGGCGGCGATTGGGACGAGGCGCCCCCAGTCGCGCTTGCGGGCGAGCTCCCACAGCGCGAGCCCTGCGATGAGGATGACCGTGTCCTCGCGGATGGTCATGGCGAAGCCCGCGACGGCGAAGCCCATTGCGGTGCGGCCCTTCCTGGCGAGGACCAGTCCCGCGAAGAAAAAGGTGGCCACGAGCGCCTCGGAGAAGTCGAGCTTGGTGTAGGGCCACCACATCGTCGCGAGGCCGACCAAGAGCAGCGCCTTCCACACCGTGGCGGGGGGGTAATCGTGCCGGAGGTATTCGCAGATCAGGGCCATGAGCGCGGCGCCGTTCACCACGAAGAGGAGCGTGTAGAAGATCGGCGTGAGGTCGACGCCCGTGGAGTGTGCCGCGAGCTCTCCTGCGACCAGCGGCGGGATGGCGAGCAGCGTGTGGCCGATGCCCCAGATGGAGTATCGGACCGCCGGGCCGGGATCGACGTCGGCCGAATGACGCAACACGATGGCCTCGGCCCATGCGCGCTTGTCCGAGCCGTCCCCCGAGGTGTAGTGCCCGGCGAAGGTCGAGAGGTAAACGAGCAAGAACAGAGCGAAGATCTCGCGCGGCCGCGCTGCGGCCTGGTGCAAGCGCGCGAGCCAAGGCCGCTCGATTCGCTCCAAAACGAAATAGCATTTAGGGTCCGGTCACAGCACTGTCAAACGGGGCCGCGGCCTCTCGTGACCCTGGCGATCACGATGTCCCCCATGGCTTGACGACGACGCCGCCACCGCCAACGCGAGCTATCCGCGCGCCGGAGCGTCCGGACATTGTCATTGACGCATTTGTCAAATACGGTTTACTTCTTCGAAACATCATGCCCACTTCGTTGCAGAGTCGTCTCGGTGATCTGGCTCTGGCGTTTTCCGAGAGCGTGCTCGAAGCCATTCGCGGGGCATCTCTCCAGGAGCTGTTCGATCATCCCGGCGTCCGGAAAGCGCCGGTGGGCGCGCCCCCGGCGGCCGCTGCCCCCGCGTCTGGCTCCCGTCGACGGGGCCCCGGTCGTCTGTCGCGCCGCACGGCGACCGACATCGAACGAGTCATTGCCGAGATCGTGGGTCTCCTCGGCCATCACTCCGCCGGTCTTCGCGCCGAGCAGATACGCCAGCAGCTGGGCCTCATGGCGAAGGAGCTCCCGCGGCCGCTGAAGGAGGCGCTCGACTCTGGGCGGCTGGGCAAGGCGGGTCAGAAACGGGCGACCACGTACTTTCTCGCCGGCCCCCTGGCCCCGGCGCGGAAGGCGAGCGCTGGCCGCCGCCGCTCGGCGAGCGCCCCGGAGGCCGGCGACAAGGGCGTCAAGGTGAGCAAACCGGCGGGGTCCGTCGCTGGCGCGAGGTCCAAGGCCAAGAGGCGGGGGCCAAAGCGTGCCAAACGCACCGGCGCCCGCAAGGCCAAGCGGTAGCGCCCTTGGCGGTCTTCGGGCCGCATGATAGACACCCCGCGGCGCCTGGCGCGACCGAGGTCGGTCCGATAGCGGGCGGGTTCCTGAGTGGAGTGTTGGAGACGAGATGCCTAGCGAAGCCATTCAATGCAAGCCCCTCGAGGTGATCGTCAGCGATCGCGGGATCGAGCGGGCGATCAAGATGCTGAAGCGGAAGCTTGCGTCCGAGGGCGTGCTTCGCGAGCTGAAGATGCGACGTCACTACATGAAGCCGAGCGTGAAGCGCCGCAAGAAGCAGGCGGAAGCCGCTCGCCGCCGCCGCAAGCGCGCCAAGGTCGAAGCCGCGCCGCCCGTCAAGCCCTGACAGCCTCGAGGGCCTCGTCGAGCGTGAACGTGCCATCGTACAGGGCACGACCGACGATGCAGGCCGCGATGCCGCGCTCGGACAGGGCGCGCAAGTCGGCCACTGAACCCACGCCTCCGGACGCGATGACCGGAACGGAGGTGCGGGCGGCCAGGTCTGCCGTGGCGTCGACGTTCGCGCCCGTGCGAGTCCCGTCGCGGGCGACGTCCGTGTAGAGGACACCCGCGAGAGGCAGGTCGGCGAACGATGTGACCAGGTCGGCCGCCCGAACGCGCGTGGCCTGCGTCCAGCCGTCGACCGCGACGAAGCCGTCCTTCGCGTCCACGGCGACGACGACGACCCCCGGGTGTTCGGCGGCGAGCGCGCGAACGAGGCCAGCGTCTTTGACGGCCGCGGACCCGAGGACCACCCGGGCGGCGCCAAGGGCCCGGTACGCCTCGAAGGTCTCTCGCGTGCGAACCCCGCCGCCGATCTGAACCCCTGGTCCGAACGCCTCGAGGATGTTCTTCACGACCTCGATCTGCACGGGCCGGCCGGCCCGGGCGCCCTCGAGGTCGACGACGTGCAGCCAGGGGACCTTGCCCCGCCAGCCGCGAGCGCGCGCCGGCGGGTCGTCGTCGTAGACCGTCACTGCGTCGTACTTGCCCTGGTGGAGCCGCACGGCCTTTCCGCCGAGTAGATCGATGGCCGGAATGACGATCACGACGCGAGGAACCTTTCGAGCAGGGCGAGGCCTGCCTTCTGACTCTTCTCCGGGTGAAACTGGCAGGCGAACACGTTGCCGTAGGCGATGGCGCTGACGAAGCGCTCGCCGTACTCGGTGGTGGCCGCCACGACGCTCGGGTCGCGCGGCGCGACCACGAAGCTGTGGACGAAGTAGAAATGCTGCCCCATAGGGGCCAGGAGCCCCGGGTGCGCCCCGGGCTCGGCGACGTTCCAGCCGATGTGCGGGATCTTCAGCGGCGCGCCCGTCGTCGCGTCGATGCCACCGCGGAGCTTCACGACCTCGCCCTCGAGCACGCCGAGGCCTGCGCAGCCGGGGGCCTCCTGGCTCGATCCGAAGAGCACCTGAAGCCCCAAGCAGATCCCGAGGTACGGGCGCTCCGACGCCAGGTGCGCGCGGACCGCGTCACCGAAGCCCGCTGTGAGGGCACGCGCGCAGTCGCCGAAGCCGCCCTGCCCCGGCATGACGAGCCGGTCGGCGGCGGCGACGCGGCCGGGGTCGGCCGTGACCTCGACCTCGACGCGATGTCCACGCGCGGCCTCCAGGAGAGCTCGCTCGACGCTGCGGAGGTTTCCGAGTCCGACGTCGCAGACCACGATGCGCACGACCTCCCGCATACCACGCGAAAGGCGCCCTCGCTCGCTCGCGATCCGCCCGATGCTACGCTCTCACGATGCAGGCGCACGCGGACGCAGCGACGGCCTGGCTGGCCGACAAGGGCCGGGCGATGGAGGACGCACTGTCCCCGCTCGTCGACGTCAACTCGTTCACGGCCAACCCGGAAGGGGGGCGCAAGGTCGGCGTCTTGCTGCGCGAGCTCCTGACGATCGACGGCCTCGAGTCGTCTTCGAGGGCAAGCGAGCGATTCGCCGACCACCTCGTCTTCCGCAGCCGGAGCGGCGCGCCAAACCATGACGCGGTGGCCCTCGTGGGTCACCTCGACACGGTGTTCCCGCCCGGCTCGTTCGAGGGCTATCGGCGCGACGGCGCGCTCGCGCGCGGTCCCGGGGTCCTCGACATGAAGGGCGGCCTCGTCGTCATCGCCTTCGCGCTGAAGGCGCTCGCGGTGACGGGGGGGCTCGGCGCGATCGCCCCAGTGCGCCTCGTCGTCGTCTCGGACGAGGAGGTCGGCTCGCCCGAGGGGCAAGGGGTCATCGCCGCCGCCATCGCGGGCTCGAGCGCGTGCCTCGTGTTCGAGGCGGGCCGCGACGCGGACGCGATCATCACGCGCCGCAGCGGTACGGGGCAGATGTCGATCGTCGTGCACGGGCACGCCGCCCACGCGGGAAACGGGCACGCGCAAGGGGCCAACGCCATCTGGGCCGCCGCGCGGTTCGTCGATGCGGCGCAGCGCCTCACCGACTACGACCGCGGCGTCACCGTCAACGTCGGGCGCTTCGCCGGCGGCGAGAGCACGAACACCGTCCCGGATCGCGCCGAGGTCCACGTCGATCTCCGCTTCCGGGCGAACGCCGATGCCGACGCGCTCGTCGCGTCGATCCAGCGCGCCGCGGAGGCCGCCGCGGCCTCGGTCCCGCGCACCCGCTCCGAGGTCCACGGCGGCGTCCTGCGCCGGCCCCTCGAGCGAACGGAGGCGAGCGCGAAGCTCCTCGCCGAGTACGGCGCCTGCGCGAGCGCCCATGGCCTGGGCTCGGGCGAAGCAGCGCTCATCGGAGGGGCAAGCGACGCGAGCACCTCGGCCTCCCTCGGCATCCCCTCCATCGACGGCCTCGGCCCGCGCGGGGCGGGGTTTCATACGAAGGACGAGCGCATCGAGATCGCGTCGCTCGTGCCCAAAGCCCAGGCGCTGGCGCGATTTCTTGCGGGGCGCCGCGGCGTCTGAAGGCCACGGAAGGCCGTCCTCGTGCGCCGCGGCCTCGCCCTCGTCTGGATCGCCGTCGCGGCGGTGGCCTGCCCTGCGCCCGCCGAACGGACGCCCCTCGTCCGCGTCGATCCCAACGGGGCCCGCCGCGCGCAGGCCCTGCTCGCACCGCACCCCGCGGCCCGCGCTCCAGCCCCGGCGCGCGTCCACGTGATGCAGGCCGGCGACGAGCTGGGCGGCCCGAACGCCATCGGACGCCCCGGGGACCTGATGCTCGAGAACGACGAGGTGGCGTTCGTCATCGACCGCCTCGGATCGAGCGCTGGCTTCGCCGAGAGCGGCGGCAACGTCGTCGATGCGGCCGATGCTCGCGTGCGGAAGGACGAGCTCGGGCAGCAGTTCACGTACTTCGGCACGTTTCCACGCCAGGGCGTCTATGACGCGCTCTCCAGCGGAACGTCCCCCGACGGCTCGGCCTGGATCGAGGCGAAGGGCCGCGAGCTCTACGAGCCCTCGCTCGTCGTCGTCACGCGCTACACGCTGCGGGCCCCCGATCGCGCCCTGCTGCTCGAGACGACGCTCGAGAACGCGGGCCAGGTCGTCCTCGAGGGTCTCTCGCTCGGGGACGCCATTCAATGGGGCGGCGCGGAGAAGATCGCGCCCGGCAAGGCGCGCGGATTCAAGGGCCCGTCGAGTGGCCCGTACGTCGGTGGCGTCGGCCGCTTCACGAGCTACGCCATCACGTCCACCGACGGCGCCGTCGACGCGGTCAGCGGCAGCTCGTGGACGGACACCGCCCAGCGCTCGGCGGTGGCGCTGCGGCCCGGAGAGAAAGCGAGCTACTCCCGCGTCCTCATCGTCGGAGAGCGGCCCGATTCGTCGAGCCTCGTCTCGGAGCTCGCGCGCGCTGCGGGGCAGCCGGTGGGACGCGTGCAGATCGACCTGCGGTCCGAGGCCGAGAACGGATCCGTTCCGGTGCCCCCCGACGCTCGGGTGGCGGTGCAAGACGCGAACGGCCTGGAGGTGCTGTCGATCCACGCGGCCGGCAGCCCGGCGTCGCTCGGCGCCGACCTGCCCCCGGGCCACTGGCTCCTGGCTTATGCCGGGGGCGCTGGCCGGGCGGGGACGGCTCCCGTGCCCATCGATGTCACGGCGGATGCCGAGGCGCGCGCCATGCTCAGCCTGACGCGGCCGGCCGGCGCGCGCCTGCGGTGCCTCGATCCGGCGGCGGCGATGCCGTGCAAGGTGACGTTCGAGCGCATCGACGGCGGCCCCCCGCCCGACTTCGGCCCTGCGTACGCTGCAGGCCCGGCGCGCAACCAGGCGACGACGGCCGACGGCACGATCGAGGTGTCGCTTGCGCCCGGCGCGTACCGCGTGACGGCGTCGCGCGGGCCCGAGTACACGCTGGCGCAAGCCGAGGTCCGCCTCCAACCGGGCGACGCGCCGTCGATGGATCTCGCTCTGCGCCGCGTCCTCGATACGTCGGGCTACCTGGGGTGCGACTTCCACCAGCACACGATGCTCGGCGCGGACGCTCCGGTGGCCACGCGCGACCGCGTCATCTCCAACGCCGCCGAGGGCGTCGAGGTCGCGGTGGCGAGCGAACACAACGTCGTCGCCGATCTCGAGCCCATCGTGCGCGAGCTGCATCTCGACCGCGATCTAGTGTCGATTCCCGGCGACGAGCTCACGTCGGATGCGAGCCGCAAGCCATGGGGTCACGCGAACGCGTACCCCTTGCCGGTCGATCCCTCGCAGGCGCGCGGCGGCGCCCCCCTCGTCCGCGACCGCACGGCGCGCGAGGTCTTCGACGGGATCCGCGCTGCCACGTCCGGCGCCGTCGTCATCCAGGTGAACCATCCCAGGGCCGGTCACAACGGGTACTTCGATTTGCTCGGGTTCGACCCGGCCAAAGGCGAGGGCACGGCGCCAGGGTACGACGCGCGCTTCGACGCGCTCGAGGTGTGGAACGGCCGCAACGTCGACGCGAGAGGAAAGGTCCTTTTGGACTTCTTTGCCATGCTCCGCACGCGCCATCCCGTGACGGCCACCGCCGACACCGACACGCACGGCATCGTCGGCCAGGAGGCCGGGTACCCGCGCACCTTCGTGCGTGTCCACGACGACGGCCCGCGCTCGGCCTGGGACGCGGCGCGATCGGCGGACGTCGTCAAGGGTGTCAAGGTGCTGCGCGACGTTGTCCTCACCAACGGCGCGATGCTGCGCGTCTCGGCCAACGGCGTCCCAGTGGGCGGCATCGCCCGCGGGCGCGTCGTGCACGTCAAGGTCCACGTCGAGAGCGCGCCGTGGGTCGTCCTCGACACCGTCCGCGTCGTGCACGCCTCCGACCCCGACGCGAAGAACGACGCCGAGGTCCGGCACATCGTCGAGACGCCGAACGAGCGGGGAGCCCTCGGCGCCGACGTCGCTTTCACGGTGCAGGCCAAGGCCGACGACGCCATCGTCGTCATCGCGACGGGGACAAAGGCGATGACCCCCATCCTGAGCGAAGGAACGGATGCCGCCGAGACCACGCCTTGGGCGATGACCGGCGCTATCTGGATCGACGCGGACGGTGACGGCAAGTCGCTGAGCCGGTAACGAGGCGAAACGTTTTGCTGCCATCCTGAGCGACAGCGAAGGACCCCACTTTGCCGGAGATCCTCGGTCCGTGTGGGGTCCTTCGGCCTTCAGCCTCAGGATGACAGCGAGGGGCCCTTTCGCCGCGCGGCGGCCCCGCCGTACGATCGGGGCATGCGTCTCGTGGGTCTCTTCGCCGGCCTCGCGCTCTTCTTCACGACGGCGCGCGCGTCGGCCGCCGTCATTCAGGTCTCCCCGAGCGACGGCACCACGGCCATTGCGAAGATCGAAGGTGCCGTCGCCGGCGACGAGGTCGTCATCGCGTCCGGCACCTACGCGTTTCGCGTCTATTTGCAGAATCAGGGTACGGCGAGCCAACCCATCTACATTCACGCCGAGGGTCCCGACGATCCTCCCGTGTGGAACCTCGCCGGGACGCTGGTAGAGGACGCCCCCGGCAGCTACACGGGCGGCGACAACGGCCGCGGGTGCTGGCAAGTCTCGGGCGGCGCCTACTACCACATCGACGGCATCACCTTCGAGAACTGCCACGAGAGCGACAACGACTCGGCGGGCTTACGCTACTACAACGGGACGACAGGCCTGCTCGTCACCAATTGCCTCTTTCAGGACAACGACAACGGCCTGACGGGCGGCACCGAAGACAGCGACATCACCGTCGAGTTCTGCGAATTTTCTCACAATGGTACGACCAGCGCCTCGTCGTCCGCGCCCACGCACAACATGTATATCTACGGCGGCACCTTCGCGATGCGGTACTCGTATCTGCACGATCCCGTGCAGGCCGAGAACCTGCACTGCCGCGCGGTCGACTCGATCGTCGAATACAACTGGTTCGATCGCGCGGCCGGCTACGTCGGCGACTTGATGACGAGCGACGACTACGCGAACAACCCCGCGGGGTCGCTCGCGCAGACGATGACCCTGCGCGGCAACGTGATCATCGAAGTCTCGACGCAGGCGAACACGTCGCAGATATGGGCGATGTACAACGACGAGGCCTCGGGCTCACCGGTCTCGTTCGCGATCACGGCCCTCTACAACACCGTCGTCGGCGCGGGCGGCCACGCGGCCTTCATCCACGTGTCGAACGCCGACGGGACGACGATGAGCGTCGAGGCCGACGACAACATCGTGTACGGCACGAGCCAGCCCCTCCTCGTCGAGGACGCCGCCCACGCGACCATCACCGGCACGAACAACTGGCTGCAGACGGGCGCCGCGGGCGCTGCGGGCCTGACGGGATCGATCTACGGCACGGACCCGGGCTTCGACGACGCGGCGATGCTGGACTTCGAACTCACCGGCGCAAGCGCGTGCATCGGGGCGGCGAGCACAGCGGTCGGTGGGCTGCCGACCGATGAGTATTACGAGAATGAGGTCGTGACGCGGGAGTACAGGGCGAGGCTCTCGGCGGTGGATTTGGGGGCG
>PLIR01000351.1 GCA_003139415.1 Myxococcales bacterium | reverse complement strand
GCCGCTTCATGACCCAGTTCGGGATGCGGTCGACGCAGATCCCGCGAAACGACAACAGCACCAACAAGGGGCAGTTCGATTTGCCCACGGCGCTCCGCTACATCAGCGAGGCCTACGGCGGCTATCACTGGGACGAACTTCACGGCATCAACGTCGACGTCGGCATCTTCATGTCGTACGTCGGGCTCTTTTCGTATGCCGCGTTCGAGAACTGGGCATATCAGCCGTCGTATACGTCGGACAATACGCCCTGGTTTTTCAACGGCATCCGCCTCCAAGTGTACCCGAGCGACACGTTCAAGGCCGAGCTGTGGCTCATCAACGGATGGCAGTCCTACGGCGTGTTCAACGAGATCCCAGGCTGGGGGTTTCAGGTGCTCTGGCGCCCCACGGAGCCGTTCGAGATCCTGTCGAACGGCTACGTCGGCTGGGACACGCAGGACAACCCGGGCCGGATGCGTATCCACAGCGACAACAGCATGGAGCTTCGGTACTACAATTCGCCCAAGTCCTTCTTTCACCGCGCCGCCTTCTCCGTCACGCTCGACTTCGGCTTCGAGCAAGGCGACGGGGTCACCGGCTTCGGCGGGAGCGGCAAGGAGTTCGCGAGCGGATCGAACGTCGGCGGCTCGGGCTGCACCAACGCGACGCCGTGCGACCAGAACTTTCTCAGCGGCATGATTTATCACCGCATGTGGTTCTTCAACGACAAGATCGGGTGGACGTTCGGCGGAGGCGTGATGCATAACCCCGGCCGCTACCTCGTTCTCGCACCCACCGGGGCCGCGACTCCGGGGACGCCGAACACGGGCTTCGACACGGCGGCGGGCACCAAGTTCGACTCGTGGGACGCGTCGACGACGCTCGACTGGATGCCCGACGAGATCCAGACCTGGCGCCTCGAGTACGTGTACCGCGCGGCGAGCGTGCCGTACTTCGCCGGCCACGGCGGCGTCACGTCCCCCGATGGGTACCTCACCACGGCCGTGCCCACCGGCTGGCGGCCCGACCTCGTGAAGAACGAAGCCAAGATCCTCGGCGCATTGCTGATCCGGTTCTAGAGTCGCTGGCCGGCGGCCAGGGCTTCGACGGTCGCACCGAGGCTACTGCGCGATCGGTAAGCGGCGGCGCTGACTCTCCGGGAGCTTCGCCTCGCATCCCGCGAAGACGGGCTCCCCTGCGAGCCACGCTTCGCACGCATCCGGACGCTCGAGCGCGACCCGCAGCGACGCCGTGAGCTCGAGATCCCCGCCGTCGAGACCCACGTCGGTCAGGGCGAGCTTGACCCCGTCCTCGACGCCGGCGTACGTCGTTCGCTGGTAGAGATCGAAACGCATCGCGGTCCATTCCTGTCCGAGAGCACGTTTGCACTCCTCGACGTCGACCGCGTTCCACGCCCTGCACGTGAACGGCCGGACCTCGTACACACTGCACACGCCGTCGACGAGGAGAGCGCAAGGGTTCGGCGCCCGCTCCCGCGGCGTCCATGTCTTGCCGTGCGTCACGTCGTCGAGCGCGGCGACGCGCCGCAGGACCTCTGCGAGTTCGTCCGGCCTGAGGCGCTCACGAAGCCAGGCCGCGAGCCGGAACACCGACGGAGCCGTGGTGCCGACGGGGCGACTGCAGCAGGTGCTGCACCCCTTCTTGCACGCGAGCAAGGACGGGTCCGTGGGGCTGCGCTCCATGAACGCGTCTCCGAGCGCGGCCGCTCGTTCGACGACTTCGTAGACCCCCTCGACCGTCCGGCTCCCGGAGAGGATGCCGGCGGTCGTCCTGCGTCCTGCCTCGGAGACCGCCCGATGAAGCTGCGTCGACGGCGACTCCGGAGCCCCGCCACCACCCACGGCGCGCCCTTGGCGGGCGGTCGACGCGGAGGCCCTGCGCGCGCGGCGATTCATGGGGACGAAGCCTAGCACTCCTTCGGGAAGTCGGGCCCGAGAGGGCCTATCCTCGGCGACCGTGATCGCCACGCGCCGCGACGTCATCCGTGCGCTGGGCGCGTTCGCGCTTGCCGGAGCAGGATGCCGCCGCGAGCGGCCGGCCTACCGAGACGGGCGGCTTGTCGTCACGTTCTGGTACGCCTTCGGCGATGTCGTTCGCAAGGTGCTCCTCGAGCTCGTCGCGCGCTACAACGCGAGCCAGGATCGTGTCCTCGTCGATGCCGTGCACCAGGGCGATTACTTCGAGGCACTCGCCAAGCTGCGGGCCGCCCTTGCGGCGGGGACCGCCCCGACGCTCTCGCACGTCGTGTGCGAGGTCCTGCCGTACCTGTCGCGCGCGGGCGTGCTCGAGCCTCTCGACGGTTACGACGGCGCGGGCGATATCCCGTTCGTCCGCGCGCTCGACCAGCGAGGCGCCTTCGCCGGCGCCGACGGGGAACCGCGCGTCGGCGTTCCGTTCAACCGGTCCACGCCGATCGTGTTCGCCAACGCGAACATGCTGGCCGACGAGCGGGTCGCCCCTCCGCGCACCTGGGACGATCTGGTGGAGGTGGCGCATCGCCTGACGAAACGATCGTCCAGCGGCGATGTGCGGTGGGGTTTCGGCGTGCCCATTTCCTGGTGGTACTGGGCCGCGATGGTGGGGCAGGGGGGCGGACGGCTCGTCGAGGCCGACGGGCGGGTGTCGCTCGGAGGCGCGTCGGGCGAGGAGGCCATCCGCTTTTGGCAGCGCCTCGTTCAGGTCGAGCGCGTCATGCGGCCGCCTCCGGGCCGCGACTACCAGGCCTGGCAATCCAACAGCGAAAGCTTTCTTCGCGGCGGCGTCGCCATGATGTGGAGCACGACCGCGTACGTGCGCTACCTCGAAGACGCGGCCCGCTTTCCCGTCGTCGCAGCGCCCCTCCCGCGCCGCGTCCGCGCCAGCGTGCCGACGGGCGGCACCATGTTCGTCGTGATACGCGGCGCGCCCGCCGAGGAGAAGCGCGCGGCCTGGGACTTCGTCCGCTGGATGTGCGAGGACGAGCAGACGATCGCGTGGTCGACGCGTACGGGCTACATGCCGGTCACGCGCACAGCCGTGCGGCGTCTCGAGGCCGACGGCTGGTATCGCAACCACCCCAACGACCGCGTCGCGTACGACCAGCTCGCGGACGTCGATCCATGGCCCTGGGCCCCCGACTTGTTCCGCGTCGAACGCGACATCGTCGAGCCGCGGCTCGAGGACGCCGTGCTCACCGGGCGCGACGCGCACGCCCTCATGGACGAAGCGCGAGACGAAGCCCGGAGGCCCGCGTGAGGCCGCGCTCTCGGTGGCACCCGTGGGGCATGCTGGCCCCCAGCTTGGTGCTCCTCGTGGCGTTCTTCATCGTGCCCATCGGGGTCGCGGCCTACGAGAGCTTCTTCTCCTGGGACCTGCTCACGCCGCCGCGCTTCGTCGGCACGGCGAACTACCGCGCCCTGTTCGGCCACGGGGAGCTGCTTCACGTCGCGCTCCGCACCCTGGGCTACAGCGCGATCGTCGTCACGGGGACGATGTCCCTCGGGCTCGCGATGGCGCTGCTGGTGGACAGGCCCGGCGCCTTCATGGCGTTCGTACGGGCCAGCATCTTCAGCGCGTACGTCGTCAGCTGGGTCGCCGTGGCGCTTCTCTGGATGTGGATGCTCGACGGTGACAGCGGCATCGTAGGGCAAGCGATTCGTGCTCTGCGCGGCCCCGGCGCGCCGGTCCTCTCGGTCCTCGGCGAGCCGCGATGGGCTCTGGTCGCTCTGGCGGTCGTGAGCGTGTGGAAGCTGGCCGGCTACGCGATGATCATTTTCTTGGCGGAGCTGCAGAGCATCCCGCGCTCGCTCCTCGAGGCGGCCGCGCTGGACGGCGCGGGCGCGTGGCCCAGGTTTCGCCACGTCACGATGCCGCTCTTGATGCCGACAGCCGCGTTCGTGGGGACGACGACGCTGGTGACGAGCTTCCAGGCGTTCGACGTCGTCCGCATCATGACCCAGGGCGGGCCTGCGCGCGCGACCGAGCTGTTCGTCTATGCGATCTACGAGCAGATCTTCCTCGATCTGAGCGTGGGCCGGGCCAGCGCCATCACGGTCGTGTTCTTTGCGATGCTCCTGGCGATCGCGGGATTGCAGCTTCGGGTCTGGCGCTCGCGCGATCCGGTGGTGCGGTGAGGCAGCCCCACGCGCTGACGGTCGGTGGGTTGCTCGCGCGGGTCGCCGCGGGACTCGTCGCGCTCGTGTGGGTCGTACCGTACGCGTGGATGGTCCTCACCTCCTTCAAGACGCTGCCGGAGATCGTCGAGCGCCCGCTCGCTCCGCCGACTCGGCTCGATTGGGGGGCGTACCGCGAAGTCTTCGCGACGGTCCCTGTCGCACGCACGATGGGCATCACGTTCATCATGGCCGTGGCCATCGCCGCGTCGCAGGTGGCCATGGCTTTGCCCGCCGGGTACGCGCTCGCGAAGCTGCAGTTCAAAGGGCGCGGCGGGGCCTTCGGGATCATCCTCGCGTGCCTTCTCGTCCCGGCGCCCGCGACGTTCGTCCCGGTCTTCCTCATGTTCGCGAAGGTGCACCTCGTCGACACGATGGCGGCCCTCGTCCTGCCGTTTGCAGTAAGCGCGCTCGGGACGTTCCTCGTGCGCCAGGCCCTCGTGGGCGTGCCCGACGAAATCATCGAGGCAGCGCGCATGGACGGCGCGAGCGAGTGGCGGATCGTCTACGGCATCCTCGGACCGATGCTCAAGCCGACGCTCGTGTCGCTCTTTCTCGTGAGCTTCGTCTTTCACTACAGCGACTATTTCTGGCCGCTCGTGATGACGACGAGCGACGCGGTGCGCACGCTGCCCGTCAGCATGGCGCTCTTGCGCGAACAGGGCACCGGGGCGCGGTGGCACATCGTCATGGCGGGCAACGTCGTGCTCTCGACGCCCGTGCTGGTGCTCTTCGCCGCCGCTCAGCGGCACCTGCTACGGGCCGTGCGGCCCGGCTGACGGTTCAGTCGCAAATCCGGTGGGGAGCTCGATGAGAGCGGAGGTCGCTCCCCTCGACACGGCTAATGGGTGCTGTTCGGAGTCAGGCAATCGGTGATCGCCGCCGGCGGCGAGCCCGTGACCTGGGCATCGCCACCGCCGTCGCTCGTGTTGGTGACGGTGCAGGTGGACCCCGATACGGCCACGGTGAAGGACGATCCGGCCGTCGCGGATGTGCCGCAGTAGCACACCGTGCCATTCGCGGTGGCGACGAGGCAGCAGGTGTTGGTTGCCGGCGTGGTGGCGGGGCCCGAGCAGTACAGGGTGCCCGCCGCAAGGGCCAACCCGACGAAGAGCCACGCGATGCGTATTCTCGCCTTCGCCATCCCTTGCTCCTCAGTGCGGCGGCGTGAGCACCAGGCGCGCGGAGGGCGCGAACTTATGCGCGCGTTCCACGACGCGCTTGGCGTCATCGGGGCTGTCTGCGAGCACGGCCGCCATCAGCCCCTCGTTCGTGCTGCTGACATCGATCTCGAGCCAGGTACCAGGCAGGACGTACGGGTCATCGGGGAGCTCGGTCGCGTTTCCCAACGTGACGGCAGCTTCATGGCACTCGAGGGCGCGCTGCAGCACACCGACGGGCATGTTCACCGTCGGTCGCATGTGCAGGTTCGCGCCGCGCAGGCGCAGGTCGCCCCCGGCTCCCTGATTTACGTGGATATAGGCTACGTGGACACTGGCGATGACGGAGGGGGAAAGCGCGTCAGCCGCCACCGGTCCTGCATCTCCTGCATCAGGGTCCTCCCCGCAAAGCTCGTCGAGCTCGTGCGCGCGGTCCAAGATGGTGCGGTTGTCCGGCAGAAGCGGGAACCAGGAGCACGAGCCGCAACCCGAGAGGGCAATCGTTGCCCCCCACGACCAAGCAAGAAATCGCCGCATCGGCCGTCCGGTTGTTACACAAAGTAGCGTCGACGTCGATCGCAGGGCGCCGGACCCGGGCCAAAATGAGCGGAAAGCTCAGGCTCTTGCGATCGATCGCCTCCCCTGGTCGCGCACACGTTCATGCGCATCGCAAGGGAGGCGAGGGGCCGTGGGCACTGTCAGCTGCTTTCAGTCTCCGCTAGCGTCGGTCGACGTGCTCGCCTCGACGGACGCCTCAGGCGTGGTGCTTGCCTCGACGGACGCCTCGGGCGTGCTCGCCTCAATGGAGGCCTCGGCGGACGTGCTCCCGTCGCTACCGTCCGGCGCGGTGCCGCCATCCGACTCGGCGTCCGACGACTCGGCATCCGACCCGGCTTCCTCCGGCAACGCGCCCGAGTCCGCGAAGTCGCACACTCCATCGTATGGAGGGGTCGAGTTTCCGAGCGCGGTGCAAATCGACGCCGCTCCACCGTTGCAACCCGGCTGGCAATTCGGGTTGGTGTTGTTCGGCCCCGGAGGAAGGAGGTCACCGTTGCTGTCGACCGGGCAGCAGTAGTTTTCGGGGCAGAACTCGAGCACGTTGAAGGCGCCGGACGTGTCCGTCCCGGCCCCTTGGGCGAGGAAAAGCACCTCGTTTCCCTGAGCTGACACCGTGCCTTGGTTGGCCACTTGCCACGATGAGACGGTGCACTGCAGGCCGCTGCCACACTCGTTGTGGCTGTCGTACGGATTGCATCGGTTGCCGACGGAGACGTTGCTGTAGTCCCATCCGCCGATGCAGCCTGCCGGTGCCAGGGCGAACGCGAGCAAGCCGACGGCAAGCAGCGCAGCAATGCGAGCGAGATTGAGCGGGGGCATGAAATTTCTTTTCACAGTCGTTGTAGGCTTCATGGTGATCTCCCGGATTCCAAGCCCCGCTTAGAGGCGGACCAGCCAAGCAATGATGATTCGATCGTCCGACTTTTGCAGGTCCGCCCGCCAGCCCGGGCCCGAAGGCGTCGTGATGTAGCCGTCGGGTGAGGTGTCGCCGCCGTGACCGTTGAAGAACGGTACGCTCGCGCCGCGATGGTTGTACTCGACGTCGAGCGTGAAATAGTCGCTCGGCATGTATTGGAATCCGGCCTCGTAGTCCCACATGTTGATCTTCGTGCCGAAGTTGATGTCATACGGGCTCGTGGGCGGTATGTACGCGACTTGCGCCGTGCTTTCGGGCTGGGGAAGGGGCTGGGCATTTCCAGTGGGCGTCAAGATGAGGTAGCGGCTTGGGTTCGTCATGTAGCCGCCGCCGATGGTGACCGCGAACTGGTCGCCGAACCAGGCGCGCTGGTACGTCATGGCGCTGATGAAACGCGCCGGGCAGGGCTTTGCGACGCTGCAGTGGAACTCCGGCGAGGTGCCAGAGAACGCGACACCGTCACCGTGCTCGCCACCGACGTCGAACGTGTACGACGCCGCGAGGCGCGTGATGATCGACCCGTTGGGATCGTTGAAGTATCGGATGTTGAAGCTGTTGTCGGTGTGCCAGCGGTAAAGGCCCGCCAGGTCCTGCGCGTCGAAGCCGAAGTAGTCGTTCGAGTTCATCGAGATCCACTCGACCGGACGCCACATCACCTGGCCGCCGAAGCCGGGCATGTCGTTGAACTTGGCGTACGACTGCCAGCCGTTGAT
>PLIR01000472.1 GCA_003139415.1 Myxococcales bacterium | reverse complement strand
GCGGCCTTGATGCCGCGGATGCCCCAGGCGGCCACGATGGGGCCTCGCGCCTCGTTCGGCAGGTACTTGAAGACGCGGTCGGCGCACCCCTTCTCGTCGTGCGGGAAGAATGCAGTCACGAACTCCTGCGACGAGCGAACGCGCCCGTCCGGCGTGCGGCGGAATTCCTCGAGCGCGAGGCAAAACTTGGGAACGGCTGCGGTTAGATCGTTTCGTGCCTTGTCCACGGGCACCCTCCGTGCGGTGCCTCGGCACCGCGTGGGTTTTTTAGAGCTCAGTCATGAGCGTCGTTATGACGTAGTCGAACGCGAAGATGGCGACAATGCTTGCGACGACGGCCCTCGCCGTCGCCTCCCCGACCCCGCGCGCGCCCCCCGACGCGTAGAGCCCCTTCTTGCAGGAGATGGAACTGAGTACGAGGCCGAAAACAAAGCTTTTCACCGTCAGGATACGCAGATCGTGGACGTCGAGGAAGGCGCGGATCTTGTCGAAGAACGTCCCCGGGTCGAGCCCTTGCCACACAACGGCGACGAGGTAGGCGCCCGCCATCCCGGTGACGCCGAAGCATGTCGAGAGCAGGGGCATCATCAGGACCGTCGCGACGACGCGCGGCGCGACGAGGTACTGCACCGGGTCGACGCCCATCGTCGTGATGGCGTCGATCTGCTCGGTGACCCGCATGTTTCCGAGCTCGCTCGCCATCGTGCTTCCGGCGCGAGCCGTCACGACGACGGCCGTGAGCACCGGGGCGAGTTCGCGCGCGAGGGCCAGCGCGACGACCCCTCCCACCATCCCTTCGGCCGAGAACTGCCGGAACCCGACGATGGTGCTGACGGTAAAGGCCATGCCGGTGAAGAGACCCACCAGCGCGACGATGAACACCGATCCGACACCCACGAACTCGAGCGAGAGTACGAGCTGCGCGACGCGGTACGGCGGGCGCACCATGCTGGTCAGCGTCTGCCCGGCGAGCATCACGGTGGCGCCGAGATCGTCGAAGAAGCCGACGGCCGGCGACACGAGGACGTCCACGGCCGCGGCGGCGCGGGACAGGAGCGACGGAGACCGCTGCGCCGTTTCGGACAAGCGGCGCGGAGTCTATCCCGGACAGGCCCCCCGCGCGCGGTCAGGCTCTTTGGGCGCCGCCGGTGGAGGGAAGCGACTCTACGGCTCCCGGTAAAACCGGGGCACTCTGCGGGAGATGCTCGTCATGATCTCCCAGGGGATGGTCCCGGCGTGCGCGGCGATCTCGTCGGCGCCGATCGCGTCGCGCCCGAGCGGGCCCTCCTGCGCGCCGAGGACGACGGCCTCGTCACGAAGCGAGGCGCCAGGGACGTCGGTCACGTCGATCATGGCCATGTCCATCGACAC
The DNA here is from genome assembly GCA_003139415.1 of Myxococcales bacterium. Classification (GTDB taxonomy): domain Bacteria; phylum Myxococcota_A; class Polyangia; order Polyangiales; family Polyangiaceae; genus Palsa-1150. Next base: position 16,921 of record PLIR01000472.1, on the reverse strand, counting down.
GGCCCCGACGATCGGCGCCCGCGCGCCGCGCACGAGGACGTGCCCGCGGTTGCTCAACTGGCGCGACAACCCGTCCGCGTAGCCCATCGGGATCGTCGCGATGCGGCTGGCGCGGGCCGCCTTCCAGGTACCGCCGTAGCCGACGGCGCCGCCGGCGGGGACGTCGCGCAGCGACACGAGCTCGGTGCGCACCCGCATGACCGGCTTGAGCTCGCGCGTCAACGCTTGCGAATCGACGCGCGGCGAGACGCCGAAGAGAGCGAGCCCCGGCCGCACCGCGTCGAGCAGCGCTTGCCCGCGCAGCAGCGCAGCGCTGTTCGCGGCGTGGCGGACGCCGGGGACGACGCCGTGACGCCCGAGGAGCGCCGAGGCCTCGTCGAAGCGGGCCATCTGGGCGTGCGTGAAGCCGGGATCCCCGTCGTCGGCGTTGGCGAGGTGGGTCATCAGCCCGTGGATGCGGACCTCGGGGACGTCCGAGAGCCCCGCGGCGAGCGCCGGCAGCGCCTCCATCGTGACGCCAAGGCGCGCGATGCCGGTGTCGATCTTGAGGTGCACGTCGATCGGGCCGCTGGCGAGGCCAGCGCGGACGAGGCGCGCGAAGGCGCGGATCTGTTCGGCGTCGTGGACGACGGGGATGAGATCGCGCAAGATGACCTCGTCGTGCGCGGCGCCGTAGTGCCCGCCCATCACGAGGATCGGCGCGACGATGCCGGCTTCGCGCAGCTCGATGGCCTCTTCGAGCAGCGCGACGCAGAAGCCCGCGACGCCTCGCTCCAGCGTCCGCGCCACGGCCGGCGCGCCGTGGCCGTAGGCGTCCGCCTTGAGCACCGCCCAGACCCGCGCCGCGCCGGCGTGACGGGCCACCACCCTCAGGTTGTGGCGCAGCGCCTCGAGGTTGATCTCCGCGCGCGTCGGCCGCACGGCATCGGCCGGGGCGGCGCGTCGTGGGCGGAGGATGCGGGGCACGAGAGGCTGGGACATCGCGGGAGTGCGCGGCCGGGAAACCTTGGGAGCCTACACCTTCGACTAACACCGCCCCGGGCGCCCGGCCAAGAGAGCTTCAGACCTTCAGCCTGGCGCGCGGTTCTCGTGCGCGCGACGCTCTGCGGCAACGGCCTGCTCGTGGGCGAACTGCATGCGGTAGAGGCGGGCGTAGACGCCGCCGAGGGCGACGAGCTCGTCGTGCGACCCCGACTCGACGACGCGCCCTTTGTGGAAGCACACGATGCGGTCCGCGGCGCGGATCGTCGAGAGGCGATGCGCGATGACGAGCGCCGTGCGCCCTTCGATCACGGTCTCGAGCGCCCGCTGCAAGCGCGCCTCCGTGTCGGAGTCCACGCTCGCCGTCGCTTCGTCGAGCACGAGCAGCGGCGAGTCGCGGTAGAGCGCCCGCGCGAACGCAATCAGCTGCCGTTCCCCCGCGCTGAAGTTCTGGCCGCGCTCGTCGACGCGGGCGTCGAGGCCCCCGCCGTCGCGGCGCTGGAACAGCTCGAGCGCGCCGATCCGGCGCAAGGCTTCCTCGGCGCGCGCGCGGTCGGGCGTCGGGTCGGCGATGGCGATGTTCGACAGCACCGTGCCGGGAAACAGAAAGACGTCCTGCGGCACCACCGAGAACTGCCGGCGAAGCGCGTGCGGCTCGAGGCCGCGGACATCCTTGCCGAAGACGCGCACCGCGCCGCGTTGCGGCTCGTACAGACGCAAGAGCAGGCTGGCCACCGTCGACTTGCCCGCGCCCGTCGCACCCACGAGCGCGATCCGTTCGCCGCAATTCGCCACGAGGCTCACGTCCCGCAGGACGGGGATCCCCGGCTTGTACTCGAAATCGACGTGCTCGAGCGCGATCGCCTCGCCGGGCGGCCCTTCTGGCGCGCACGCCTCGGGCGCGAGGTCGTCGGGGGCGACGTCGGTCTCGTCGAGGAGCTCGAAGATCCGCTCCGCACCCGACATCGCGCTTTGCAGGAGCGTGTAGCGCTGCGAGAGCAGGCTGACGGGCTCGAAGAACTGACGGATGTACTGGGTGAACGTGACGAGGAGCGCGAACGTGATGGTGTGGTCGCCGATGCGGCGAAGCCCCGCAAACCAGAGGATGCTCGCCGTGCAGAGCGTATTGACCATCTCGATCGCGGCGTCGAGGACCGCCTCGTAGTACACGGCCGTCTTGTTCGCCTCGCGGTACGAGACGTTGATGCCGTCGAACTCGTCGGCCATCGCCGACTCGCGGACGAAGGCCTGGACGACCGAGATGCCGTTGACCTGCTCGTTGAGAAACGAGTTGAGGCGCGCCGTGCGGGCGCGGACGTCCCGGTACGCGACCCGGGAGCGCTTGCGGACGTAGTTGACGATGGCGCCGACGAGCGGCAGCGCCAAAAAGGAGACGATCGACAGGCGCCAGTCGAGCGCCAGCATCATCGCGACGATGCCCACGAGGGCGAGCACGTCCCCCATGGCGTTGAGCGCACCGGAGGCGAACAGCTCGCTCAACGCGTCGACGTCGTTCGTCGCGCGCGTGACGAGCCGGCCGACGGGGGTGCGGTCGTAGTAGCGGAGGCGCAGCTTCTGAAAAAACTGGAAGACGGCGGATCGCAAGTCGGCCATCGCGCGCGCGCCGGCCACCTGCATCGTGTACATCTGCACGTACGTCAGCGACTGCACGGCGAAGAGCAGGAGCGCGAGGCCCAGGCCGTCGCGCATCAGGCCGTGAGCGCTGCGGGCGTCGGCCTGCTTGACGACGTCGCCCATGACGATGGGCCGGACGAGGTTGATCGCCGACACCACGGCGAGCGTGGCGAGCGAGATGACGATGAAGCGCGCGTGCGGCCGTACGAAGGGCCAGAGGCGGCGCAAGAGCCGCCCGTCGTACGCCTTGCCGATGGCGCTCTCTTCGTGGAAGTTGCGCAGGGCATCGCCCGCCTTGGACGCGCGGGCCGCCGCGGTCTTGGACAGGGCCTGCGCCCCGACCATCGGCGGCGCCGTCGTCGACGAGGGCTTGGCGCTCACGACGCGTGCTCCAGCGGCGGGGGTGCGGTCGTCGTCGTGGCGCCCGGGTCGATCGACTCGAGCTCGCGCGCCATCTTCTGCTCTTCTGCGAACGCCGCGTAGATGCCCGTTCCGCGCGAGAGCTCCGCGTGCGTGCCTTGCTCGACGATGCGCCCCTCGTCGAGGACGATGACGCGATCGCACCGCGACGCGGCCGCGATCCGGTGCGTGACGAGGATCACCGTGCGGCGCGCCGCCTGGCGCTCGATGGCCGCGAGGACGGCGGCCTCGGTCTTGGCATCGACCGCGGAGAGAGGATCGTCGAGGATGAGGATCTTGGGCTCCCACACGAGGGCGCGTGCGAGCGCGATGCGCTGTTTCTGCCCGCCCGAGAGCTGCACGCCGCGCTCGCCGACGACCGTGTCGAAGCCATCCGGCAGCGAGAGCGCCTCGTCGAGCACCTGCGCTTCGCGCGCCGCGTCGCGGATCCTCGCCTTGACGTCCGGCGACTCCAGATCGTCGAGCGCAAAGCCGATGTTGCGCTCGACCGTGGTGGAGAAGAGAAAGGCGTCCTGCTGCGCGTAGCCGATGACGGATCGAACGGACGCGAGCGGGAGCTCGCACACGTCGACCCCGTCGATGCGGACGGCCGCCTCGGGCGTCGGCAGCAGCCGGGCCAGCAGCATGGCGAGTGTCGTCTTGCCCGCACCCGTACGGCCCACGATCGCGAGCGACTCTCCCGGCGCGACCTTGAACGAGACGTCGTCCAGGACCTTGCGCGTGCCGTACGTGAACGTCAGCCGCTCGACGGACACCGATCCGCCGACGTGCTTGGGCGGCCGGCGCGGGCCGTCGACCACCTCGGGCACCGCGAGGAACACGTCCTGCAATCTCAAGAACCCCGCGCGGCCGCGCTGCACCACGCTGAGCGCGAACCCGACCGCGATCATCGGCCACGCCATCCGCGCGAACGCCATCCAGAAGGCGAAGAAGTCGCCCTGCGAGATGCCGCCGTGCTCCGGCCCCCGCAGAAGGAGCGACGAGCCGTACCAGAAGAAGATGAGGATCCCGAGCGCGGCGACCGTGCCGATCGTCGGACCGAACGACCCCCGGATGCGCGCCAGCGCGAGGCTCGCGTCGAGGTACTCGCGGTTGGCGACCTCGAAGCGGGCGAGCTCGCGCTCTTCGAGGGCGAAGCTACGGACGACGCGGACGCCCGCGATGTTGGCCTGGAGGACGTCGCTCATCCGGCCGAGCGCGGCCTGGTTCTGCCGCATCCGGCTGTACATGCCCTTCGAGAGCGAGCGCGAGATCAGAAAGACGAGGGGCAGGTTGACCAGGCAGGCCAGAGTCAACCTGGGGCTCTTGGACGCCATGACTTGCAGGGCGCTCGGGAACGAGAACACGACCCCGACGAGGTTCATGATGCCGAAGCCGAACAGCATCCGGACCTGCTGCAGATCGCTCGTCGAGCGGCTCATGATCTCGCCAGCGGGCATCTTGCGGTAGAACGCCGCGCCGAGCTGTTGCAGCTTGCGAAGAAGCTCGAACCTCAGCTCGTACTCGACGTCGCGACCCGCGTTCAGCAGATACCACCGGCTCGCGACGCGCGCGATGAACGCCCCGACGGCGAGCACGAGCATCATCGCCGCGGGGCGCCAGGCCGTCCCCGGACGCGCACCGAAGACGTCGTCGACCGCGTGCCCGGACTGGATGTCGATGCGATTCATCGCGACCTGGAAGGCCGCGAGCGTGAGCCCGCCGAGGATGTACTGCGGCGCGTGACGGCGGAACTGTCCGCCCAGCGTGGTCGGATATCGGCGAGAATTGAGGATCGGCGGGCTCACGGCGCGTTCGTCGGGGCTCGGCCCCTCGACCGCAATGGATGCTCCATCCGGGGTCTTCGTTGTCACGATCGGGCCGGCAGCGGCTTGCGGTGCGAGCTCGAAAGTCGCGGCCGCCCGCGGCCTTCTGCCGCGGAAACGAGGTTTTTCAGGTCGAGGCGCACCGGGAGCAGGCCGAGCATGACGCGCGCGCCTCCCTTGCCGTCGAGCTCCTGGACGACGCCGACCTTCCCGGCGAAAGGGCCCTTCAGGACGCTGACGCGCGCGCCGCGCTCGAACGACGGCAGCGAGGGCGGCGCCTTGGGCCGTCGATCGCGATCGCGGTCGCGCTCGGCGCGCCTGCGCTCGGCCGCGTCGACCGCCGGGGGACGCGACCGGAGACGCGGTGCTGCGTCGGCGCTGGGCGGTCGCTTGGATCGGGACGGGGGAGGCTCGGGCGAGCGGGACATCGGGCGAAGTGGCGCTGAGCCGCCATCGATTAGGGTAGCGCATGCGGGGCCGGAGAGGCCGCAATCGCGCGCAGGCACGTCCAACCATACCTGCGCGGCGCGGCACGTGCTACGCCTTCCGGCACCGTGCCCCGAGCCACGAAGTCGCCCGAGTCGAAACCTCCGAAGAAGAGGTCTCGCGCGCCGAAAAGCGGTCCCGCCGCCGCCGAGGCCGAGCGTTCGGGTGACTCGGGCGACGAACACTCGGAAGACGGCGCCGCCGACGCCGAGGGCGACGAGGATCGCGAGCCGGCCGAAGATCGCGCCGAAGATCGCGAGGAGGAGGCGGAGCTCGAGGGCGGCACCGCCGAGGCCGAGGCTGAAGAGGTCGACGACGCGCCCGTCCCGCTGCCGAAGGACCGCGGGGACTCCGATGCCTCGTCGATCGAGCGTTTCGACCCGCTCTCGGCGTACCTGCGCGAAGTCCCACGCCACCCGCTCTTGTCGCCCGAAGAGACGCAGACCCTCGCGCAGAAGTTCGTCTCGACGCAGGACGCGAACACCGCGGCGCGGCTCGTGACTGCAAACCTGCGGCTCGTGGTGAAGATCGCTTACGAGTACCGCCGCGCGTACAAAAACATCATGGACCTGATCCAGGAGGGCAATATCGGGCTGATGCAGGCCGTGAAGCGGTACGACCCGTACCGCGGGGTCAAGCTCTCCTCGTATGCAGCCTGGTGGATCCGCGCGTACATCCTGCGATTCATCCTCAACAACTCTCGGCTGGTGAAGCTCGGCACGACGCAGGCGCAGCGGAAGCTATTCTTCAACCTGCGGAAGAAGCGCGCGGAGCTCGTGGCGCTGGGGATCGACCCGACGCACGCAGAGATCGCCAAGCGGCTGAACGTCCCGGAGAACGAAGTCGCCGAGATGGACGTGCGCCTCCAGGCGAGCGAGAAATCTCTAGACGCCCCCATCGGCGACGGCGAGGGGCGCGCGACGGCGCGGGTCGACACCATCCCCAGCCTGGTCGACGGGCCGGAGACGCTGATCGCCGACACCGAGCTGCAGGGCCTGCTCAAGGAGAAGCTCGACGCGTTCCGCGGGACGCTCTCGGGCAAGGACAAGGAGCTCGCGATCTTCGACGAGCGTCTCGTGGCCGACGAACCGCTGACCCTCCAGGAGCTGGGAGACCGCTTCGGGATCTCTCGCGAACGCGTGCGGCAGCTCGAGCAGCGGCTGACGGGGAGGCTGCGCGAGTTTCTCCGTGAGGAGCTGGGAGACTCGGTCCCCGTCGCTTAGCCGGGCGCGGGCGGGCTCCCATGGCGGCGGGCGTTCTCTTCGTCGTGGCGACGCCGATCGGCAACCTCGGCGACTTGACGGCGCGGGCGGTCGAGACGCTGCGCAGCTGCGATCGGGTGCTGGCCGAGGACACGCGGCGCGCGCGTCAGCTCTTGAGTCACCTCGCGATCCAGGGCCGGGCGGTGGAGCGCCTCGATGCCCACGCGACGGAGCGAGACGTCGAGCGCGTCGTCGCCCGCCTCGCCGGGGGCGAGCGGGTGGCGCTGGTGACGGACGCGGGCACACCAGTCGTGAGCGATCCGGGCGCCGCGGTTGTCGACGCCGCCATCGCTGCGGGTGTTCCGGTGGTTCCGATCCCGGGGCCTAGCGCGGTGCTCGCGGCGCTGGTGGGGAGCGGCCTCGCCGGCGACGGGCGATTCCGTTTCGTCGGCTTCTTGCCGCGAGAGGGGTCTGCGAGGCGCGATGCAATCGCGCAGGTGTGCGAGACGCCGGAGGCGATCGTGCTCTTCGAAGCGCCGTCCCGGTTGCGCGCGACCCTCGGCGACTTGGCGGACGCGACGCCGGACCGGCGCGCGTGCGTGGCCCGCGAGCTCACGAAGCTGCACGAGGAGATGGCGCGCGGCACATGCGCCGAGCTGGCGGCGGACGAGAGGGAATGGCTCGGTGAGATCGCCGTGGTCCTGGCACCGCACGACCCGGCGGCGCGAACCGAGGCAGTCGACGACGCGGCGCTGGACGCACGCATCGACGAGGCCCTCGCGCGCAGCGAACACCCGCGGACAGCCGCCGACCGCCTCGCCGCGTGGAGCGGCCGTCGAAAGCGCGACGTCTACGAACGCATCGTCGCGCGCCAGCATCGCGGCAGGTGAATTCGATCGAGCCTCTGGCGCGCCCGTCAGCGTGAGACCCCAGCTCACTCGCCGTGCCCGAAGCCCATCTCTGCGAGCAAGGTCTCTGCGGCGGCCGTTGGGGTCGTTCGGCCGCCGACGACGTCGGCTTCGACGGCGGGCAGGCGGGCTGCCACGCGGGGGTTCGTTCGGAAATTTCGTTCGAGGCGCTCGACGATGAGGGACCACATCCAGGCGCGCTGCTGCTCGGAACGCAACGCCGCGAGCTCCCCGGTGGTTGTGAGAGTCGCCCGGTGCTCCTCGACGACCGCCCATAGCTCCTGGAGCCCCGCGCCCGTCAGCCCGGAGATCGCGAGCGCGCGAGGCAACCAGCTCGCGCGCTTGCGCGGAAGGTAGCGAAGGGCTGCCTTCAGGTCCCCCAGCGCCATACGCGCGCGATTCGCGCCCTCCCCGTCCGACTTGTTGACCGCGATGGCGTCGGCGAGCTCGAGGACTCCCTTCTTGATTCCTTGCAGCTCGTCGCCAGAGCCGGGAAGCGCCAGGACGAGGAAGAAGTCGACCATGTCGGCGACCGCGGTCTCTCCCTGACCAACGCCCACGGTCTCCACGAAGACCACGTCGAACCCCGCCGCTTCGCAGAGGAGCATCGTCTCGCGCGTGCGGCGCGCGATGCCTCCGGGTGTCGCGCCGCTGGGCGACGGCCGGATGAACGCTCGTGGCTCGAGCGAGAGTCGAGCCATCCTCGTCTTGTCCCCGAGGATCGAACCACCCGAGAGAGTGCTCGATGGATCGATGGCCAGGACCGCGACGCGATGGCCCCGACCGACGAGAAACATCCCCATCGCATCGACGAAGGTGCTCTTCCCGACGCCGGGCACGCCGGTGATGCCCACGCGGTGGGCGTGCCCGGTCGCGGGAAGAAGCCTCCCGAGGAGCTCCTGCGCGAGCCCGGCGTCCGACTCATGCCGACTCTCGATCAACGTGATCGCCCGTGCGAGGACGGCGCGATCGCGGCCACGCACTCCGCGCTCATAGGCATCGAGCGTGAGGCGCGGGCTCTTGCCTTTCATACCACCGCTTCCAGCTTGTCGAGCAGCGACTGCGCGGCCTCGGCGATGACGGTCCCGGGACCGAAGATCTCCGCGGCGCCGGCGGAGCGCAGAGCGGCGTAGTCGTCGGGTGGAATGACGCCGCCGACGACGACGAGAATGTCGGAGCGGCCCAGCTCCGTGAGGGCCGCACGGAGCGCGGGGACGAGCGTCAGGTGACCGGCCGCCAGCGAGCTCGCGCCGATGACGTGCACGTCGTTCTCCACGGCGGCGCGCGCCGTCTCCTCCGGCGTCTGGAACAATGGCCCGATGTCGACGTCGAAGCCCAGGTCGGCGAAGGCCGAGGCGATCACCTTCTGACCGCGGTCGTGCCCATCCTGACCCATCTTGGCGACGAGGATTCGCGGCCGCCGGCCCTCGCGCTGGAGAAACTCGCTCGTGCGCGCGCGGACCGTCGTGACTGCGGTCGACGTCTCGCCCACCTCTCCACTGTACACGCCGGAGATGGCGCGGATCTCCGCCTGATGGCGGCCCCACACCTTCTCGAGGGCGTACGAGATCTCGCCCACGGACGCGCGCGCCCGGGCAGCGGCGACCGAGAGCTCGAGGAGATTGCCTCCGCGGCCCTCGGCGCAGGCCGTGAGCGCATCGAGCGCTCGGTTCGTGGCTTCCGTGTCTCGGTCACGGCGCAAGCGATCGAGCCGCTCGATCTGCGTACGACGCACGGCGGCGTTGTCGACCTTGAGGACCGGGACCGGGTCTTCGCTGATGGGACGGAATCGATTCACGCCCACGATCGTCTGACGGGCGGCGTCGATCCGCGCCTGCGTCCGCGCGGCCGCCTCTTCGATGCGCAGCTTGGGGACGCCCGCCTCGATCGCCTTGACCATCCCTCCCAGAGCTTCGACCTCGTCGATGCGCGCCATCGCGCGCGCCGCGAGATCGTGCGTGAGCCGCTCGACGTAGTAGCTGCCGCCCCAGGGGTCCACGGGCCGCGTCGTCCCCGACTCGAGCTGTAGATGGAGCTGCGTGTTGCGCGCGATGCGGGCCGAGAAGTCGGTCGGCAGCGCGAGCGCCTCGTCGAGGGAGTTCGTGTGGAGGCTCTGCGTGTGTCCTTGCGTCGCGGCCATGGCCTCGATGCACGTGCGGATCACGTTGTTGTGGATGTCCTGCGCCGTGAGCGACCAGCCCGAGGTCTGGCAGTGCGTCCGCAACGCGAGGCTCTTGGGGCTCTTCGGCTCGAAGCGGGCGACGAGCTGCGACCAGAGGAGACGGGCCGCCCGGAGCTTGGCGACCTCCATGAAGAAGTTCATCCCGATCGCGAAGAAGAACGACAGGCGCGGCGCGAACGAGTCCACGCTCATGCCCGCCGCGATGCCGCTCCGGATGTACTCGAGGCCGTCGGCCAGCGTGTAGCCGAGCTCCAGATCGGCGGTCGCCCCGGCCTCCTGCATGTGGTAGCCGGAAATGGATATCGAATTATACTTGGGCATCCGCCGGGACGTGAAGCTGAAGATGTCGGCGATGATCGTCATCGATGGTTCGGGCGGGTAGATGTACGTGTTCCGCACCATGAACTCTTTGAGGATGTCGTTCTGGATCGTGCCNNCCGTTCATCGTCATCGAGACGCTCATCTTGTCGAGCGGGATGCCGTCGAAGAGGAGGCGCATGTCGAGGATGGAGTCGATGGCGACGCCGGCCATCCCCACGTCGCCGAGCACGCGCGGGTGGTCGCTGTCGTAGCCGCGGTGGGTCGCGAGATCGAAGGCGATCGAGAGTCCCATCTGGCCGGCCGCGAGGTTGCGCCGGTAGAACGCGTTCGAGTCCTCGGCGGTGGAGAAGCCGGCGTACTGCCTCACGGTCCACGGCTGCCGGACGTACATCGTCGGGTAGGGGCCGCGGACGAAGGGCGCGAAGCCCGGGTACGTGTCGAGGTGCGTGACCCCCTCGAGGTCGCCCGGGCCGTAGAGCGGCCGGTGCGGAATCCCTTCCGGGGTATCCCAGGTCCGGCCGGAAGTCCGAGACGACGAGTCCGGGACGGCGCCGGTGGCGATGGCGTCGAAGTCGAGGGCAGCGAAGTCGGGCAGTCGTCGCTTCATCGGAATGCGTCCAGCAGCTCGGAGAGGAGGGCGACGGCATCGCAGCCGGCGTAGAGGAACCCGTCGACGCCGGCTTCTCGAAGGGCGGTCTCGAGCGGGCCAGGGCGTCCAGCCAGGAGAATCCTGCGGCACCCTGCCGCCTTCAGCGCTCGGGCCTGGTCGACGGCCTCCTGGGCGTAACGCTCGTCGCTCCCGCAGAGGCAGGCGATGATGGCCGCCTCGGCCCGTGGGACCTCGCGCGCGCGAATGCCGCCGGCGGCGAAGAGGTTGCTCGCGAATCCGACGCGCGCGCGTGACTCGGCGAGCGGGCCGAGGGCGACCAGGATGGCCTCCGGCCGGCTAGGGCTCGCGTCGGCACGCAGGCGCAACTGCTCGAAGGGCGCCGCGTCGTGGTGCACGGGCAGCGCCGCAGCGCCCGCGGGAGGCGCCTCACGGTCCCGTGCGGGGCGCGGAAGCTTTTCGTCGAGGTTGGCGAACTCCGAAACGCCGAGGATGCCCTCCTTTCGCGTCGAGATGCGGCCGAGCCACGTGGTCCAGGACGACTCGATCTTTGCGCGGAGGCGCCCGCTGACGAGGGCGTCTTCGATGCCGCCTTCGCGCTCGATGCCCTGGAAGCGTTTCCACCCCTCGCGGGCGAGGGCATCGGTGAGCGAGTCGAAGTAGTACGAACCCGCGGCGGCGTCCTTGACCTTTCCGAGCACGCTCTCCTCGCGGAGCACCAGCCCGGTGTTGCGCGCGACGCGCCTCCCGAGCGGCGAGGCCGGACCCAGCGCTTCGTCGAAGGCGGTGGGCGTGACGAGATCGGCGCCGCCGAGGACGGCCGCGAAGATCTGCGTCGTCGTCCTCAGCATGTTCACCCACGGATCGCGCTGCGCCAGGGTTCGTGAGGAGCAGACTGCGTGCAGCAGGGGCCGTGGTGGGTCGACCGCGCCGGCGGCGACCAGGACTTTGCGCCAAGCGATGCGGAGCGCCCTCAGCTTGCACATCTCGACGAAGGTGTCTCGCCCAGTGGCGGCGCGCAGGGTGATCTGGCGGGCAGCGGCTGCCGGAGAGAGGCCTCCGCCGACGAGCGACTCGAGGTAGGCCGCGCCGGTGGCGATCGCGATCGCGATCTCGTCCGCCGCGTCGGCACCGGCCTCGTGATACGGGAGCGTGGAGACGGTCACGACGGACGCCAGCGGCCATCGCCGCTCGGCCGCGAGGGCCGCCTCTACAAGAGCGTCTCGGGCCCCCGCCAGGCCCGCGGGCGCGAGTCGGCCTTGCGCAACGTCGGCGAAGGGATCCGCGCCGAGGGCGAAGGCGGTGTCGGGCGCGAGCCGTGCCGCGAGCCGTTCGAGTTGCGCCAGGGGCGGGATGCTTCCGCACTCCAGCACGAGGAAGGCTCGGCCGATCCCGTCGACCGCGAGGGCCAGATCGGCCGCCGCCGAATCAAGCCAGAGAGCATCGGCTCCCCCCGCGAGCTCGTCGGCGATGGTGTCGGCTCCCGCGGCGGCGTCGACCCTCACGCAGACGCGGAATTGGGCCGTCGGTGCCTCGACGAGGAGCGAGTCCCCTCGAGGACGCTCCGTATAGAGAGGCTGGATCGAGAGCCCTTCGGCTGTTCGGTGGACCAGGGCCTTCTCGAAGGGGACGCCCGCCAGCTCCTTGTCGACTTGCGCTCGCCAGTCCCGGGCCGTCACCTGAGGAAAGCTCATGATTGTCTGCCGTTAGGGCCTTCTTGCACGTTTCGCCGACGCTGCCCATCACCTTGAGGGTGGGGGCTCGAGTGTGCAAATTCGGGCCTTGGCCCGCTGGAAGGCCGCCGCGGCTGTGGTGGCTACTTGTCGACTTCTTCTTCACCGCCCAAGAACTCGGACTCGTCGTGCATGTCGTACTTCTTCGCAACGTCGACGTCGGTCGTCGTGAGGTGGGCGTAGTCGTCCCCTGTACCGCCCGCGGGATCGAGCGTGACGCCATCGGCCTTCATCCGGCGCAGCTCATCGGCGGCGCCGCTGAAGATCTCGATCATGTCGTCGATGCTCTTCGCATCGATGGTCAAAAACTCGTTGCGCCACAGGCGGACATACTTCTTCTTCACTGCCTGCAGTTCATCCCATAGCTGGTCGTACTTGCCGCGCACGTACTCGTGCAGATCCTCGTCCACGGAACGAGGTAGCCGAAGGAGCTTGATAAGCTGTTGAACGTCAACGATGTCCTTCGCGCGGTCGGGGCCGCCCGTCATGCCCGAGGCAAGTTTCAACTCGATGAGGCGACGCAGGCCGACGAATTTCACGCCATCCAACACGACGGGCTCGGCGTCGGCCGGATTGGGGAAGCTGACCGGCTGTGGCTTGCCGCTGCCCGGGTAGTCACCCGTCAGCACGAACTCGATCTTCACGTTCGTATTCGTGTCGCGGATGTTCTTGCTACCCTCGAACGCGCGTTTGTACCCGAGACCCACGAGCTTCGCGTGGATCTTCTTGAGGTCGGCTTTCGTGACGAGCACGTCGATGTCTTCCGTCATTCGCGCGAAGCCGTGGGCGGTGAGCGCCATCCCCCCGATTACGACGTACGGGATGCCAAGCTCATCGAGCTTCGCATTGAGGTTGCGAAGCGTCTCGTGGAGGCCGCTGTCGCCCCTGAAGAATCGATCTGACTCGGCCATGGCCCACTGTGGCTCCTGTCGAAGCCGCTCCTCGTAGGGCAGGTCGTCTCGTCCCCGCGCTGCGGGCCGAGGGCTGCGAAGTTCCACGCGAGGGATGCCCGACATGACAAGACAATTCTACCACCTCATCACGGCTGCAATCGCGTCCCCCGCGTGAGACGGCTCGTCGGGGCGCCACACGCTCCCCCTGGCGCGTGCGATGAACCCGCCGGGCCCCCATCGAGGCAGCCACGCGCCCAACCACGCCATCTCGCGTGTAAAGAGCTCGTCGGTTCGGCCCTCTTCGGTCGGGTGGGGGGGTTCCTGTGACCGAAGGCGACGCCGCCAGCCCGTCGCCGCGCATCAGGCACCGGGCACCGGGAGCCGACCGCCGGGTGCTGGCCGCCGCTCAGAGGGCTTCGCCGAGAGCCGCGTCGATCTCCGCGGGGTTGAACCCCACGAACACCTTGCCCCGGACGTCGATGACGGGGATGGAGCCCCCGCTCAGCCCGTTCTTCGCGAGCTTCTGTTGCATCTCGCGCGCAGCCGCTGGGTCCTTCTCGACATCCTTGTCGACGTACGGGATCCCCTTGTGCCGCAGATACTTCGCCGCCTCATGGCACGCGCCGCACCACTCGGCGCCGTAGATGACGACCGCGCTGCCCACCTTGGCGGGAGCGCTCGGCGCCTCGCCGCTGCCCTCCGCGGGCGCGGCCCCCGAGGGAGCCGGGTTGGCCAGGGTGGGCCCCGACTTCTCGCGCCGCGCGACCGCCAGCGCCTCGAAGGCCGTACGCGCCATGGTGTGCACCGGGTACGCGCCGTCGGGGCCGAGCTGCCGCAAGTCGACCACGAACACGTCGTCCGCAGGCACCTGGCCCTCCGGCGGCGGACCTGGGTCGACCACGCGCACCGTGTCGCGACCCATCATCGGCACGCTGCCGACGTCCGTCTCGACGTGGAAGTCGCCCTTGTCGTCGATCCAGGTGAGCAAGAGCCCCTGACTGTCCGGACGCACCACGATGGAGACCGCCCCCGCGTCACGCCCCGCCGCCGGCGCGCGATGACACGCGAGGAAGAGCGCCGCCAGGGCCAGGGCGAGCGCGCGCAGCCGCGCGGTCACTTCACTTCCTCCGACAGCTTCGCCCACTCCACCAACATCGTGTCGACCTTCCGCGTCAGACCTTGCTCCTCCTGGGCCATCTTCGCCAGTTTCTCCCAATCGTCGGCCGGGCCCTGTTTCAGCTTGGCGCGAAGCCCGTCGCGGTCCTTCTCGGCCGCGGCGATCGACGCCTCGAGCTCTTGGATTCGCCGCTTCTTCTTCTCGATGTCTCGCGCGGCCTGCCGCTGCGCCTCGTACTTCTGCTTCGCGTCCTTCTCCGGCGAGGCGGCCTTCGGCGGCGGCGCCGATTTGCGCGGCGTCTCTCGCCGGTCGCGCGCCTGGGCCGCGGCTTGAGCGCGCCGGCGCGTCTCGTCGTCGTAGTCCTTGAAACCGCCCGGGTAGACTTCGGCCGCTCCGTCGCGAACGCTGACGATGCGGGTCGTCACGTTCTCGAGGAACCGGCGGTCGTGCGAGACGAGGACCACGGTCCCCTCGAAGCCGACGAGCGCCTCCTCGAGGATCTCGGACGCGGGGATGTCGAGGTGGTTCGTCGGCTCGTCGAGAAAGAGCAGGTTCTTCGGCTCGAGCAAGAGCTTCGCCAGCGCCAGGCGAGACCGCTCGCCCCCCGAGAATCCGCTGACCATGCGCAGCGGATCGTCGCCCCAGAACCGGAACCGCGCGAGGTACTGACGCGCGGCCTCGACCGTGAAGTCGCCTCGGACACGGCGCACGTTGTCCACGGCCGTGAGGGCCGGGTCGACGTCGCCCAGGTGCTGATCGAAGTAGCCCGGCTGGAGGTTCGTGCCGCGCTTGACCGTGCCCTCGTCGTCCGGGCCGCCGCGCCCGGCGAGGAGCTTCAGCAGCGTGCTCTTGCCCGCGCCGTTCGGCCCGACGACCCCGATCCGTTCGCTCCGCCGGACGAGGATCGACAGGTCCGAGAAGAGCCGCCGGCCGCCCCGCTCGGCGCCGAGCCCCGACGCCTCGAGCACGATGTCTCCCGTGCGTGCGGCCGGCGCGAACCGAAACGCCACCCTCTCGGCGGCGCTCCACACGTCCTCGGGGCGCTCGAGGCGTTCGAGCTTATCGAGCATCTTGCGCCGGCTCTGCGCCTGCTTGGTCTTCTGGCCGGCGATGTTTTTCCGGATGAAGTCTTCGGTCTTGTCGACCATGTCCTGCTGGCGCTGGGCGAGCGCCCGCTCGCGCTGCAGGTCCTCCTCGCGCAGCTTCACGTAGTCGGAGTAACGAGCCCCGTAGACGCGGAAGCTGCGCCGCCCGAGCTCCATCGTCGCGCGGCAGGTGGTGTCGAGGAAGGCGCGGTCGTGGCTGACAATGAGAACGGCGCCCCGGTAGTCCGCCAGCCAGCTTTCGAGCCAGGCGATCGTGTCGAGGTCGAGGTGGTTGGTCGGCTCGTCGAGGAGCAGCACCTCCGGCTGCCGCGCCAGCACGACCCCGAGGTGAAGCCGGCCCCGCTCACCTCCCGACAGCGACTCGACGGGCCGCGCGAGGTCCCGCTCGGAGAACCCGAGGTGACCCGCCAAGATCGCGACCTTGCGCTCGACTTCGTCGCCGTGGGCGAGGGCGTAGCGGTCGCTCACGTCGGCGAGGCGACGCAGGGCCTCGGGCGTGCCGCTGGCCGCGGCGTGCTGCGCGTCGTGCAGTTGCTCGCGAAGGGTCAGCACCTCGCCGAACCCGGCGAGGAACGCGCCCAGGACGTCGCCCTTGGCCGCCGTCTCGTGCGATTGTCGGTAAAACCCGAGGGTGGCGTCGCGCCTCAGGATGGCCGAGCCCGCGTCCGGCTCGATCTCCCCCGCCAGGATTCGCAATAACGTCGTCTTGCCCGACCCGTTCGGCGCGACGATGGCCACCCTGTCCCCGAGGGACAGGGTAAAGGTGACGCTCTCGAACAGCGTGTCGCCGGCGAACCCGAAACGCAGGTCGGCAGCTTGCAGGACGGTCATCGAAGCGCCGAGGGGTTAGCACGAGGATCGACCCCGCGCGCTCGGCCGACTGGCAACCATCGGCCGGCTTCGGACATCCTACCGGCCGTGCGTTACCTGATCCCCATCCTGGGCCTGCTCGCCGTCGTCGCGGGCCTCGTCACCGTCAAGTACAGCCAGATCTCGATGCTCATGGGCATGGGCAAAGAGATGGCCAAGGCGGGTGCCCCCCCCGAGACGGTGAGCACCGCGCCGTCGGAGACGCAGCAATGGGAGGGCACCCTCTCGGCCGTCGGAAGCATCACGGCGGCCAAGGGCGTCGTCGTGGCCAACGACTCGCCCGGCATCGTCTCGCGGATCCTCTTCGAGTCGGGCGCCGTCGTTCGCGAGGGTCAGACGCTCGTCGAGCTCGACACGGCGGTCGAGCGCGCACAGCTCGCCTCGTCGCGTGCGCGGGTGGATCTCGCCACGATCAACGCCGGCCGATCCCGGGCGCTCGTAAAGACGGCCGCCATCGCCCAGTCACAGGCCGATACCGACGACTCGCAGCTCCGGACGACGACCACGGACGCGAACGCGCTTCAGGCCCAGATCGACCGCAAGATCGTGCGCGCGCCGTTCGCCGGGCGGCTCGGCATCCGGGAGGTGAACCTCGGGCAGTATCTCAACTCGGGCACCCGCATCACCGTGCTCGAGGCGATCGACACCGTCTACG
>PLIR01000369.1:196-4078 GCA_003139415.1 Myxococcales bacterium | reverse complement strand
TGGTCGCCGTCGATGACCTGGCCCTTCTCGTCGCAGATCACCAGCCGGTCGGCGTCGCCGTCGAGCGCGATGCCGATCGCGGCGCCGCGCTTCATCACCTCGTCGCGGACGTGCTCCGGGTGCATGGCGCCCGACTCGCGGTTGATGTTGATGCCGCTCGGCTTCACCCCGATGGCCGTGACCTGCGCGCCGAGCTCGTGCAGGACCATCGGCGCCACCCGGTACGCCGCGCCGTGGGCGGCGTCGACGACGACCCGCACCCCCTCGAGCGAAAGATCCCTGGGGAACGTCTGCTTCAAGAAGACGACGTAGCGTCCGCGCGCGTCCTCGAGCTTCTCGGCGCGCCCGATGCCCCGGCCCGTCGCGCGCTTGCCGAGCAGGCGCTCGTCGGTGATGAAGCTCTCGATCTCGCTCTCCGCGTCGTCCGGGAGCTTGAAGCCATCGGCGCCGAACACCTTGATGCCGTTGTCCTGGTACGGGTTGTGGCTCGCGCTGATGACGATCCCCGCGTCGGCACGCATGCTCATCGTCAGGTGAGCGACCGCGGGTGTCGGCATCGGACCGCAAAGCATCACCCGTCCGCCCATCGCGCACACGCCGCTCGCGATCGCCTGCTCGAGCATGTAACCCGAAAGCCGCGTGTCCTTGCCGAGCAGCACGCGCGGCGCGTGGCTCTTGCCCCGGCCCGCGACGAACGTCACGGCGCGCCCGAGCTGCAGCGCGAGCTCCGGCGTCATCGGGTGCTCGTTGGCGACGCCGCGGATCCCGTCGGTGCCGAAGAGGTGCCGCGCAGGCGGCGGCGCGCTCCCGTTCAAGTGTCCGTGCTTTTTCGTCAAGTCGTCTCCGAATCGGGTGAGGGCGTCACCGTACAGGGATATTCATCTGGCGGGGGCTCGAGGGGAGCGGGGTCGCACCGTCGGCCGTCCATCAATCTCGCATGTTCACGAATTGCAGCTCGATGCCGAAGTCCTGGCCGCGCAATAGCTGGATGGCGGCCTGCAGGTCGTCGCGGTTCTTGCCGGCGATGCGGACCTGGCTCTCCTGCATCGAGGCCTGCACCTTGAGCTTCGCGTCCTTGATCGCTTGCACGATGGCCCGACCCTTTTCGACCTCGATGCCCTCCTTGATCTTGAGCACGATGCGCGCGCCGCCCTTGCCCGTCGGCTCCGGCTTGCCCGCCTCGACGAAGCGCAGCGACACCTTGCGCTTGACGAGCTTGTCCTGCAGCGTGACGAGCGCCGCCTTCGCGCGGTCCTCGCTCGACGAGCGGATCGTGATGGCGTCGGCCGACTTTTCGAGCTCGGTGCCCGTGTCTTTGAAGTCGAAGCGCTGCGCGATCTCGCGCTGCGCCTGGTTGTAGGCGTTGTCGACCTCGTTGCGCTGTACCTTCGAGACGACATCGAAGCTCGGCATGGACGCTCGAAGTCACCTTACCCCCGCCGGCGGGCGCGTTCAAAGGGCGACGACGCGATCGAACGGCAGCGAGAGGATCGCCGCGCGGGCTTCTCCGACCAGAAAGATCGACCCGGCCACGACGACCTCGGCCCGCCCTGCCCGCGCGCGGGCCAGCCGGCAGGCGTCCATCACGGTGGCCGCGATCTGCCCCGGGTGGCGAAGCGCGATCTCCGCCGGCGGCGCAGGCGCGCGCCCCTGAGGGGCGACGTAGACGCGACCCGTTGGGAATAGAGGCGCCAGCCGGTCGATCATCGCGGCCCATGCCTTGTCGCCCAGCGCGCCGAAGACCAGCGTCCGGGCCCCATCGGGCGCGCCCTCGAGGTGGCGGGCGAGCGCCTCGACGCCGTCGGGGTTGTGCGCCGCGTCGAGCAGGTACGGACCTTCCGGGCGCGCGATGCGCTCGAGCCGACCGGGCCAGCGCGTCTCGCTCAACCCGCGCACGATCGCCGCGTCGGCGACCCGGAGCTCCCTCGCGACGCGCACGGCGACCGCGGCGTTCGAGATCTGGTGCGCCCCTGCCAAGGGCAGCGACGACGAAGCCACGAGCGCCCGCGTCTCGTCGTCACCGGCGGCGACGGTGGTCGCGCCGCGGGCGGCGGCCACCTCGTCGATCGCGGCTCGCACCTCGGCGGACACGGGGCCGAGGATCATCGGCACGCCGGGCTTCGCGATGGCCGCTTTCTCGCGGGCGATGTCGACGAGCTCCGGCCCGAGGCGGTCGACGTGATCGAGGGCGATGTTGGTGATCGCCGTGGCCGTCGGGCGCTCCAGCACGTTGGTGGCGTCGAGGCGTCCGCCGAGCCCCACCTCGACGACCCCGACGTCGATCCGCGCCTCGCGGAACGCGACGAACGCCGCCAGCGTCAGGGTCTCGAAGAACGAGAGGTCCGGTGCCCCCGCGAGGACGCGATCGAGGAGATCCGTCAGAGCGCCGTCGCCGATTGGTTCGCCGTCGATCCGGATGCGCTCGGCGACGCGGCAAAGGTGCGGCGACGTGTAGAGGCCGACGCGCCGCCCGGACGCGCGCGCCATCGCCTCGACCATCGCGCACGTGCTGCCCTTGCCGTTCGTGCCCGCGACGTGCGCCGCTTCGAAGCCGCGCTCCGGGTGGCCGAACCGCGCGCAGGCCTCGGCCATGGGCCCCAGGCCGAGCCGCATCCCGAGCGGCACTCGCTCGTAGAGCCGCTCGAGCGTGCGTCCGAGCGGCGTGTCCGTCGCCTGCGGATCGGCGTTCAAGGCGGACCGCCTACGCGCCGGGGAGCGCCCGCCCGTTCTCCGGCGCCCGCGTGGAATGGAGCAAGTGCCTGAGCAGAACGCCGATCTCCCGCTTCATCTCGAGCCGACTCACGATGCGGTCGACCATCCCGTGCGCGAGCAAGAACTCGCTGCGCTGGAACCCCTCGGGCAGCGTCTGGCGGATCGTGTTCTCGATGACCCTGGGGCCCGCGAAGCCGATGAGCGCGCCGGGCTCGGCGATGTTCACGTCGCCGAGCAGCGCGAAGCTTGCCGCGACGCCGCCCGTCGTCGGATGGAGGAGCACGCTGATGAAGGGCAGCCCTGCGTCCTTGAGCCGCTCGAGCGCCGCCACCGTCTTGGCCATCTGCATCAAGCTGAGGATGCCCTCCTGCATTCGCGCCCCTCCGGACGCCTGAAGCAGCACGACGGGCAGGCGCGACGCGGTGGCCCGCTCGAAGAGCCGCGCGATCTTCTCGCCCGCGACGCTGCCCATCGAGCCGCCCATGAACGCGAAGAGGAACGCGCCCCACGCGACGGGCCGGCCATCCATGAGCACGCGGCCGATCTCGACCGCCTCCTTGGCGTGCGACGACTTCTGGGCTGCGGCGATGCGGTCGGGGTATCCCTTGCCGTCGACGAACTCCAGCGGATCGGACGGCTCGAGGTGCGCGTCCCACTCTTCGAACGAGTCGTCGTCGATCATGAGCTGCCGCCATCCCGCGGCGCTCAGCTTGTGATGGTGGCTGCACTGGGGACACACCTCGTGGTTGTGGTGCAGCGCCTCGGAGGGGAGCGTCTCGCCGCAGCCGTCGCACTTGCGGAAGACGCCCTTGCCGAGCGTCCTCTTCGAGTCGGCGCCGCTCTCGACCGTCTTTCTCTCGGGAAGGGGCATCGATCTCGGACCTATACGCTCATGGTGGACAGCTCGGAGGTCATCTTCAACGTGGGCTCCGTCCGAGATTGCACCTCGCGCGCGCTGACGCCCGGCGCGACCTCGCGCAGGACGAGCCCGTCCGCCGTGACGTCGATCGTCGCGAGCTCGGTGATGATGCGGTGCACGACGCCGCGCCCCGTCAGAGGCAGGCTGCACCGCTCGAGGATCTTCGGCGTTCCGTCCTTGGCCGCGTGCTCCATGACGACGACGACGCGCTTGGCGCTCGCCACGAGGTCCATCGCGCCGCCCATGCCCTT
>PLIR01000369.1:0-126 GCA_003139415.1 Myxococcales bacterium | reverse complement strand
ACGTAGTAGCCGTCGCGCAGCTCCTGCGCTGCGCGCTTGGCGATGCGGCTTCGCGCGAGGGCGTCGTCGGTCTTCGCGGCGATCGTCATGTCAGTTCGGGCTCGTGGTGCGGCGCTCGATGCGCTT
>PLIR01000476.1 GCA_003139415.1 Myxococcales bacterium | reverse complement strand
CGCCGCCGCCGGCGACCGCCTTGGCGGTGGTGATGCCGGGGATCGGGGCAGGCAGAGACTCGAAGCCCGCGGTGCCCGTGCCGAGCGCGTTGGACGTGCTGTCCCCCCACGAATCGATCGTCCCGTTGGAAAACACGGCGAACGAAGCTTCGTCCGTCTCGGCGATGGCGATGACCTTTTCGCACGCGTAGGAGGCGTCCGCCTGGAGCTGGAGGCAGAGCGGCGAGGTGACGCATGCGTTGGCGCAAGCGCCGCAGTTGGCCGCCTGGGTCAGATCCGTCTCGCACCCGGCGCTCGCGTCGTCGGTGCAGTGCGCCCACCCTGCGGCGCACGTGAGGCCCGGGAAGGCGCACTGATCCGAGATGCACGAGGGCGTCGAGGTGGCGTGCAAGGCGGTGCAGTCGTTCTTGCAGGTGCCGCAGTTCACGAAGTCGTTCGGCACGCAGGCGCCCTCGCAGAAGAGCTGTGACGACGTGCACGAGCCCGCGTCGCCCGATGCGTCGAGTGGGCCGGAGCCGTCCCCGCCCGGGGCCCCGTCGAGCTTCGGCGAAGCCGCGTCGGTCTCGCCGGCCTCCGAAGCCGCTCCCTCGCCGCCCTTCGCCGCGGCGGCGTCCTGCGGCTCGTGTTCTGGAGAGCTCGAGCCACACCCTGCCGCGCCGAAGATCAGCGCGCATCCGAGTGCAAGCGACCGCCGGGAGATTCTCGCCCAGCACGGCGAGCCGTTGTGCAGCGCACGTCGCGTCATGGGCATTTCTGGGTCGCCATCTCCCACGTGCATCTCACCTCGGAGAGAGCGGCGTCAAGACGGGTTTTATTTCCTGAAGTAGCCCGAGACGCCGAATGCGCCAGCTCGTCTCGACGCGGTCGGAGACGAGCCACGTGAAGGCGTAGCATGGATTCACGCTCCAAACGTGATTTCCAATGTTGATCTTCGCGTCGCGGTCGTACTGCCCTGACCGTCCATGAAGCTCGTCTCTCCGAGGTTCACCGGCGGAAGGGCAATGTGCCGACGGCGCCGCACTAGCGGCTCGCAGTGACCTTCGTGGATGGAGGTCTGGCCGTGGCGCGAGCGGTGAGGACCTTGTCCGTCACCGTGTATCCCGTGGCCATCGCGACGGCCAGGAAGGCTCCCAAGATCGCGGGCGGCCCTGGAAGTGGGATGTCGAAGAGCCGGCAGCCAACGCCTATGCAGAGGGCGATCGCCACCCCAAACACAATTCTCATCACGCCCTCCTTTTCCTTCACCCGACGGGCTTGAGCACCTGCTTCTTTTCGCCCCGCCCGTGCGCGACTGCCTCATACGCCCGTGGTGCATCCGTGAACGCCCACGTCTGCACGGGGGATGGAAGCAGGGCTCCTTCTTCGAAGCCCGCGCGAAGCTGATTCATCAGGCGCGTCACGTCGAGGCCGGACAGGGCCATGGTGTCGACGCCCGAGAGCGTCTTCTGCCCATGATAGAAGTCCACCAGATTGAAGCTGACGGTCGGAGGCTTGCTCGAGATCGCCATCTGCCGGCCCCCGTGCCGTAGCGACTTGATGCAGTGTTCGAAGAGCGGCCCTCCGACGGTATCGAGGGCGAGGTCGACCCCTTTGCCGTTGGTGAGCTTGAGCACCTCGCCTGCCAGATCCTGCTTCGCCGTGTCGATCACGGCGTCGGCGCCCGACGGATTCTTGAGGGACATCGACGCGCCGATCACGCGCGCGCCTTTCCAGTGCGCGATCTGGGTGGCCGCTCGGCCGACGCCGCCGGACACCCCCGTCACGAGTACGCTGTCGCCCGCCTGGACGTTGCCTGCGGTGACGAGGGCCGACCACGCGGCCAGGTGCGGCACGCCGACCGACGCGGCCTCTTCCGGGCTGATGTTCTTGGGTCGCCTGCTGACCCAGTCTGCGGACATGACGATGTACTCGGCGTGCGTGCCGTCCTGCTTGACGCCCCACCCCGGCCCGCTGCCCCACACCTCCGCGCCGACGGACCCGTCGCCTCCTGCCACGATCACGCCCGCGAAGTCGCGGCCCGGCACACGCGGCAGTGGCGCCTTGAAATGACCGCCGACGTTCCCGACGTCGCTCGGGTTCACCGCCGTGGCGTCGACTCGGATGAGCACCTCTCCTTGGCCCGGGCTCGGCACGTCACGCTCGCGCAGCGCGAGCACGTCCGGCGCGCCATATCGATCGAAGACCCACACCTTCATCTTCTTGGGCATGACAATCTCCTCGAGCTCGCCCTCGTTGGGAGCCCCGCCGGCGTTCCGGCGCCTCGACAGCCGAAGGTGTCAGGCGAAGAGCCATGCCTTCATGTTCTGTGCCGTTTTTCTCGGGGCCTCTCGCGGCTGCACAGGGAGTAGGTTCAGGTCATGTACCGATCACTCGGAAGCTTCGCGACTCTTGTGTGCGTCGTCCAGGGCTTGGTCGCCGGGTGTGCGAGCAAGAGCTCTGGCAACGTGGGCGACAGCGGGATGGTCGTCGGCGAGGAGGGAGGGGGCACGAGCGACGGCGCAGCCCTTGGCGACGGCTCGCCTTCGACCGACGCAGCGATCGTGGGCCCGGACGCCGCCAACCCGGACGCAGCGAGCCTAGCGGGGGACGGGGCAGGCCAAAATGGGGACGCGGAGTGCCAGCCCGCCGAGCTGCCCTCCCCTACATGCAACGCGATCGCAGCGTCCGGCACCGTCGTGACCTCGAACTCGCTGTCCGGTTCGCCTCCAACGCCCCAGGGCGGCGCCGTCACAGACGGTACCTACGTGCTCGTGTCCTCGACGTACTACGCCGCGTCCCCGCCGCCCGCGCAATTCCAGACGACGTGGGTCATCTGCGGAGAACACTGGGACGTCGCCGAGAACGCTTTCGGGCCGGACGGCGGGGGTGGCGAGACGATTCACGTCGACTTCACGGCATCGGCCCAGGACGGCGGCATCGTATTGACCCAGACGTGCAACTCGCTCCCGAACAACTATTCGGAGACGCGCGAGTACACCGCTTCGGGGGGCCGGCTCACGTTCTTTCAGAGCGAGTACGGCGGGACGCTCGTCAGCATATTCGATCGGCAATAGCCACCGTCGGTTCCACGCGCCGCGGAGGAGCGAACCAGGGCGCTCGCGGTTCTCAGCGGTGATGCCAGTAGGGGGAGGACCGCTCCCTTTCGAACGACCCTCTCCCTTCCCATGTTGTGCCACGATGC
>PLIR01000343.1:846-15651 GCA_003139415.1 Myxococcales bacterium | reverse complement strand
CATCTAAGCGGGAAGCCGACCTCAAGACAAGGTGTCCCGGGCCGCAAGGCCCCTAAAGGCCCCTTGTAGACCACGAGGTTAATAGGCCGGGTGTGGACGCGAAGCAATTCGCGGAGCTAACCGGTACTAATAGGCCGTGTGGCTTGGTCATGTCTCTAAGGCAAACTTTGAGGCTCGCGTGCGGGATTCGGATTGCGAATCCGCCGCTCCCTCGTTTGCGAGTCTGGCGCTGCGTTGCGATCCACAGATTTCCGGTGGTGTTCTCGAGGAGGCCACACCCGATCCCATCCCGAACTCGGAAGTTAAGCTCCTCGGAGCCGATGGTACTGCACGGGAAGCCGTGTGGGAGAGTAGGACGCTGCCGGGATTTTTTTCCGGGAGCCCGCGTCAAAGGCGGGCTCCCGTCGTCCTTTGGTTTCCCGCGGTTTGCGGCGCGTGGTTTTGGCGCGCTACGCCGTGGCTGGGACGGACGTCGGCGCTAGGCTGGTGGCGCATGCGTCGCGCTCTCCGGTACGGCGCGCTCGTCGTGGGCGTGCTTCTCGCGGGATGCGTGGCGGCGCTGGGGTTCGGCGCCGTGGCTCGGGCCCGCATTGCGCTTGCCGCGGAGAGCTCGCACCTCGACGTGACGGTGGGGAAGGTTCGTGTCGGGTGGCTTGCGATCCGGCTTCTCGACGTGGGAATTCGCCTCCACGGCGCCGACGCTGTCGCCGTGCACCTGGACGAGGTGCGAGTCGACGGGGTGAGCCGCCGGCACGTTGTCGCCCGAGGCGGGCAGGTGACGGTGGCCGGGACTCCCGGCGAAGTGCGGGAGGCGTTCGCGCAATGGCAAGCGGAACGGCGTCCGCGGTCTGTCACCTCGGGGGAGTCGAAAGGCTCGACCGACATCGACGCGGAGGGCCTGTCGGTCTCGTGGACGGATCAGCGATCCCAGACGCCACGGATCTTCGCGGATGGGGTTGCATTCGCGTTTGACGGTCGCACCGCGCACGTCGACGTGGGAAGCGCGAGGGTCCGCCTCGGAACCGGGGTGCTGGCGGTCAATCAAGCGGTCGGCGTCGTGAATTCGTCCGGCGACGTGTTGGAGGGTCACGCCGCGACGGCCAGTCTCGAGCTTGCGGTGCCTGCCCCCTTGGCGCCCCCGAGTTCAACCGCCACATCCCCCGAGGCGGCCCGGCGAGCCGATCGCCATGCGGCCTCCCAAAACTCCTACACATCGCTCGTCCGAGTCTCGGGCGACGTGCCCGCGGCCACTCCACTCCTACGGCTTCCCGATCTCCGGCGACTATGGGCGCTAGGAGCTGCGGTCGGCCAGCGGTCGGGCCAACAGATCCCGGTGGGCACGGCCCTCCGCGTGGATGCGTTCACGTGGAAGGTGGCGCCCGCAGTCGGCGTTCCGCTTACCGTGGGGCCCGGGCCATTGACCTTGGCGCGTTCGGCGGCCGCGTTGGAGCTGCAATTCTCCACCGGCCACGACTCGGGGGGGGCGCCGCTCTCTCTGGAGGCGATTCTGGGAATCTCGGACGGCGAGGATGTCCTCTCGCTCGAGGGTGGCCCGATTGCCCTTTCGGTGCTCGGCTTGCGCGAGGGCGCGGCCGGCCTCGTCGACGTCGCCCATACGACGATCAGCGGTCGCGGCCGAGTCGTTCTTGGCGACGGCGGTGCGACGATGACCTTTTCGGCCGAAGGGGGGATCAGCGGCATGTCGATCTCGGACCCGCGAATCGCCCCGGAGCTCGTGCGGGGTCTGGGCCTGTCGTTCCATGCGCACGGGGCCACCACTGCAGACGGTGGCCTCCGGGTCGACGACTTTGGTGCTGCAATGGGCTCGGCGCGCGTGGAGGGCGGCGGGCATTTGCAGCAGCACGACGACGGCGTCGTCGGGCTGGTTCATTTCGACGTCCCGTCGACGTCGTGTCCGGGCCTGATGGCAAGCGTGCCCGACGCTCTGATGCCGGCGCTCCAGGGCGTCGACGTGACGGGCATCTTCGCGGCCCATGGCCAGGTGGAGTTCGACACACGCGCGCTCGACCAGCTCGCGCTCGACTATGAGGTACACGACCAATGTCGCGTCGTGCGCGTGCCCTCCCAACTCGCGCGCTCTCGATTCGAGCATCCCTTCGTTCATCAAGTCTACCAACCCGACGGCTCGATCGAGGACGCGACGACCGGGCCGGGTACCGAGGCATGGACACCGCTCGTCGACATCAGCCCGTACATGCAGGTCGCCGTCATGACTACGGAAGACGCTGCCTTCTTCAGCCATCACGGATTCAATCGAGCGTCGATCCGCTCCGCGATCATCGCCAACCTCAAGGCTCGCCGCTTCGTACGCGGCGCGAGCACCATCACCATGCAGCTCGCGAAGAATCTCTTCCTCGTCCGTGACAAGACGATATCGCGCAAGCTCGAGGAAGTTTTTCTCACCGACTACCTCGAGCAAACCTTCTCCAAAGACGAGCTCATGGAGCTCTATCTCAACGTCATCGAGTTCGGGCCATCCGTCTACGGGGTCGGCGCCGCAGCCGATTATTACTTCGGCCGAACCCCGGCGGAGCTCAATCTGAGCGAATGCCTCTTCCTCGCCTCGCTCCTTCCGGCCCCGGTTCGATACGGCGCCATGCGCGATGCCGGCCAGGTGCCGGAGGGATGGATGCGCATGATCCATGGGCTGCTCTCGACCGCGCACCGGAACGGTCGGATCACGGACGTGGAGCTTGCCGAGGCCCAGAAGGAGTCCATCGTCTTCTGGCCGGGAGGCGACCGACCTACGCCGCGGCCGCCGGTGCGCGCGCGGCCCGGTCTCGACGGTCCGACGGGCGACGACACGACCGCCGCCCCCGCAGCGGAGCCGCCGGACGGGCCATGATACCCCTCCCCGGCAATGGCCTATTGCGCTCGCAACGCCGCGAAGAAGCGCTGCAAACGGCTCGCACACTGCTCGGTCAATACGCCTGAGATCACTTCAAACCGGTGGTTCAACCGAACGTCGCTGCCGATTTCGAACAAGGTCTTCACCGCTCCACCCTTCGGGTCGGCGCATCCGTAGACGACTCGCGCGACTCGGGCGAGCACCAGCGCCCCCGCGCACATTGCGCACGGCTCCAGCGTCACGTAGGCGGTCGCCCCGTCGAGCCGCCAGTTGCCGGCGCGCTTCGCCGCGGCCCGGATGGCCACCATCTCGGCATGCGCCGTCGGATCGCCGAGACTCTCCCTGGCGTTGTGCCCACGTCCGAGTTCTTCGTCGGCGGGCCCGACGACGACACAGCCGACGGGAACCTCGTGATTCGCTGCTGCCTCGTCTGCCAACGAGAGCGCAACGCGCATCCAATCGGCGTGTTCCCTCATGGCGGCCATCGTGGCGTTCGACTGCGTCGACCGATAGCCTCTCTTCGCGCGCCCAGGACGATTCGAACGTCCGACACCTGGTTCCGTAGACCAGTGCTCTATCCAGCTGAGCTATGGGCGCCGTCTTCCCCGGCCGGGGGCCCGGACCATACCCGCGACATCGACGCTGTCAACGGCATGGCGGCACCCTCGTCGTACCGACGGCCGCCTTCAGGCCCAGGCGCATCGCAAACATTTCATAGAGTACAGGCAACCGTGACTCCTCCGCCGGAGCGCGCTCTTCTCCTCGCGGAGAAAGCCGCGTGCGATGCGCGAAATTCCTTATGTTTTCAATTGCAAAGACGACGTCCCAGGAACCTGGCACGACTGCTGCTCTATGCGGGGCCAGGCAGTCGACGTCGGCGCCGCGGGCTGCGGCTCCGTACGCCTAGCGCGCGGCACTGCGGTTCCCTTCCCGGTGCGGGCACGCTTTCGGCTCTAGCGGCTTGCTTCCTTTTTCTTTCTTCATCTTCACCTCGGCTTCCTTCCTTGTGCGCCCTCGCACTGCTTGGCTTGTCCTTTCAGCCTGATTGAGTTGCTGACGGACGCCATCCGAGCCACGGATGGCGTCCGCTGCGATCGGTAGACTTGGACGGGGGGCTTTGCTTACGAAGTCGGATCTGAGGCTGACTTTCGTGATCACCCTGGAAGTCGGCAGGTGGCCCCGCTTGTCAGACTTCCCGCGCGCGTGAATCCTGTGGGGGTGTCTTGGCCGAGGAGCTTTCGTGCGCGCGACGCCGTCGCGATCGTCGCGGCGGTTGTGCTCGCCGTGACCGGCCTCCTTGCGCACGACGCGGCCGCGCAGCCATCGACACACCGGCCCTGGCTCGGCGTCGTCTTGGAGCGCGATCGGACGGCGGGAGTACGGGTCGCCCATGTCATCCGTGGATCCCCCGCCGACAAGGCTGGCCTCCGCGAAGGCGACCGGATCCTTTCGCTCGACGCCCGTCCGATGGCCGAGGGGCGCGACATCGTCGACAACGTCGCCTCGCGGCAGGTCGGCGACTCGGTCGACCTCGCCATTGCTCGCGCCGATGAAAGGCGCGCCGTGCGCGTACTGCTGTCCTCGATGCCGCCGCCCGACGATATTCTGCGAATGGATCTCGTCGGCGCCGCTGCACCGCCGTGGACCGATGTCGCGTCGGCGGGCAGCGAGTTCCCGGCCGCCCTCGCCACGTTGCGAGGTCGCGTCGTGCTGCTCGACTTCTGGGCAACGTGGTGCGGCCCGTGCCGGCTCATGGCGTCGAAGCTCGGCGCTCTTCGGGCGCGCTACGGGGCGCAGGGGCTGAGCGTCTTCGGGCTGTCCACCGAGGAGCCGCAGCGCGTCGCTGCCTTTGCCCGTCAAACGGCGATGCCGTATCCCGTCGCGTCCGACCAGAACGCGGAGACGACGCGCTCTTACGGAGTCGCGAACCTGCCGACCGTCGTCCTGATCGACAAGCACGGCGTCGTGCGCGACGTCGCGATCGGCTACGACGACTCGCTGGCCCCTCGGCTCGACAGCGCGGTAAGGCAACTCCTGGCCGAACCATGACCTCCTAGAGGGCGTCGGTTGGAGGGTGCACGGGGACGACCTGGCCTTCGAGGCGTTTGCTCGTCCAAACGCGATTGTTCGCGTCGACGATGACCGCGCCCACGCCATCGATCGACTCGATGAGCGCGAGGCCCTTCTGCGGTCCCAAGATGAACACCGCGTCGTCGAGCTCGTCGGCCAGGAGGGCCGTCGGTGCCCAAATCGTGACGCTGCGCGAGGCGGTCGCCGGGTAGCCCGTGCGCGGATCGATGATGTGGTGGTAGCGCTTGCCGCCGACGACGTATGTCCGCTCGTAGTCGCCCGCCGTGCTGAACGCGTGGTTGCTGACCGGCATCATCGCGAAGTAGTCGCCTTCGGGTCCCCGGGGATCACGGATGCCTGCGCGCCACGAGGATCCGTCCGGCTTCTGGCCGCGCGTGAGCAGGTCGCCGCCCGCCTGCGCATAGAACGCCCTCAGGCCCGCATCCTCGAGGACCTTCGCGGCGCGGTCGACCGCGTACCCCTTGGCGATACCGCCGAGCCCGATCCGCACGTGCCCTTCGTCGAGAAACACGGTGCTCTGCAGGTCGTCCAGCTTGACGTGCCTGAACCCCACATTTTTGGCCTGCGCGCGCACAGCATCGGGCGATGGAGGATGCGGATCGAGATCCTGGTCGAACTTCCAGAGCCCGTGCAGCGTCTCGAAGGTGATGTCGAAGGTCCCCTCGCTGATCTCGCTTGCGTGGATCGCTTCACGGATCACGGCGAACGTCTCCGCACCAACGCCGACGGGATGCTTGCCCGCTGCCGCGTTGATCCGAGAGACCTCGCTCGCGGGATCCCAGGTGGTCATCAGGGCTTCGAGTCGGACGATCTCCGTCTCGGCGGCCTTGAACGCTGCGCGCACCCGGTCGGCGTCGAGCTCCGGCGTCGTGTAGGCGGCAAACGCGAGATGAGTCCCCATCGCGCGCCCTTCTCCGGTGACCTTTTCTGGGGTGAAGGAGCCGGCGTTCGCGGGAGACGCGTCGATCCCGGTTGCACCGACGGAGGAAGGCTGCGCGGCGGCGCTGCCGGTGGCTTCGGCCCCTCGCAGGCCGGATGCCGTCCTGGTCCCCCCCTGGCACCCCGCCGCCATGGGCACGCACGCGACAATGGCGAGCAAGACCGGCTTCATCGAGGCCCAGGAGGATACTCCATGGGCGCCCGTGGCTGGCGAGAGGCGATTCAGTCCGGCGGCCCGGCCAGGGACGTGACCTCGATCCGCCGGCGGTGCGCGTGCCCGACGACCATTCTCACGAGGTCGGCCCCGTGCTCGACATCGGGCAGGCGCTCGAACGAGCCATCCCACAACTCGAATGCGACTCGCGTGTCGTCGACCACGACCCGGAGAACCTGCGCCCAGGCCCAGCGCCTCGCTCGCGGGATGCCGAGGGGCAACACGCGACGCGACTCGATCCAGTCGTCGCTCAGAACGACCCCACGCATGTGCGTCCGCAACACGGTTCCGATGGCGCTCACCACCACCACCGCCGCGAGGACGCTCGCGGACAGCGGCCGATCCCGATCCCGGCCCACGACCCACTGAAAGACGGGCGAGCTCGAGGGCGCCAGCGTGTACGCATAGGCGACGACGGTCGCGAGCGCGGCGGCGGCGCCCAAGTACAGGGCGGACGGAATGCGCGATCGCAACGGCGGTCCGAACTTCTTTTTCTCACCCGCGGGGGGCGAGTACGTCATTTCGAAGCGTGCTGCGGAGCCGGTGATGTCGGTGCCGCTGGCACGGTCCTCGGGCGGCGCTCGGTCCGGGTCGTCCTCGCGGGGTGACGGCGAGCCGGTGGCCACGAAGGCATCGTGACACGCTTGCGTAGCCGGCGCCCGCCGACCCGGCCGAGAGAGAACCTGCCTGCGTCGCGCGAAAGGGTCCCCTCTCGGTAGCCAGCCCTAGGAAGCGTCCTTGCCGTCGCGGCGTGCTCGACGGTGCTCACGCAGGCTGGCCACCTCGCTTTTGCTCGGGTTGATGACCAGGAACCCATGGTCGCCGTCGAGAAGGGCGACGTCGCCGTCCGACGCCCAGCGGAAGAGCCCTTTGACGTCCGCGACTGCAGGGATCCCCATGAGCTTGAGCAACACCCGCGTCCGCGGGCCGGAGGCGCGCTCGCTCAGGACGATCCCCGTCGGCTGCGACCGCGCGCTGACCAGCAAGTCGAACACCGTGAGCGTGTCACCCAGGAGCACGGCTTTGCTGGGGAGGGTCGACCGGCGCTCCGTGGTCGCCAGCATCGTGAGAGCATCACAGAGATCCTCGATGTCCCGAGCGCGCTCCTCGAGGAACGCGTCCTTGCTGACCGATGCCGCAGCGTGCGCCACGGCCCGAGCGACCTTCGAGAGGGCGGTGGCCACCCCCGTCCCGGCGGCCGCGAGCTCTGTCGCTCGCTCGCGGAATCGCATGTCACCGAGGATCTCGAGATAGGTCGCCAGGAACGCGGCGTCGCGCTCCAGACCCCGGCTTCGCGCCCTCTCCCGCAGCTCGCGAATGGACTTGTCGGCTGCCTCGAACGCGGAACGAAGGAGTCGCACGTCTTCCTTCGAGCTTCCTGCCGACGTGCGCTCGCCGGGACGCCCCGCCGGCCGCCGCAGCGCGGCCACGGCTCCGAGAGCCCGTCCGCTGACGATGGGCCGCCCTGCGAGGGTCACCCTCCGCGTGCCGCTGCCCGTATTGCGCGTCCGACGGTCGCCCTCTTCGCCGACCAGCTCGGCATGGCGACTCCCTGCGGCGATCACGCCCCCGACGAGCACGAGCAGCTCGACGTCGTGGTCCGAAAAGGCCCTTGTCCGACGCTGGACCACGATGGCCCCGAGCGGGCCCGCTCGACCCGGTATCGGGACGGCCAGGAACACGGGGAACCTCTCCTCGCCGAGCTCGGCGAAGTGTTTGTACGCTGCATGCTGCTCGGCCGTCTCCGTCGAGATTGGGCGCATGTACTCCACGGCCTCGCCCGTGATCCCCTCTCCGACGCGCAACCTGACCTGGCCGATGGCGTCGCTCGAGAAGCCGACGTTGGCCCGCATCACGAGCTCGCTCCGACCCTCCACGAGGTAAAGCGAGCACACGTCCGCTTCCAGGAGCTCCACGATCCGCCCTGGGGCGTCGTCGAGCAGCGTCAACACGGGCATCGGCCGTGCGGCGAACGCCACGAAGTCGAGGACTCCGTCGAGCCTTCGGTTGCCGCGCCCGTGCACGCGGGGCCGGTTTGCCGGTTCGATGCGGTGCGCCATGCGACGGGCCATCGAGAGCGAGTCTAGCCACTCTCGCGTCCGTCGGGGACGTCGCCGTGCCCCCCCTTGCGATGCCGGCCCGCTTGAGTACCGTCAGCGGCAACCATGACGACAGGAACCGGCACGCCGCTTCGTTTTCCGTCCGCCGAGTGGTGCGCGGCCTACAAGGACGCCATCAACGCGAACCCGGGCTACCGGGCCGCCGCCCGGGATTGGACGTACGGACCGGTCGCGATGGTCGTCGCCGCAGAGCCCGCGATCGGGCTGCCGGAAGACGTGGGGATGTGGCTCGACGTCCACGAGGGGCAGTGTCGAAGCTGCCAGCTCGTCTCCCGCGACGAGGCCGAAAAGGCTTCGTTCGTGCTCGTCGGCACCTACGCGCGATGGAAGGAAGTCGTCCGGAAGGAGCTCGATCCGACCAAGGGGATGATGCAGAACAAGCTCAAACTCACCAAGGGTCACATGCCCACGATGGTGAAGTACGTGAGCTCCAACAAGGAGCTCGTCGAGTCGACCACGAAGGTCCCGACGAAGTTCTTGGACGAGTGATGTGAAGACAGAACTTGACCAACGCACGCAAGTTCTTCGATCATCGTGATCGTGAATGCGAACGCGGCGCCTCCGATGGTGCTGGTCGCCGATGACGAGCCGCAGATGTTGGAGCTCGTCACCCGCCACCTGCGGTCAATCAACCCGAAGCTCGAAGTGATCGAGGCGTCCGATGGCGACGACGCCTGGCGACTCGCGCGCGAGCGGCTGCCGGATCTCGTCGTCCTCGACGTGATGATGCCGGGCATGAGCGGCTGGGAGGTGTGTCGGAAGATCCGTCAGGACGCCGCGCTCGCTCACACGGGAGTGCTGATGCTGACGGGCATCGGCGAGAGCCTGAACGAGGCGACGAGCCCGCTCTTCGGGGCCGACGAGTACATCGACAAGCCCTTCGAGTTCGAGCAGCTCGACGAAAAGGTCATGTCGGTGCTGCGGCGGCGAGCCGCCCAGCGTGAAGCAGTCCCCCGCCCTGTTGCCAACTCGGCGCCGGCCTCGCCGGCCCGGGGCGGCAAGAGGGAGGGAGGGTCGGCCAAGCCGAAGGCGACCGCGCGCCCGAAAGGGCCGCGATTGTCCAAGGCGAAGCCGGCAGTGTCGAAACAACGGAAGAGGCGTGGAGCAAAGCTCTCCGCCGACATGAAGAAAGGAACGAGAACCATGGCTGCTAAGAAAGCGAAGAAGGCGAAGAAGGCTGCAAAGAAGACGGCGAAAAAGGGGAAGAAGAAGTAGTAATTCCCCTCGGTTCTCGCGCGGGTCCGTTCGACCGCGCGGGGGGCGCTCTGGCGTGTGAGCGTGCCTCGATGGGAAGGCCGGGCTCAGGGCTTGGCCTTCGCATTCGAGAAACGCGCGTTTCTGAAACTGCGCGACGCGCCTACATTCCTGCCGCTGTGCGTTCGAGGCTGGTGACGGTCTCTGTGGACGCGGCATTGCGGCTTCCCGTGTGACAGATTGATTGCTGTACGAATCAATCGCCGCGGAGATGCCGATGCCGAGCCCGTTCACGGAGGTTCATCAACAGTTCCGCGCCTCGGTCAGGCAGTTCTGCGAGAGAGAGTTGGCTCCCCACGCCGCCGAGTGGGAGAGAGACGAGCTGTTCCCCAACTGGGTGTTCAAGCGGGCCGGCGAGCTGGGCATCCTCGGCGCGCACTACCCGCCCGAGGTGGGCGGCGCCGGCGGCGACTTCTGGTTCAGTGTCGCGAAGAGCGAAGAGTTGCCGAGGTGCCTGATGGCGGGCGTCTCGATGGGGCTCCTCGTCCAGTCGGACATGGCGACGCCCGTGATCAACGATCTCGGGACCGCCGAGCAGAAGGCCGAGTTTCTCGTTCCGGCCATCCGTGGAGAGAAGATCGCCGCGCTGGGGGTGAGTGAGCCCAACGCGGGCAGCGACGTTGCCGGAATCGAGACCGTCGCCCGCCGGGACGGCGACGACTACGTCGTCAACGGGTCGAAGACGTTCATCACCAACGGCACCCGCGCCGATTTCGTCACGTTGCTGGTGAAGACGACGCCCGAGGCCGGCGCGCACGGATGCAGCTTCTTCCTCGTTCCGACGGAAACGAGGGGCTTTCACGTGGCGCGCAAGCTAAAGAAGATCGGCAACCACTCGAGCGACACCGCGGAGCTGCACTTCGACGAGATGCGCGTGCCCAAGCGGTATCTCCTGGGCGAGGAGAACATGGGGTTCATGTACCTCATGCAAAACTTCCAGAGCGAACGCATCATCGCGTGCACGAGCGCCGTCTCCGGGAGCGATCTGATGCTGAGCGAGGCGATCCAGTACGGCCGCGATCGAAGCGCCTTCGGCAAGCCCCTCATCAAGCGGGAGTACTGGCAGCACAAGTTCGTCGATTTGACGGCGAAGGTCGAGGCCGCTCGATCGCTCGCTTACCGCGGCGCAGACGGCTACAACGCCGACAAATACCTCGGCGGCGACAGCGTCTCGATGGAGACGGTGAAGCTCATCAGCCTCGCGAAGATCTTCGTCGGCGACGTGACGAGCGAGGTGGCGGACCAATGCCTGCAGTTTCACGGTGGGTGGGGCTACATCGAGGAGTTCCACGTCGCGCGCGCATGGCGCGACCAGCGGCTCTTTCGCATCGGGGGCGGCACCACCGAGACCTTGCGGTACTACGTGGCCAAGCTGATGGGGTTGTGAGGGCGACCGCGACTACTCCGGCAGAGGAAACGCTTCGCGAAAGCTGCGGATCGTCGCGAGCTCGTCGTGTTCGTGGGCGAAGCCCGTCTGCTGCCGGAACGCGCGCGCGTCGACCACCACGGGATACTTCAGGTGCCCCACCGCGCCTGCCGGCAGATTCGGAAGTCCAAAGCGCCCGAGCGCCCTGGAGATGATGAACTCCGGAACGAGGATGTGCGTCCGGCCGGCCTCCCGAATCACGGTGGAGAGTGGGAGCGCTTGCGGTCCGGCGACGTTGAATACGCCGCGCGGACGTTTCTCGATCGTGAGCACGATCGCGCGAACGAAGTCGTCCTCGTGGAGGAACTGAAACAGAGGATCGAAGCCGAAGACCTGCGGCACGAGCCGGCCGCGTAGAAACCCCGACAGCGTTCCGTGCCCGCTGGGGCCCAGCGTGTAGCAGACGCGCAGGACCGTGGTCGCCAGCTCGGGAAAGCGCCAGAGAGCACTCGCCGCGTAGAGGTCGGCCGCGACGAGGTCGGCTAGCTCGGGGAACCGATTCAACTCCATCGGAGGCTCGTCTTCCGTGTGGAACAGGGGCGAGCTCGGCCCGGCGCCATAGAAGGTGTGCCGGCCGACGAATACGCAGTGCTCGACGCCGTACGCGCGCGCGTACTCGAAGACCGCGCGGGTGCCTCCGAGATTGATCTGGTAACGCTCTTCTCCCGGGACGACGAGGGACGTGACCGTCGCCATGTGGATCATCGCCTGCGGTCGGACCTTGCGAAATACGTCCTCCGCGGCGCGCTTGCGCACGTCCACCTCGTGAAACTCGAAGGGCGCTTCGGGCCAGGGCCGGCGGTCCATGCCGACGACCTCGTGGCCGTCGACGGCGAGGCGCAGGGCCACCTTGCGCGCCAGGATCCCGGCGGCGCCGGGGATGAGGATCCTCACGATCGCTCCGGGAGCGCGAGAGGCTCTCCGCGCCGTCGAGTCGCGCCGGCGGTGAGCATGTTCGCGATGACCTCCTTGACCTTGTCCACGTAGCCGTGAACGACGGTGTCGTCTTCGTTGCCCGTTCCGGCGAACCGGAGCGGGGGCGCGTACTCGATCTCGATCTTCGCTGGAAGGGCGAGGGGCAGACCGTAGGCGACGATCGGAACGTAGGGGAGCCCGAACACTTGCCCGAGCTTGTAGGCGTTCGCC
This sequence comes from Myxococcales bacterium, assembly GCA_003139415.1. Classification (GTDB taxonomy): domain Bacteria; phylum Myxococcota_A; class Polyangia; order Polyangiales; family Polyangiaceae; genus Palsa-1150. The sequence goes on along the minus strand of PLIR01000343.1, from coordinate 3,592 downwards.
ACGGTCGGAAAGGCCTCGCCGCCACCGAGCACGGCGAAGGGCACGATCGGCGCTTTCGTCTTCAGCGCGAGGCGGATGAAGCCGGTGCCGAACTCGACGAGCGAATGGCGCTCCTTGAAGAGCTTCGCCGTGCCGCGAGCACCCTCGGGAAAGACGAGGAGCAAGCGATCGTCCTCGAGAAGCCGATCGGCGTGCTCGGGCAGGCCCGTCAGCATCCCCGCGCGGTTCGCCAGACGCCCGAGCAGCGGGACGCGATTGATGAACTTCTCCGCCATGCCCTGAGCGAGGCGTGGGGGGTCCATGTCGAGCAGGCACGACATGACGACCATCGCCGCGTCGATCGCGATGCCGCCCGAGTGATTGCCGACCAGCATCGCGCGCCCCTGCGCGGGCACGTTCTCGATGCCCCGCGAGGACACCGAGAAGTACCACCGGTAGAAGGCGCCGACGGCCGTTCCCCAGAAGACGAGATCCTGTTTCGAGATGCCGTACGGGTCGAGGCCCAGCGAGTTGAACGGGATGTCGAGACGGTTGACTGCGTCGCGGACCTGCTTGTCGATGCGCACGGGGGCGGGCCCTAGGATAGCCGCTTCAGGCAGCTCGACCCAGCCGCAGCTTTTCCTCCTGTCCGAGGTGAAAGAAGTGCCAAAGCTCGGCTTGGAGTCGTCCGAACCGGGCGCTCCGCACGTACTCGCGCTCGAGGCGCCGAACGAAGCCATGGGCGGCCTCGTTGGCGATGCGATAGCGCTCCCCGAGCTCACTCCCCTCGCCGTGCACGTACGCGACGCGCTCGTAAAGACAGGCCCTCAACGACGCGCTCCGGCTCGCGTCGAACCGTCGAATCGACGCGGCGATGATCACCCACTTGTCGACCTCGGCTTGCAATTCGAGCTCGAGTTGGGTCGCCGCGCGTCCCCACCGGGCTCTCTCGGCCAGGTAAACGAAGTGGCTCACGCCCTCGATCAGCTGGCAAAGCAGGTCGATATCCGCGTCGGCGCCCAGCGCGGGCAGCGCAACGCTGATCTCGAGCGTCCCTTCGGCGGCCTCCCGCACGAGGAGCGTTTCGCGTTCTCCCGGGTCTGCTCCCCGAACGAAGTCGCCTACGTCGGCCGCCGGGACCAGGCGATACAGACGTTCGAGGCCTCGCTGAACGCGAAGAGCCAGGGCCCTCTCCCGAACCAGCGACACCCCGTTGCCGGCGAGAGCGTCGGCCCCATTCACTGCAGGACGCCTCGCGGACCGCGTGTAGGCATCATCCCATGCGAGGTGAGGACGCTCGCCAGGCGATCGCTCCCCGTCTTGAGCCACCGCTCGTAGGCCTTCACGAGGCCCTTGGAGTTCTCGATACCCATCGCGACCGTCGCGTCGGCGACGTCGGAGAGGACGCCGACGAACGCATCGAAGTTCGACGCCAGCTCGGCGAAGAGATCCGGCACGGTCTGAGGCTCCGACCCGCGACGCAAGATGGATCCTGCGGCCCCGTACGCGCGCGTCCCGAGGCCCCTGATGTAGCGAGCGTCGACCCCGCGCGCTTCGAAGTGGTCCCCGAAGAAGCCGCATCCATAGAGGACCCCGTCGCCGAGCGTGCGCAGGCGTTCGAACCGCTCGGCCGGGTCCGCGATGTGGACCGCTTCATCCATCAGCAGCGTCAGAGGCCGATCCAGCGCCTCGTCGGCGCGAAGGTCGGGGTGCGCGTAATCCGCCAGCAACGCAACCAGGTAGCGGGTCGCGCCTTCAGTCGCCTCGACCTTCTGAGCGCGCAAGGCGTCTTCCACCACCTCGTGAAAGAAATGCGACACCGAGCGGGCGGGTACGATGCTCATAGTCCTCGCGTACAGCTACCCAATTTTCTAAGCGGTTTCCGATACCTTCGCAATTTCGTGGCAGCGCAGTTCCGGCAAATAAGCGCCCGAAGCGTGGCAGTCGGACAGGGAGAGTGCTCATCGGACGCGCAGTGGTCGTTAGCCGCGCACAACCAGCGGGTATTGCAAGGGATTGCGATATTTTCCGAACGATCCATCGCGGCCCTTGACGCAACGAAGCTCGGCGTTACTTTCGGGCCGGCGGTTGGCACTCATCTACCGTGAGTGCCAGCAATCGACCTTGGGTCCACGTCCGCCTCCCCTACAGCGAGCCGGCGCGTCCCCACGGCGGGTGTTCGCCGCAAGGCCTGATGACCGGGGCGCTTCCGGGCCCTCGGCTCAATCCAACCCACGACACAACCCCTCACCAGGAGAGAGATCCCCATGGCCAGCATCCGTCCGCTTCACGACCGCGTCATCGTCAAGCGTGTAAAGGAGGAAGAGAAGACTAAGGGCGGCATCATCATCCCCGACACCGCCAAGGAGAAGCCGATCGAGGGCGAGGTCATCGCCGTCGGCAACGGCAAGATTCTCGAGGACGGAAGCGTCCGCAAGCTCGACGTCAAGGTCGGCGACCGCGTGCTCTTCGGCAAGTACGGCGGCACCGAGGTGAAGGTCGACGGCGAAGAGCGTCTCATCCTGCGCGAGGACGACATCCTCGGCGTCCTGGAGAAGTGACTCACCCCCAGTGACGGGCCCGTGACCCAATCACCATCCGACCGCAATCGCGTCGGCAAACCCCAAAGACTCAGGCTCTACGAAAGGTGTACCCATGGCTGCGAAGGAAATCGTCTACAACGAGCAGGCAAGAAATCAGATTCTCGCTGGCGTCAATGCGCTGGCTGACGCGGTGAAGGTCACGCTCGGCCCCAAGGGCCGCAACG
>PLIR01000343.1:0-839 GCA_003139415.1 Myxococcales bacterium | reverse complement strand
CACAACCCGATGGAGATCAAGCGCGGCATCGACAAGGCGGTCGAAGCCGTCGTCGAGTCGCTCAAGAAGATCGCGAAGCAGACCAAAGATCCCAAGGAGATCGAGCACGTCGGCACGATCAGCGCGAACGGCGACAAGGAGATCGGCTCGAAGCTCGCCGAGGCGATGCAGAAGGTCGGCAAGGAAGGCGTCATCACCGTCGAAGAGAGCAAGACGGCCGAGACGACGCTCGAAGTCGTCGAAGGGATGCAGTTCGACCGCGGCTACCTCTCGCCGTACTTCGTGACGGATCCGGAGCGCATGGAGGTCGTCCTCGAGGACGCCTACATCCTCATCAGCGAGAAGAAGATCTCGAACATGAAGGACCTGCTCCCCGTGCTCGAGGCGATCGCGCGGAGCCAGAAGCCCCTCCTCATCATCGCCGAGGACATCGAGGGCGAGGCGCTCGCGACGCTGGTCGTCAACAAGCTCCGCGGCACGCTGCACTGCGCCGCCACCAAGGCCCCGGGCTTCGGCGATCGCCGCAAGGAGATGCTGAAGGACATCGCGGTGCTCACGGGCGGTCAGGTCATCGCGGAGGAGCTCGGCCTCAAGCTCGAGAACGTCACGATCAGTGACCTCGGGCGCGCCAAGCGCATCACGCAAGACAAGGACAACTCCACGATCGTCGACGGCGCGGGCGACAAGAACGGCATCAAGGGCCGCATCGAAGAGATCCGCAAGCAAATCGAGACGACGACGAGCGACTACGACCGCGAGAAGCTTCAGGAGCGGCTCGCCAAGCTGGTCGGCGGCGTCGCCGTCGTCAAGGTCGGGGCGGCCACCGAGACCGAGATGAA
>PLIR01000102.1 GCA_003139415.1 Myxococcales bacterium | reverse complement strand
CCGCGCCCGCGCTTGCGCCCGCGCCCGCGCCCGAACCCCCGTGGCCGCCGGTCCCTCCACACGCCGCAAGCGCGACGATCATCCCCAGGCCGCTCGCGAACCGCATCACCCCAAAGCTACGCTGGAACGGCTCACGGATCGAAGAGCGAAAGCTGCCGCTTCTTTCGCCGCTCGCGCTCCTCCGCCTTTTCCACGGAGCGCGACGTCGAAGGCGACGCGGGCAAGCTCGCTACGAGCGAGGCGAGCGTGTCCGCATCGCGCGCCGCCTTGTCATCTCGATAGCGGACGACGCGGGCGAACCGGAGGGCAATCCCGCCCGGATAGCGCGGACTTCTCTGTACCCCGTTGAAGCGGATTTCGACGACGAGCTCTGGACGCACCATGACGACGTGACCGGCGCGCTCCGTGGCGAGCGACTCGAGGCGGCCCGTCTGCCATCGTAGAAGCTCGTCGGTCAGTCCCTTGAAGGTCTTGCCGACCATGCAGAACGTCCCGTCATCGCGCCGGGCACCGAGGTGCAGGTTCGAGAGGAAGCCCTTGCGCCGGCCGCTGCCCCACTCGGCGGCGAGGACGACGAGATCGACCGTCGCGAACTCCTTGACCTTCTGCCAGGCACGGGCGCGCGCGCCGAGGCGGTACGGCGAGTCGAGGTCCTTGACCATCACGCCCTCCTGGCCCTTGGCGAGGGCCGCCGCGTGGAAGCGCGCTGCTTCGTCGGGGCTGTCCGTGCGCAGTCCCGGCATGCGGAGGTCGTTCGGGACAATCGCTTCGACGGCGTCGAGGCGCGACGACAGGGCCGCGTCGAGCAGGTCGACGCCGTCGCGGCGGAGGCAGTCGAAGACGTAGATGCGCAGGCGGCCGCCGTCGCGGGGCACGCTCTTCGAGGCGACCGCCGAGAAGGACTCCTGGAACGGGCGCGGCGTACCGTCGGGAGCCTCGAGCACGACCTCGCCGTCGAGCACGGCGTCCGTCGCGTTCACCGTCGCCAGCGCATCGAGGACGGGGGCGCAGCCGGCCGAGATGTCGTGGCCTTGCCGCGAGTAGATGGCGACGCGCGCGCCGGCCTTGTGAACCTGCGCCCGGACGCCGTCGATCTTCCACTCGATGCGCGCGTGGCGGACGCGCGCGAGCGCCTGCGTGAGCGACTCCGCGGGCGAAGCGAGCATCGGCGCGAGGGGCCGGAACAGGACGAGCGCCGCCTCGGGGGCCTCGTCTCTCTGCGGTCCGAGAAGAGCGCGCGCGGCGCCGGCCACCGAGCCCACGACCATCACCACGCGACGTACGTCGGCCTCGCTCCTCTGCGACAGCTCGGCGAGGGCGAGCACCATCACGCCCCCGAGGCTGCCCTGGCGAAGGGATCCGGTGAGGGCCCCCGCGAAGAACGCTCGCTCCGGCCCGTCGAGCCGCTCGAAAAGCGGGCCGACGTGATCCAGCGCGTCGCTGCGGCCGGCGGTCCGGGCCTGTCCGAGGGCTTCCTCGACGTCGCGGAGCGTCAGGCGCGGTCCATCCCTTTCGGGAGTCCGAGCGAGCGCCCAGAGCTGCGCCGGTCCCACGCCGAGCGGTCCGCAAAGGGGCTCGCCCGCGAGCCATCCGACGGCCGAAGCCACCTCGTCGGCCGGCACGCGGGCGAGCAGGTCGACGAGGAATGCCTTCTTCTTCAGTCGCGACGTCGTGCCGGCGAGCTGCCGCGACGCGGCCGCGAGGTCGCCGAACCGGATGGCGGCGCGGGGGGCGACGGGGTCCGTGCCTTCACTCCGCGGTGCAGCCGGCTTGAAGCGCGCAGGCTTCGACGGTGTAGGTCCCGAGGGCGCACGATTGGCGTATGCACGTACCCGAGCTGCACTCCGTGTTGGAACGGCAGATCTGGTAGTAGTTCAGACCGCACGTCGCCTGGCATGTCGCCGTGCCAGACGTGTTGATCGTGGGCATCGTGCAGCACACGCCCGACGCGCAGTCGGATGCCTCGTCGCAGGCGACCTCCGTGGCGCCGAGACCGCAGCCCGTGGCGCTAGGCGTGCAGGTGCCCGCGGAGGGCGCGCCGCTCGTGAACGTGGTGGCGCAGCACACGTCGCTCGGCGTCGTGCACGACGAGGTGCCGCACGCGACCGAGCCCGGTGTGCAGGCTTCCCCTCCGGATGGAGCCGCGCAGGATGGAGGTTCTTCGGCGGCGTCGCCGCTGTCCCCCTTGGCCGAGCCATCTCCTCCGTCTGCGCTTGCGTCGGAGGCAGCGTGCGACATGTCTTCGCCGGCCTCGGCGTCGGTCTCCGCCTCGTCGTCTCCGCCGCTCGGGGGCGGCGCGGAGGCTTCTCCGGCGTCGTCGACGTGGTCGTACGACGCCAGGTCGGGGCTACTTCCGTGGACGCTACACCGAAGGAGCGCTGTGGGCACGCAGGCCAGGGCTGCGGCGGCGAGAAGCGTCGACCTCTGCACCTTTTTCATCGAGCCTCTCCTACCAGGGGGGTTGTATACCGTGCAAGCGCCAGCCCGATGAGTGCCGCGAGGCTGGAAAGCCACGCCCAGCCCGTCAGCCACCCCCGCGCGATGAGCACCCCGGAGACCGCCGGGGCGACGATCTGCGAGAGGGCCTGGAGCGATTGATTCAGCCCGAGCACGACCCCCTGCTCGTGACGTCCGGCCCTGCGCGAGATGAGGCTCGTCAGCGTGGGCCGGAGGATGCCCGTGCCGAGCGACGTGAACGTCGCCACGGCGATGAGGGGCCCGATGTCGTGCACGAGCCCGAGGAAGAACTGGCCGATCATCATCCCTGCGAACCCCGCCGCGGGGGGGCGCG
>PLIR01000066.1 GCA_003139415.1 Myxococcales bacterium | reverse complement strand
TTCAACGTGAACAACAACTGCTCCACCGGGTCCACGGCGCTCATGTTGGCCAAGCAGGCCGTCGAGGGCGGCGCGGCGGAGTGCGTGATGGCGCTCGGCTTCGAGAAGATGGAAAAGGGCGCCCTCGGTTCCAAGTACGACGACCGCGAGAGCCCCGTTTCGAAGCACGCGTCGGTGATGATGGACGTGCAGGGCTTCGCCCAGGCGCCGCCGACGGCGCAGATGTTCGGAGGCGCCGGGCGCGAGTACCGGTGGAAGTACGGCACCAAGCGCGAGACGTTCGCCAAGGTCAGCGAGAAGGCGCGCAAGCACGCGTCGAACAACCCGTACGCCCTCTTCAACCAGCGCCTCTCGGTCGAGGAGGTCATGGCGAGCGAAGAGGTGTTCGACCCCCTCACGCGTTACCAATGCTGCCCGCCGACGTGCGGGGCGGCCGCCGCCATCGTGTGCTCGGACGACTTTGCGAAGAAGCACGGCCACACGGCGCCGGTGTGGATCGCCGGCCAGGCGATGACCACCGACTACAAGTCGAGCTTCGAGAAGAGCATGATCAAGATGGTCGGCTACGACTTGACGGTGAACGCCGCCAAGAAGGTCTACGAGCAGGCCGGGCTCGGCCCATCCGACGTGCAGGTCTGCGAGCTCCACGACTGCTTCACGGCCAACGAGATCCTCACGTACGAGGGGCTCGGGCTGTGCCGCGAGGGCGAGGCCGAGAAGTTCATCTGGGACGAGCAGAACACGTACGGCGGGCGTGTCGTCACCAACCCGTCCGGCGGCTTGCTCTCCAAGGGGCACCCGCTCGGCGCAACCGGCCTCGCGCAGTGCACGGAGCTCGTCTGGCAGCTTCGCGGCACTGCCGACAAGCGCCAGGTCCCGAACGCCAAGGTGGCCCTGCAGCACAACCTGGGCCTCGGCGGCGCGTGCGTCGTCACGATGTACCGGAAAGACTGACGCTGGCGCCGTCGTGATGGCGGCAAACCTTTGCTGTCATCCCGAGCGGAGCGAGGGACCCCATGGACGCCGCCCTTCCGCGGTCTCCGTGGGGTCCTTCGCTCCGCTCAGGATGACAGCAAACGCTAAGCTCTCCCCGCGACGTGGCCCACGAAGAAGGGGCCCATCTTTTCGATGAATTCGCTCGTCTGGCGGGTCTTGCGCATCGCCTGAACCAGGTGGGACAGCGGGTGGAGCTCGGCGCCCACCAGGCCGATGACGAACTCGTTGTCGGCGGGGTCGAGGCCGTGGCACGCGAGGCGGATGTCGTGTGCGAGCTCCTGGGCGCCATAGGCCATCCCGATCTGCGCGTGCTCGCGCAGGATGTGCGACTGCTCGATCGGCTCGAGGCGCGCGAACGCGCCGTTGCGGCGCAGCGGGTACCAGACGTGCCAGGGGTAGCGATCGTTTGCCACGTTCTCGATGGGCCTGCGAAGGAGCGTCCACTCGAGATCCGGCTCGTGGCCCGTGGAGTACGTCCGGCCGATCATCGCGTACCCGTCGCGCAGCACGCCCCGCGAGAGGGGCGCGCCGGCGAAGAGCGGTCGGACGGCGCGGACGAAGTGCGCCGGGTCCTCGCTCCACGTCAGAAGGCCGACGCCGCGCGGCGACATCGCGTCGGCGTAGACGACCGCGGGAACACGGGCCTGCCGGCAGGCTTCGACGACGCGCGGTGGGGCATCGCCCGCCGATTCGGCAAAGTCCGCGACGAGAAGCTGCATGAAGAGGCGGCGGCCCGTCGATTGGCGCACGCCGTCGCGCTTACCGCCGTACTCGAGGACGTCGATCGTAGGGAGGCCTGGCGCCTTTGTTTCGGGCTCGGTCATCGGGGCGTCTTTACCTTACGGCGGGGGTCGGCGCCCTGGTAGCCTAGCGAGCCGAGCTTAGCGCTCGAAACGCTCGGAACGTGGTCGAGCGAGTCCATGCTCGAAGGAGTGCCCCGTGAGTGAAGCGTCCGACGACACCCTGCGAGGCGAGGCGCCCGCGCCCGTCTACGTCATCGAGAGCATCCCCGTCGGCGGGGAGCACGACGTCACCCCCGCCGAGATCCGGCGCGAAGGGATCCCGACGCCGCCGCACCTGCGGCTCTTCGCGGAGCTCGGTCGCGGCGGCATGGGCCGGATTCACCCCGCGACCGATCGCAACCTCTTGCGCCACGTGGCCCTGAAGCGGCTCGACAAGACCCTCGCCAAGCAAGAGTTTTATCGCGACGGCTTCATCGCCGAGGGCCAGATCACCGGGCAGCTCGAGCACCCGAACATCGTCCCGGTACACGAGCTCGCGGTCGACGCGGGCGGCGTCCCCTACTTCACGATGAAGCTCGTCCAGGGCATCTCGTTCGGGCGCTGGATGCGCGACGCGTCGCGGCCCCTCGGGTCGAGCGACCGAGTGCACGACGGCCTGGAGATCCTCTCCAAGGTCTGCGACGCCATCGCGTACGCGCACTACCGGGGCGTCATCCACCGCGACATCAAGCCCGACAANNGACCAAGACGCGGCCCGCCTCGGGCAAAATGGCGCAGATGGAGGCCCCGGGCCCCGTCGGGACGCCCGGCTACATGGCGCCGGAACAAGCGCGCGGCAACCCGGCCGAGATGGACGAGCGCTCGGACGTCTTCGGCCTCGGCGCGCTGCTCTACGAGATCGTGAGCGGCAAGACGCCCTTCGGCGACGATCCCGATATCGAGTCGATCCTCGAGAAGTCGCGCCGCGGCCTGGTCATCCCGATCGAGCAGGCGGCCCCGCGCGTCGGCGCGCCCAAGCCGCTGCGCGAGATCATCGCGCGCGCCACCGCAGCCGACCCGGCCAAGCGCTACCCGAGCGTGCTCGAGCTTCAGAAGGACATCGTGTCGTTCTTGCGCGGCGGCCTGCACCTGCCCCGCCGAGTCTTTCAGCCGGGGGCCCTCATCATCCGCGAAGGTGCCGCGCCCGACGCCGCCTACCTCATCGTGAGCGGTCGCTGCCGCGCCTACCGGGCGGTGGACCAGGGCCAGGAGACGCTCGCCATCATGGGCCCTGGCGACGTGTTCGGCGAGATGGCGCTCTTGCTCGACGAACCGCGCGCCGCCAGCGTCGAGGCCGTCGATGCCGTCGTGGTCCTCGTGCTCGA
>PLIR01000339.1 GCA_003139415.1 Myxococcales bacterium | reverse complement strand
CTGACGAGCGCGAGTGAAGGGGCTCTTCCCTGTGCGTCGGGCCCGCGGCTCCCTGAGAGAGTCGATCGCGAAGACGCCACGACGCCACGTGAATTTGCCGGAGAGCTTCAGGCCATCCCCCTTGGCGTCTTGGCGTCCTCGCGATCAATCTCTCTCTTTCAACGGCCTGCCAGAGCAACCTCCACAGGGAAGTGCCTTCACCGCACGAACAACGGTTGCTTCTACGACCTGACGAGCGCGAGTGAAGGGGCCCCCCCGTCATTGGGCTTGAAGGCGTGCTCGGCCGAGGGGAAGACGCCGCCCCGAACCTCGGCCACGTAACGGGCGCTGGCCTTCACGATGGCGTCGCCGAGGTCGGCGTACTTCTTCGCGAACTTGGGGGTGTGACCGCGCGACATGCCGAGGAGATCCGTGCATACGAGCACCTGGCCGTCGCAGGCGGCGCCCGCGCCAATCCCGATCGTCGGGATCTGGACCTCGCGCGTCACCTTCTCGGCGACATCGGGCGGGACAGCTTCGAGCACGATCGCATAGGCGCCTGCGTCCTCGATGGCGCGCGCATCGGAGACGATCTTGGAGGCCGCGTCGCCTCCCCTCCCCTGCATCTTGAAGCCGCCAAGCGCGTGCACGCTTTGAGGCATGAGCCCGACGTGGCCCATCACAGGAACGCCGGCGCGGACGATGCGGCGGACGTGCTCCGCAAAGTCTTCGCCCCCTTCGATCTTCACGCTCTCGAAGGCGCCCTCCTTCAGGAGCTTGCCTGCGCTCTCGACGGCCTGTGCCGGCGAGACCTGATAGCTCATGAACGGCATGTCGCCGACGACATGCGCCCGCGCGGCGCCGCGCGCGACCGCGCGGCCGTGGTAACAGATCTCGTCGAGCGTTACGGGAAGCGTGTTGGCGAGCCCCTGCACGACCATACCGAGCGAGTCCCCCACGAGCAGGGCATCGACTCCGGCCTCGTCGAGCAGCCGGGCCATCGTGAAGTCGTAGGCAGTGACCATGGCGATCGCCGGTCCCACGGACTTTCGCGCGCGAAGATCGGGAGCCGTCACCTTCCGGACGAGCGCCCCTGGCGGACCACCGCTTGTGCTGCTGTACATGAGACCTCCAGGTCGCGGTCGGCAAGCACGCGGAACGCGGCCATAAGCCAACGCCCCACGAACCGATCCACGCCCAACCCAAATCTAGGCCCGGCGGGCCGGAACGGCAAGCCCGCGGACAGGAGACAGGACTCGCCAAGGCCTCGCCAACACACTACTAGCGTGGCGCAGCGTGGCGCAGCGTGGCGCCCGCCGTGAAGACCCTGAGAAAGCGCAGCAGCATGAACAGCGGACGGGCCACGTTGGCGTTTTCCCTGGTCGGGGCGCTGGCCCTGGCCGCTTGCGATCAGGCGCCGGCGGCCGACTCCCTCAAGGTCTGGACGAAGGACGATCACCATTCCCGGGACGATGACCACCCGGCCGCCCCAACCGGCACTGCGTCTGCGACGGGCCGCGTCAAGGACACAAGCGCCAATGACGCGCAGCTCATCGACATCACCTGGCGCCAGCAATGCGTGGGCTGTCATGGGCCCCTCGGTCACGGCGACGGGCCGATGGGTCCCATGCTTCGTGCACCAGACCTCGGACGAACCGACTGGCAGTCGAGCACATCGGACGCCGAGATGGCCGCGATCATCCGCAACGGCCGCAACCGGATGCCGCGGTTCGACTTCCCTGATCCCGTCCTGAAGGGGCTGGTCGCCCGGATCCGCTCGCTGCGGAATCCGTAGCCGCCCCTGAGCGGCGGCGGGCCCAGGCGGCGCGGACAGGATTTTTGCTCCTCGCCCCACCTTCCGCTACGTCAGGAGAGGGGAATCCTATGACACCGCGCGAGGACGGCGGGACGGAGGTCGAAGTCGCGACCCGAGCCGTTCAGACCCCGGAGACGGGCGTTGGGATTCAGGCCCTCGTGCTCTCGGGCAAGGCCAAGGGGACGAGCCTACGCGTCGGGGACCGGCTGCGCATCGGCAAGGCGCCCGACAACGAACTCGTTCTCGCCGACGATACGGTGTCGAGACACCACTGCGAGCTGCTGCGAGTCGATGGTGGGGTGCTCGTGCGCGACCTCGGCTCGACCAACGGCACGCGGGTGCAAGGCGCAAAGGTCTCCGAGGCCCTCGTGCAGCCCGGCGCCGTCCTCAAGGTGGGCGAGGTCGAGATTGTCTTGCGAGCGACGGTCCGGAGCGTCGAGGTCATGCCGAGCGACAAGACGGCCTTCGGCGGCGTCATCGGGCAGAGCCTCGCCATGCGATCCATCTTCGGGATTCTCGAGCGCATCGCCCCTACCGAAGCCACCGTCCTTCTCGAGGGAGAGACGGGGACCGGCAAAGATGTCCTGGCGCGCGCCATCTGGCACGAGAGCACCCGCGCTCAAGGGCCGTTCGTGGTCGTCGACTGCGGCGCCGTCAGCTATTCGCTGCTCGAGAGCGAGCTCTTCGGCCACGAACGCGGAGCCTTCACGGGCGCGGTCGCCGCTCGGCAAGGCGCGTTCGAGCTGGCCGAGGGCGGGACGCTCTTCCTCGACGAAATCGGCGAGCTGCCGCTCGACGTCCAGCCGAAGCTCTTGCGCGTCCTCGAGACGAAAGAGTTCCGCCGCGTCGGCGGCAACCGCACGCTGCGCTCGAACGTGCGCGTGGTCGTCGCCACGAAGCGCAATCTACAACGCGAGGTCTTGGCCGGTAAGTTCAGGGAAGACTTGTACTTTCGACTTGCCGTCGTTCCCATTGCCGTCCCCCCTCTGCGCTCGCGTCGCGAGGACATCCCCGCCCTCGTGAACCACATCCTCAAGGCCAGCGGCGGCGGCATCGCCGTAAGCAACGAGACGATGCAGGGGCTCGTCGCGCACGACTGGCCGGGCAACGTTCGCGAGCTACGAAACATCCTGGACCGCTCCCTTTACCTGGCTCGCGCGGCGGGTCAGCCAGAACTGAGCTTAGTTTCCCTGCCGGCCTCCCCAGGGGCGCCAGGCGCCGGGGCAGTCGAGGCCTTCACGTTCGAGGCGGGCAAGACGTACCGCGAAACCCGCGCCCGCTACGACGCCGAGTTCGAGCGCCGTTACGTCAAGTGGCTGCTCGGCCGGCACGGGGGCAACGTCAGCGCCGCCGCCCGCGACGCGCGGATGGACCGCAAACACCTGCACGACATGGCCAAAAAGCACGGCCTCCGAAGCGCCGACCACGACGAAGAGTGACGGGAGCGCGGCGCGTCAGAATACGACGTTGAAGCTGAGGGTCCCGACATACGCGCGGGCGTTCGAAACGGGGATCCCCCCGAGCGTGTACTGGGAGTACGAGAACCCCGTCACGCTGCCGGAGAGTCCGAGCTTGAAGCTCTCGATGAAGCCGATGAACCTGCCCTCCGCGGGGCGCAAAGTCCAGATCGCGCGCAGACCGCCGAGCCAGCTCCAAAAGGGCGAGAGCTCGCGGTCGCCGGTAAAGTACTGGCCTCGGGGCCCAAGCGGCGGGGCGCCGCCCGTATAGTCGTCGCTCCAGAACACCGCCCCCGTCTGCGAATAGAGGCGCCCCCGGGCCATCAGCCGGAACGATTCCCCGAAGGACTTCTCGAGCTCGGCCTCGACCGTTCCGCTCCGGATCGCCCAGGTGTCGTAGTACCCGCGGACCGAGAGACGGAAGGCTGCGCGGAGGGCGCGCAAGTACACGGCCATTCGCGCGGTCAAGGCTTCGCGCGCCCGCTCGTCCGGGACGTGCTCCTGCGCCTTGATGCCCTCCCCGAGAATGACGCTGCGATAGGGATCGCTCTGAAAGCCATCGACGAGCTGCGCGGTGTACGTCAGCTGGGTCTCGAAGATCGGCGTCCACGACTGGCCCCAGCTCGTCTCGATGGTGTCGATCCCGATAGTGTCCGTCACGCGCGTCGCGGACTTGGTGAAGCACCCCGAGGAGTCCTCGAGCGCGACCCAGAGCGTCGGGCTCGTCGCCGACCCGTCCTGAACGCGGTTGCAGACGCCGTCGAAGTTGTGCGCGTAGGAGAGCTCGAACTGGGTGTTGTGCTGCAGGGCGTCGGTGCGCGCGTTGACGTGGAGCGAGTTGGATCGGTAGTCGTTCTCCGTGGAGTACGCGTAGCCTGCCGTCAGCGAGGTCAAGTCGCCCTTCACCGTGGCCTCGCCGCGGGCCATGTTGCGAAGGTCCCGCACGCTGGCCGTCGAGACGACATCGGCGGCGTGCGAGGCCTGATACACGCCGCCCGCCTTGGTCGACACGCTGGCGCCCGAAACGACGTCCGCTTCCCACCCGCCGCGGACGTCCAGCCACGACCACGGCGACGCCGTCACGTCGCCCGACGGGGAGTAGACGAACATGTGCGTGCGCGTCGGCGCCTCGTAAAATACGGTGTGCGTCGTATCGAACTCGCCGACCTGGGCGCGCGCCGACCCGGGTGCCACGAGCGTCAGGACGCATCCGAGCGCCACGACGACCGCCCGCAGCACGCGACGCGCCCTCGCGGTGCGCCCCAGAGCAATCGACGGTTGCTCTAGTTGCACCCGCAACCCCCGCCCGAGACGCCGGTGCCGCCCATGGACCCCTCGCGGTTGTCGATCGCGTGCCGGAGCGCGGCGTCGTGCTTGGCCTCGCCGTCGAACTGCATCGTCGGGTCGGCCAGGACGGCGCG
>PLIR01000150.1 GCA_003139415.1 Myxococcales bacterium | reverse complement strand
GGTGCCCCCGAACCCCCGCCGCACGTGCTCCGGCTCCGCCGCGTGCGAGTTCGTGACCTCGCCGATCGCGGCGGTCCCGGACGCCTCGAGCTCGGCGACGGCCTTCTCGATGGCCGCCGCATCTTGCTCCGGCTGGATCTCGGCGCGGGCGCCGATGAGGTGCTCGACCCACGGGACGAATCCGGCGCCGCCGGGCACCGTGCCGCGAAGGGCGCTGAGCTCGAGGTGCGTGTGCGCGTTGCCGAGGCCAGGCAGAAGCACCCCTCGGACCCGCTCGACGTCCACCCCCGCGTGGCGCGGCAGGATCTCCTCCGCGGGGCCTACGTCGAGGACGACGCCCTTGGCGCCAAGGACGACGGCGGCGTCGCGAAGGACGTCCCCCTCTCCGGTGACGACGGCATCGGCGTGAACGGCACGCATTTTCGTCCCTCCGACCTCCGCCTCAGGAGGGCGTCGTGAGCCAGTCGTAGCGGACATTGCGCCGGGCGGCCTTGAAGCCGGCCGCACGGATGCGCCGCTCCATCGCGTCGGCGTTCATGCAGAACGTGGTCCCCGCGCTCGACACGACGCTCTCCTCGAACATGACGCTGCCGAAGTCGTCGGCGCCGAACCGCAGCGCAACCTGGCCGACCTCGGGCCCTTGCGTCACCCACGACGCGCCGACGTGATCGACGTTGTCGAGCAGGATGCGCGCGACGGCCTGCTGCCGCAGGTAAAGCAGTGTGCCGTGGTCGCCCGCTTCGATGTGCGTGCCCCGTTCGTGCTGGAAGTCCCAGCAGAAGAACGCGGTGAAGCCCGCCGTCTCGTCTTGCAGGTCGCGGATCTTGATCAGGTGGCCGATCCGGTCGCGCGGCGTGTCGACGGTGCCGTACATCATGGTCGCGCTCGACCGCAGGCCCATCTGATGGGCGACGCGCATGACGCCGAGCCAGTCGTCGCTCGTGCATTTGGCCTTCGCGATCTTGCGGCGGACTCGGTCGACCAGGATCTCGGCGCCGCCCCCGGGCACGCTGTCGAGACCGGCGGCGTGCAGGCGCTCGAGTACCCCGCGCACGCTGAGCCCTTCGAGCCTACCGATGTGCAGGATCTCCTCCGGCGACAGTGCGTGCAGCCCGAGGCGAAACTCCTTTTTCATCCACCGAAAGAGGTCCTCGTACCACTCGATCCGCAGCTCGGGGTGCAAGCCGCCCTGCAGCAGGATCTGCACGCCGCCGGCGTCGACCACCTCCTGCAGCTTCTTGGCGAGCACTTCGCGCGACAGGACGTAGCCCTCCGGGTGCCCGAGCGGCCGGTAGAACGCGCAGAAGCGGCAACTCGTCGTGCAGACGTTGGTATAATTGACGTTTCGGTCGACGATGTACGTGACGACGTTGCTGGGGTGCTTTCGCCGCCGGACGGCGTCGGCGGCGAGGCCCAGGTCGAAGAGCGAGGCCTCCTCGAGCAGCCTCTCGCCCTCTGCCGCGCTGAGGCGCGCTCCCTCGGCCGCCCGGGCGAGCAGGGTATCCAGGGCGGGCGGCGCCTCGGATACCTTGCCCCGGTCGTCGTCCATGAAGCGCACGCGGGCGGGCGGGAGGAGCCCCGCGCGAGCCGCCTCGTCGTAGAAGCGCTCGAGCCCGCGCCGTTCCTCGTCGCCGAACTCGTACCGGATCGCGTCGTGCAAATACGAGCGGAGCGAGGCCGCCGGGAGGCCGGACCGCGCGGAGTAAGCGTCGGCGATGGCGTCGCGCCGGGCGAGCCCCTCCGCCTTCGCGGCCGTAAGGATGCGCTCCTCGTCGGCCGACACGGCGCCCACCCGCCCGCACCACGCGGCGAAGACGAACGGCAACCCCGTGTGCTCGAGCCACGCGCGACCGAGGTCGAGCACGTGCGGGAAACGGCCCTCGATCTCGAGCGCCGGATCCCCGATGACGAGCGCGCCGCGGCCGCCCGCGATCCCCGCGACGGCGTCTTGGGGAGAGCAGCCGACGAGGCGGGGCTCGCGACCCATCAAGGCGCGCAGGAGCAACCTGGCGAGCACCACGCTCGTACGCGACGACAGGTCGACGGCGAGCTCCTCGAGCGACTCGATGGGCCGTTCGGCCGCGATGACGACGCTGCGAACTGGCCCGCGCGCGCCGATGGCGCACCCACGAACGAGGCGCAGATCGCCGATGGAGGCGGCGGCCGCGACGGGCATCAGCGCCACGTCCGCCTCGTCCTCCGCCACGCACCTCGCCACCTCCGCCGGCGACGCGCAATCGAGCACGAGCTTGCCGGAGGCGGCCTCTCGCTCGAGGCCCTCGACGAGGGGGCGCGCGTTCAGGTACCCGACCGCGGCGACACGAAGGAGCCCGCCCGCGACCCGGTTACTGGCGTGTTCTCGCGTCGCGGCGCTCACGACATCACCTCGAGGTGCTTCTTGGCGTTCCGGTCGCGCACTTTGAGCGCGGACTCGGGCAGCGCGGCGCGCGCGTGCTCGCGAACGACGTTGTACAGGGTGTCGCGCTCGACCGGGACGCGGCCGGCTTCCTGGATGAGACGCACCAGGCCGTCGACGGTGAGGCCGCTGGGCGAGCGCGATCCCGCGGCGCGGTAGATCGTCTCGTGCACGATCGTCCCGTCGAGGTCGTCGGCGCCGAAGCGCAGGGCGATCTGGGCCACCTCGGGCGTCATGCTTACCCAGTACGCCTTGATGTGCGGGATGTTGTCGAGCAAGAGCCGCGAGACCGCCACCGTCCGGAGCGCGTCGATCGCCGTCGGCGCCGGGAGGTTGCGCATCCCGTTTCCATCCGGGTGGAACGCGAGGGGGATGAAGGCCTGGAAGCCGCCGCCGTCGACGCCGGTCTCGTCCTGCAGCGCGCGCAGCCGGAGCAAGTGGTCGACGCGGTGCTCGAACGTCTCGATGTGCCCGTAGAGCATGGTGCAGTTGGTGCGCATGCCCATGCCGTGCGCGACGCGGTGGACATCGAGGTACTCGTCGGCGGTGGCCTTGTCGTGCGAGATACGCGCGCGCACTTCGGGGTGAAAGATCTCGGCGCCCCCGCCCGGCATGCTGTCGAGCCCCGCCCGCCGGAGGCGCTCGAGCACCTCTCCGTACGTCATGCCGTAGTGGCGCGCGAAGAAATGGATCTCGACCGCCGTGAAGCACTTCATGTGAACGTCGGGTTTGATGCGCTTGAAGCCGGCGAGAAGCTCCTCGTAATACGCGAACGGCAACCCGGGATGCAGGCCGTTCACGATGTGGATCTCGGAAGGCGGATCGTCGAGGCGCGCGCGGAGCTCCTGCCACGCTTCTTCGTGGCTCATCGTGTGGGCCCCGGGGGCCCCCTCTTCGAGCTTGGCGAAGGAGCAAAACAGGCACGATGCGACGCAGACGTTGGTGACCTCGATGCGCATGTTCCGGTTGAAGTACGTGCGGTCCCCGTGCACCCGCTCGCGCACGGCGTTCGCGAGCTGCCCGACGGCAATGACGTCGGGGTGCCGGAAGAGCGCGACGCCGTCCTCGAACGAGAGTCGTTCGCCCGCCCGCACTTTGCTCTCGATGGCCTCGATGGTCCCGACCCGCGGCGTCGTCACGGTGTGCATCCGATGGCCTCCTGCGTGAGTACCGCTGCTTCGATCGACTCGAGCGCACCGTCGCGCCCCACGAAGACTGCGACGCGGCCGCCGCGTTCGACGCAGGCAGCCAGCTCGCGACGCTTGACCAACTCGGCCGGCTCCCAGCCGCTCTTCTTGCCGACGCCGAGCATCTCGCCTTGGGCGAGGGGCAGTCCGCGTTTGTTCGCGATGGGCCCGGCGAGCTCGTTCGCGCCAAAGCCAAGCGCGACCTGCGCGAGCTCGAGGCCGCAACGACCCCAATCAATCCGCACGTGCACGCCAGGGGGGCCGGCGACGCGCGCGATCGCTACCTCGCGCAGCAGCTCGAGCCCCGTGACCGCGTCCGAGGCTTCGGGCGGCAGGACGACGACGCGATCGCCTGCCGCAACGCTCGCGCCGTCGGCGAAGATCTTCACGTCCGCGCCGACCTCCTCGGCCCGTACGGCGTCGGCGAGGGCACCGAGGGCGAGCAAGTCGGCCTGCCGGAGTCGCTCGACTTGGGCGACCGAGACGCCCCCTGCCCGGCGCGACGCCGCGACGTCCGCCAGCCCGGCGGCGGCGATCGCTTGCTTGACGAGGATGCTCACGCCGACCCCCACCGACGAAGCAGGCGGTGCTCGACCCCCAGGTGATCGAGGATGCGCCCGACCACCGTGTCGATCGCGTCGTCGAGCGTCGCAGGCTTGCCGTAAAACGAGGGCATCGCGGGCAATACGACGGCGCCCGCGCGCACCAGGGCGGTGAGGTTCTCCAGGTGCACGAGGCCCAGGGGTGTCTCCCGCGGGACGACGACGAGGGTTCGCCGCTCTTTCAGCATCACGTCGGCGGCGCGGGTCAGCAGCGTGTCCGAGATGCCGTGCGCGATGCGCGCGGCCGTCCCCATCGAGCACGGCACGACCGCCATCGCCTGCCAGCCGGCGCTGCCGCTCGCAAAGGGCGCTTTGTAGTCGTTCAAGCCCCAGATCCGGACGCCGGCGGCCTCGGCCAAGTCTCCGCCGCACTCGAGCGCCCAGACCTCCGCCGCAGTCCGCGACACGCAAACGCCGAGCTCGACGTCCGGGCGCTCGCGGAGCACGCCGAGGAGGCGACGGGCGTACGGCGCTCCGCTGGCGCCCGTCACGCCGACGACGATCTTCTTCCGTCCGCCCGTCATGACGCCCCCTTGCCGGGCGCGCGGGCGACCACGATCGACGCGACGCCGAGCGTCAGGTCCGCCCCGAAGACGCCGGCGAACCCGACCTCGCCCAGCAGCGTCTCGTACTCCGCGCACGACAGAAACCCGGCCATGCTGCGCGCGAGGTAGCGATACGCGCCGCGGTCGCCGGAGACGAGGCCGCCGACGACCGGAAGGACGGCGCGAGCGTAGGCAAAGTGGAACGCCTTGGTCGTGACGCGCTCGGGCCGGAAGAGCTCGAGGGTCACGAAGCAACCGCCCGGACGGAGCACGCGCAGGATTTCCCGTGCGCCGACGGCGGTGTCGCCGAGGTTTCGCATGCCGAAGCCGCACATGACGAGCGAGAACGTGCCGTCGTCGAAGGGAAGACGGGTCGCGTCCGCGACGACGATTTCGGCGCCCGGCACCTTGTGCTTGCCCGCCTCGAGCATCGCGGGAGAGAAGTCGACCGCGACGACGCGCTCACCCGGCCGCGCGCGCGCGAGCAACGCCGTGAGGTCCATCGTACCGGCGCAGAGATCGAGCATGGGGCCCGGGGGGGCCGCTTGCATCCCCGCCCGGACCGCGCGCGCTCGCCAGCGACGATCGAGGCCCGCGGACAGGACTCCGTTGAGGAGGTCGTACGTGGGCGCAATCCGCTCGAACATCCCGCGGGCCGCCCGGTCGTGGACGGCCTCGACCCCGCGCCGGGCGATGACGTCCGGGATCGGTGCGGCGGTCACGGCCTGGCCCTCGCGAGAAGATCGCGCGCGACCTCGACCACGCGTGCCATCGGGGACAGTGCGGCTCGCTCCGCGCCCGGCACCAGCGAGCTGCGCCGGTCGAGCCCGAGGCTGCTCCACATCGCATCGACCCGCGCGACGACGTCAGGCGTCATGCGACAAGGCTCGGGCCACGCGCGCGTGTACCCCTCCTCGCGCCACTTGCGCGTGCCGTCGATGCAGACCTTGCTCCCCCAGAGGGCCTGGTTTGCTCCGTGATCGAGCTGGTCGATGGGACCGTCGACGAACGCGAAGTCGCGCTTGGGATCGAGGTTCGCGAGCAGGCGCCAGGCCACCTGTCCGACGTCCTGCACGTCCACGTCCTCGTCGACGACGCAGATCACCTTGGAGAACGTCATCTGGCCCGCTCCCCAGAGGCCGTGCGCCAGGCGCGCCGCGTGGAAGGGGTACTGCTTCTTGATCGAGAGCAGGACCAGGTTGTGGAATGCGCCCTCGACGGGCAGGTTCATGTCGACCACTTCGGGGAAGAGCAGGCGCAACATCGGCAAGAACAGGCGCTCGGTAGCCTTGCCCAGCCACTCGTCCTCCATCGGGGGCGGACCCACGATCGTCGACGGGTAGACCGCGTCGCGCCGGTGCGTCATCGCCGTGACGTGGAAGCGCGGGAAGCTGTCGACCGGCGTGTAGTAGCCCGTGTGGTCTCCGAACGGCCCCTCGGCGACGAGCGCTTCTTGCGGATCGACGTACCCCTCGAGGACGATGTCCGCGTCCGCGGGGACCTCGAGATCGACCGTCTTGCAACGAACGGTGGCGACGGCGCGCTTGCGCAGGAACCCGGCGAACATCCACTCGTCGATGCCGTCGGGAAGCGGCGCGGTGGCCGCGTAGGTCATCGCCGGATCGCCACCGAGCGCGACGGCGACGTCGAGGCGCCGCGATCCGAGCTCGCGTGCTTTGCGGAAGTGGCGCGCGCCCGTCTTGTGGATCTGCCAGTGCATGGCGGTGCTTGCGCGGTCGAGCTTCTGCATCCGGTAGCAGCCCACGTTGCGCACGCCCGACTCGGGGTCCCGCGTGATGACCTGCGGCAGCGTGATGAACGGCCCGCCGTCGTTCGGCCAGCACGTCAGAATCGGCAGGGTGTCGAGGTTGACGTCGTTGCCCGTCGTCACGATCTCCTGACAAGCGCCAGTGGCGACCGACCGGGGCGGCACATGAGCCAGCTCCGGCAGCTTCAACGCGAGCTGCGCGAGCTCCCTCGGACTCGACGGCGCTCGCGTGGTGACGAGCTCGGCGATGGCGCGGGCGTGGTCCTCGATGTCGTCGACGCCGAGGGCAAGGGACATGCGCCCGCGCGTCCCGAAGGCGTTGATGAGCAGCGGGAACGGCGAACCACCGACGTCCTCGAAGAGCAGCGCCGGACCGCCCTCTTTGGTCACCCGATCGGCGATCGCAGAGACCTCGAGATATGGGTCGACGCGGCGTGTGACACGCACGAGCTCCGAGCGCTGCTCGAGAGCCCGAACGAACGCGCTCATGCCGTCCCACGCCATTCCGTTCGGGCCTCCGAACCTTCAAAATAATTTGAAAGGAGCGTCGATCTTGTAGGCGCCGCTTTCACCTCCGTCAAGCGGAGGGCCGCCCTTGGCCCGGCCGCGTTTCGCCGTGTTTTCGCGGGGCTGCTATGACGCGTCCATGACGCCCGGAAAGCCCGGAGACCATCCGGAGTTCTACCGATTCCCGGCTCCCGAGGGGCGCTCGCGAGAGAGCACCATCCGCCTCGATGCCCTCGGGCGTTTCTGGCACGACGCGGAGCTCGTCGAGCACGCCGGGATGGGAGCGGCGCTAAGGTCGTGGATCAGTCGTCACCCGGACGACGGGCGCTACATTCTCACCAACGGGTACGACTGGACGTACTTCACGGTCGACGACGCGCCGTACTTCGTCCAAGGCTTGCGGGTAGAGCCAGCGAGCGTCGCTCTGCTCTTGAGCGACGGAACGGAGGAGGCGTGGGAGCCGGAGGCCACGCGCGTCGGACCCGACGGGGCGCTCTACGCCGTGGTGAAGAGGGCACAGAAGGGGGGCCCCTACGAGGCGAAGTTCACCCCCCACGCGCAGGGCTCCCTCGAGCCGCTGCTCGTCGACGCGCCGGCGGCGGCCGCCGAGCCCCGCATCGCGGTGCGCATCGGCGGACGGGTGCGCACGCTCGGCGAGGCGGACCCTCGGTCCTGAGCCGAGAGAGGCGCCGCGCGGGCGATTCGGTTAGAGTCCGCCGGGCCTCATGCGATTGCTCATCGCCGACAAGCTCCATCCCCGCGCGGTCGAAGAGCTTCGCGCACTGCCCATCGAAGTCGTCTACGAGCCCGAGCTGACTCGCGAGAGCCTCGAAAAGCGCATGCAGGGGATCGGGATCCTCGTGGTCCGGTCGACAGAGGTCACCTCCGCGGCCATCGGCGCCGCAAAGGACCTGAACCTCATCGTGCGCGCCGGCGCCGAGTTCGACACGATCGACGTCCGCGCGGCAAGTCAGCACGGCATCTACGTGGCCAACTGTCCCGGCCGCAACGCGTCGGCTGCCGCAGAGCTGGTCCTCGGGCTCGTGGTCTCCCTCGACCGGCGCATCCCGGACGCCGTGGCCTCGATGCGGGCGGGCAAGTGGGAGCGTCAGGAGTACAGCAAGGCCGAAGGGCTGCACGGCAAGAGCATGGGCGTCGCGGGCCTCGGGGCCATCGGGCGCGAGGTCGCGGTCCGTGCGCGCGCGTTCGGGCTAAACGTCATCGGCTGGGGGCGCTCCTTCACGCCGGCGCGCGCCACCGAGATGGGCATCGGATACGCCGGGTCGATGATGGAGCTCGCGTCGCGCAGCCAGATTCTCACCGTTCACCTGGCGCTCAACGACCGCACCCGCCAGATCGTGAGCCGCGCGGTGATCGACGCCCTGCCCGACCGCGCGATCGTGATCAACACCGCGAGGGCAGACTTGATGGACTACCCGGCCCTCTTCGCCGCGGTGGAGAAGCGAGGCCTCCGCGTCGGGCTCGACGTGTACGCAGACGAGCCGAAGGGAACGCGCGTCTACCCGGCGCCCGAGCGCTTTCGGCCGTACCCGTCGGGCGGCTTGGTGTACGGGACGCCGCACGTGTCGGCGGCGACGGATCAGGCGCAGCTCTCGATCGCGACGGAGACGGTGCGCGTCATCCGGTCGTTCCTGCTCGAGGGGTCCGTCCCCAACGTGGTCAACGTGTCGTCGACGGCGTCCCGGTTCCAGCTCGTCATTCGCATGATGGACAAGGTGGGCACGTTCGCGAACGTCCTCGGGGTCCTCAAGCGGCATGGGATCAACCTCGAGGAGGTCACGAACACGATCTTCGATGGCGGCGGTGCGGCGTGTGCCAAGCTCCGCCTGCAGTCGCGGCCGACGGAGGCGTGCCTCGCCGAGATCCGCGCGTTCGACGAGGTACTGCAAGTGGGCCTGGTGACCCTGCCCATCCTTGCCTAGGGATGGGAAGGTCGTATGTCCTTGCGGCGGCCTTGGCCGCCGGGTGCGCCGTGGCCGGGTGCCGGGGGCTGCATCACGGCCCGGTCGCCGGCCCCGACGCGGGCCCGCACGACGCCGGGGTCGACGCGAAGGCCGGAGCCGCTCGCGCCGGCGCGGCAGCCGACGAGGCCCCGGCCGACGACTCGATCCCGCCGACGTCGAGCGACGAGCTGACGGCCCGTTCGCGCCACCTGCTCGAGGCGATCGCCAAGGACGACGCGACGCTTGCCTGGGACATCCTCTTCCCGCGGGACGGGTGGCTGGCGACGCGCGACACGGCCGATCCGGGGCGCGAATGGGAGAAGCGCGAGGCCGGGCCGTTCCGCCGCGCG